>DATFRN010000077.1:0-11021 GCA_035263165.1 Acidimicrobiales bacterium | reverse complement strand
CGCCGCCGGCGGCCCGAGGAACTCGACGCCGTAGCGGGCGGCGACCGCCGTGAGCCTGCCCATCTCCTGGCGGGGATCGGCGTCCGGCGTGGCGAAGGCCGCGACCTCCTCGAAGAACGCCTCGAAACCCCCGGGCATGCTGAGGCTCAGGTGCCGGCCGCGCGCCGAGTCGATCTGGTAGCCGTGCGGCACGCCCCGCGGCCCCCAGACCCAGCTTCCCGGTGACGCGGCGATCACGTCGTCGCCGACGAAGACGCGGTAGTCGCCCTCCAACACGAAGAACGCCTCGTCCTCGCGCTCGTGCACGTGGAGCGGGGGCACGGCGCCTCCCGGGCCGGACACCTCGATGGCGCCGACGGTCCCGCCGGTGTCGCCCGCCGACGCGAGCATCGCGATCGTCTGCTTGAAGACGTGGACCGGCATTCCTGCCCTCCTTGTCGGGTCGAGATCAGATGATCCGCTGGTTGAGCAGCGGGTGGTTGGTGTCGGCGCCGGCGAGCCACAGGCCCCCGACCACCTCGAGCAGCTTGAGCTGGGCGACCACGTGCTGGCGCAGGGTCGTCAGGTCGCGCAGCCGCCGCTCCAGCGGGTTGTCGTGGTAGACGGACGAGCTGCCGAGCGTGTCGGCCAGGAGCTGGACCGCCTCGTGACAGCTGCGGAAGCCGTGGACGCACGCGCCGGCCACGGCGGCCCGCTGGCGGGGCGACGGCGGGTCGCCGGCCTGGACCGTCGCCCAGAAGTCGCCGATCGCGTCGACCGCGTAGCTGCGGGCCGAGCCGGCCAGCGCCTCGGCCCGGGCCAGGCCGGTCCGGGTCCTCCCGTCGTCGCGGGCCGGCACCTGCTCGGGCCGCAGGATCTTCCCGGCCAGCAGGTCCTCCGCCGCGTCGAGGGCGCCCCGGGCGATGCCGAGGGGCACGCCGACGATGTTGTGGAAGAACGCCCCCGGCCAGGAGTAGAGCGAGCCGGCGCGCCGGCCGGCGAGGTCGGCCGGCCGGAAGGTGCGCTCGGCGGGGACGAAGGCGTCGGCGATCTCGATGTCGTGGCTGCCGCTGCCGGCCAGCCCCGTGGTCCGCCAGGTGTCGACGACCCGGACGGCGTCGGCGGGCAGGATCGCGATCCGGTGCTCGGGGAAGCCATCCGTGCCGGTGCGCAGGCTGCCGTCGTCGAAGACGAGGGCCCCGGCCACGACCACGCCGGCGTGGGTGCAGCCGCTGGCGAAGGGCCAGCGGCCCGCCAGCCGGTAGCCGCCGGGCGCGGCGTCGAGCCGGCCGATGGGCTGCTGGATGAAGCCTGCCGTGGCGGTGTCGAGGTCCCGGTACAGGTCGCGACCGACCTCGTCGTCGAGGGCGGCGCTGAAGAAGCCGCCGTCGGACCCGATCATGGCGCACCACCCGGCCGACCCGTCGGCCCGCGACAGCGTCTCGACGATGTCGATCTGGGTCGGGACGTCGACCTCGGGGCCGCCCCAGGAGCGCGGCATCGGCATGCGGAACACACCGGTCGAGCGGAGTGCCTCGACCGCCCCGGGCGTCAGGCGCCGGGCGCGCTCGCCGGCCGCCGCCTCCTCCCGCAGCGCGGGCGCGACGGCCCGGGCGTTGAGCAGGATCGCCGCGCCGTCGAGCGTCGTCGGGTCGGTGGTGACGTGGGTCGTGGTGGCCATGCCGCCACCGTGCGACGGGCGGGTGGCGACCCGCCAGGTGGACACCTGCTGGATCACTGCCGGGCCCCCGGCCATCCCGGGTGGAGCTCCTGGTCCCAGAGCTGCTCCACGATCCGGGCGACGCCCCGGCTCAGGTGGTCGCGGTAGGTGCTGAAGGGCAGGCCGAGCAGCTCGGCCGCCGCCTCCTGGCTGGGCGCGGGCCGCAGGTAGGTGCGGTCGATCGCCCGGTGCGCCTTGGCGTCGCGGGGGTCGGCGGCCAGGGCCGCGGCCGCCGTGTCGATCATCTCCGCCACCGCCGCGGCGCCGGCGCCCGGCCCGAAGCGCGCGCGGGCCGACCGCGACCGGGCGAGCGGGTTCGCCGCCAGCCGGTCGGGCCGGTGCCGGTCGCGCAGCGCCCGGCGCACGGCAGCCCGGAACTCGCCGGCGGACAGGACGGTCGCCGGGGCCGGCCCGGACACCCCGGCGGGAACGACCAGGCCCGAGCCGTCGTCCAGCTCGCGGTCGCCCATCATGGCCACGAAGTCCTCCCAGCCGAGCCGCCGCCAGTCGTGGGCGAACACGACGTGGTGGGCGCCGCCGCTGGTGAACTCGGCCTCCGGCCGCCGCGGGTAGTCGATGTAGCGGAACAGGGGCTCGAGCTCGGGCGACCGGAATCCGGCGACGAAGTCCCACGCCAGCCCGGCCGTCTCCATCGTGTGCAGCACGTGGGCGACGCTGAACCCCTCCCAGGCCGGCGACGGGCCCTCCCCCGCGCCCCGGCCGTCGACCACGAAGCGCGCCATCGTCACGGCCTCGCCGGGCCGGGGCGGCCCGTGGTCGGCCCAGAACCGGGCGGCCGCCCGGGTGCCGGGGTCGCCCGCGATGTCCTCGGGCGAGGCCCGATCGAGGCGGAGGAAGGCCGTGAACCCGACGACCTCGCCCTCGACCCGGAACGCCAGGAACGCCTCGGGCTGGCGGTCGAGCCAGTGGCGCACCATCCGGACCTCGTCGGCCGCCTCGTGGCGCCCGGCCAGGGCGACGACCAGGTCGTGGTCCGCCGCGGCCACGGGGCCGATCCCGACCGCGCCGAGGCCGCTCCAGTCGAACCGCGGGGCCATCACCGGGTTCAGGCGGTGGAGGAACACGAGGTCGGTGGCGGCCTTGCGCCGGGCCCGGCCCTCCGAGGCGCGGATCCGGCCGACGATGTGGGCCCGGACCCGCCGGTGCAGGCCCTCGTAGCGCACCGGGTCGCGCCAGCGCCCCTCGGTGTCGAGCACGTCCCGGGCGAGGTCGTGCGGGAACAGGCCGTAGCGACCCTCCTCGACGAACGACAGCGAGCGCAGCCAGCCGAGCAGCCCGGCCGGGTCGTCGTCGCCGAGCGCGGCCCCGAGGAGGTCCTCGGTCGTGAACCGGGCGTGGGCGCACACCGCGAGGGCGTCGCGGTGGCGGCGGTCGGGGACGTCGCCGGCGAACCGGTCCACCAGCATCCGCAGCACGTCCGGGGCGTCGACCAGCGTGATCGGGCCGCCGTCTCCCGCCGGCCGCTGGGCCAGGACGTCGACCACCAGCGACAGCGCCAGCGGGTGGCCATGGGTCAGGGCGACGAGCCGGTCGTGGCGGGACGCGTCGACGTCGCGCAGCTCGAGGTAGTGGCGGGCGTCGTCGCCGGAGAAGTTGCCGAGCGGCACCACCCGCGCCACGGCCTGCCACCCCGGCTCCGACCGCCACGACGCCGGCGGCGGGTTGCGGCTGGCGACCACCACGAACGCGTCCGCCGGCAGGTCGGCCACGAACCGGCCCCAGAACCACGGGGCCAGCGCCTCGGCCCGCTCGAACGTGTCGACCAGCACGGCGAGCGGCCCCGCCGCGTGCTCCCCCACCTCGGTCGAGAACCGGTCGAGGAGGGCGGACGAGGTCGGCTCGATCGTGTGCATGTCCAGCCGGACCACCCGGACGCCGGCCGTCGCCGCCTCGGCCGCGATGCCGCCGAGCAGGATCGTCTTGCCCACGCCGCCCGGGCCGTGCACGTGCAGGACCGAGAACTCCCGCTCGGGGCCGGCGAGCGCCGACCGGACCAGCGCCACCTCGGCGTCGCGCCCCACGAACCAGCGGTCGGCCGCCCGCCGCGAGCGGCCGCCGAGCGTGCCCGTCGACCCCGGGGCCCCGCCGACCTCGGCCGGCCGGCCCGACCAGACGACCGGGGCCCGGGGATCGGGCTCGTAGCAGCAGGCCACGCCGAAGGTGACGGTCGCCCGCAGGACGTCGGCGATCGCCGGGTCGGCGTCGTCCACCGCGTCGATCGCCCGCTTGATCGCCTTGCTGACCGACGACCGGGCCCGCTCGGCCGGGTCGGCGAACGACCGGGGCCGCCCGCGCAGGCCGGTCGCGGACTCGAGCTCGTCGACCAGCGCGTCCAGCTCGAGCCGGAGCCGCTCGGCCCGGGCGATGTCGTTGTCGGCCTCCGCCTCGGCCACGTCGGCCGCCAGCTCCCGGGCCCGGGCCGCGTAAGCCTCCCGGGCGTCGGCGTCGAGGACGTCCTGGCGGCTCGGGGACCGCGGCGCCAGCCCCCGGCTGGCCAGCGCCAGCGCCGGCACGGGCCGGCCCGGCCGAGTGAGCAGCTCGGCCAGGTAGCGCATCCCGACGAGGTCGGGTACCCGCACCCGCCGGCCGTCGAGGGCCAGCTCCCAGCGCGTGCCGTCGGGGCGGATCGTGCCCGGCCGCGGGCCCGACCGGCGGATCGCCCCGCCGGCCGACGCGCGTCGTTCGGACACCTGCTCCACCCTAGGGTCCCCCCGCCGGATCGAGGGCGGGGTCCGCGTCCACGGACAGGTGGCGCCCCGGCAGGTCGTCGTAGCGACCCGACGCCAGTCTCACGACCAGGTCGACGGCCCGGGCGGAGTCGGTCGGCAGCGGCCCGAGGTGGACGCTGAACACGCTGACCCCCCGGCACCGTGTCGCTCGGCCGAGCTCGTCCGTCAGCCTGACGACGGCGGCCGTCGACGCCGAGTAAGCCGAGAGCCCCGGCCAGCGGAACGCCCCCGCCCGGCTGGTGACGTTCACGATCCGGCCCCGGCCACGCGCCGCCATCTCGGGCAGCACCTGGCCGATGAGCGGGCCCCGCAGCCCGGGGGCGCCGGCGTCGTTCACCAGGACCTCGACCGGCCCGAGTCGCCGGCGGATCTTCCCGAGCGCCGGCGCCACGGCCCGGCCATCGCCGACGTCCGCCACCGCGGCCAGCGCGGTCCCGCCGGCCGCCTCGATCCGCGTCGCCGACTCCTCCAGCTCCCCGCCCGAGCGGGCCATCAGCCCGACCGCGAAGCCGCCGGCTGCGAGACCCTCGGCGACGAGCCGCCCCAGACCCCCGTCGCCGGTCACCACGGCCACCGCCGGCCGGGAGCTCGGCGGGCGCCGGCCCGCCGCCAGCGCCTCGATCCACCGGTCCGCCGGCCGCCCCAGGTAGTAGGGCGGCTGGCCGCCGTGACGCCGTATCGCAGGTCTCCGAGAGGTCATGCCCCCGTGGCGTGCCATCGCCGGGACACCGGAACGTCCCGCGGCCATCCCGGATCAGCCCGGCGGCGCCCACCGTCGACGCAACCGGACGCGTCGTCGCCGCAGGCCGCCAGGGCCACGTCGTCGTTGTCATCCTCGGGCCCTCCCGGGGTCGCGCCCTCCGTGTCGGTGCGTCACGCCCGGAAGAGCGACCGCCGTAGCGCCCAGGCCATGATCTCGGCCCGCGTGCCGTGGCCGAGCTTCTGCTTCACGTGCTCCAGGTGGGACTCCACCGTCCGCTTGGAGATGTAGAGGACCTCGGCGATCCGGCCGTTGCTCATGCCCTCGGCGACCAGGTCGACGACCTCTTGCTCGCGGGCGCTGAGCGGGTCGTGGCGGGCGCCGTCCGGGCCGGCGACCAGCTCGGCCACGAGGCGGCCGGGAGCCGCCGCCGCCCCCTCGGCCACGAGCCGCCCGGCCGTGGCTTGACCGACGTCCCGGCCGGCCCCGTCGAGCCAGGGGCCCAGTGCGGCCAGCGCCGGGGCGCCCAGGTGGCTGACCCGCCGCCGTCCCTGGGCCTCGGCCACCCCGACCAGGCGCAGCGCCAGCCGGGTGCGGCCCTCGCCCGCGGCGACCAGCGCGGCGGCCCACAGCCAGTCGGGCTCGTCGGCCACCGAACCGGGCGCCTCCAACGCCTCGACCCCGCGGACCAGGTGCCTCCGGGCTGCGGCGAGGTCGCCCGCCCGGGCGGTCCCGTAGACCAGGTGCAGCGAGGCGTGGGCGGTGGCCGGCCGGCTGCCGACCCGCTGGTTGACCGCCAGCGACTCCCGGGTCCGGGCGTCGCCGCCGGCCAGGTCGCCGGCCGCGTACTGCGCCAACCCGAGCGCCACCAACGCCCACACCAGCCCGTGGTCGTCCCCCTCGGCGCGGAACAGCGCGGCGGCCTCCTCCCCGAGCGCGGTCGCGGCGCGGGCGTCGCCGTCGCCCAGCACGACGAGGGCCAGGCCGCACAGCCGGCGCGCCGTCGCCCGCCGGTCGCCGCCGGGTCCGAGGCCCAGACCCTGCTCGACGAGCCGCCGGGCCCGGACGCCGTCGGACCCGCTGCGATCGGCGATCCCCCGGCGGTGCACGGGCAGGTCACGGGGCCGGACCGTGGCCCGCCGGTAGCGGCGCGCATCGCCCGGATTCCCCCACCCGAGGTGAGCCGGCGAGCCGGCCGGCCACCGGCCGTCCCTGTCGCTCACCGGGACCGGATCTCACCGAGGCGCCGGAACCCGGAGCCGCACGGGCAGGGGCCCGGCCACAACACGGCGGTGGCTCCCAGCTCGTAGCGCAGGAGCGGCAGCGCGTGGCCGCCGCCGAGCGGGGTGACGAGGACCCGGGCGGCCCGCTCGCCGCCGGCGACCGGCCGGCCGGCGGGATCGAGCGCCTCGACCAGCACGAGGTCCTCGTTGACGTGCAGCCCGCCGGCCCACCCACACCCCGTCGCCACCACCCCGCAGGCGGCCTCCGCGTAGACCTCGACCGGCTCGATGCCCCAGGCGGCGAGGGCGGCCCGCCGGGCGCCGGGCGCCAGCGGGCCGGCGGCGACGAGCGCCCGGGGCCGCAGCGTGAGCCGCCCCGCGTCGGCCTGCCGGGCCAGCGGCGCCACCAGGGCGGCGGAGGCGGCGAGGAGGTCGGGCTGGATCCCGTTCAGACGGTCGGCGATCGCTGCGGGGTCGCGGTCGGCGGGCACCACCGTCCCGCCGGCCAGGCGCACCAGGGCGGCGGACAGGCCCCGCGACGCGGCCCCGACGGCGGCGGTCCGTCGGGGCGCCACCCCGCCGGTCGGCCCACGCAGCAGCCAGCGCAGCACGGCCAGGTGGAGCCCGACGACATCGGGCAGTGACCAGGCCGTGAGGTCGCCGCCCGGCGTCCGCCGGTCCGCCGCGACGACCAGCCGCCCGCCGTCGGTCACGACCGGGCCATCGCCGGCCCGGACGAGCGCCTCGGCCCAGCGGGCCCCGGCGCCCGGGGTGCCGACGATGTGGTCGAAACGCGCGGCCAGGTCGCGCCGGGTCATCGTCGGCACCGACGCGGGCGGGGCGTCGGACGGCAGGCCGGCCAGCCGCGCCGCGTGCCAGGGCGACACCGCCCGGGCGTCGGCCAGCGCCGCCTCCCATTCCTGCTGCTGGTGCAGCGCCAGCTCGTCCGGCTCCATGGCGCAGGCGGCCGTCAGCCCGGGGGCCCGCGACCCGGACAGGGCCAGGAAGCGCGCCCGCACGGTGTCGATCGACTCGACCGCGAGGATGCCCATCGCGGAGCAGGGCGGGACACGCCCGGGACACGCGTGACCCGCCGTCGCGTCCCTCCCGGTCGCCGGTCAGGCCCTCCCGTCGGGCCCGCCGGTGGACCAGGTGATCGGCCGCCGGGGGTCCGGGGTGTACGAGCACGCCACGCCCGTCGTGACCGTCGCGCGCAGCGGGGCCGCCAGGGCGGGGTCGGCGGCGTCGATCGCATCGATGGCCCGCTTGATCGCCTTGCTCACCGCCGAGCGGGCCCGCTCGGCCGGGTCGGCGAAGGTGCGGGTCCGGCCGCCCAGGCCGACGGCGGACTCCAGCTGGTCGACGAGGGCGTCCATCTCGGCCCGCAGGCCCTCCGCCCGGCCCAGGTCGTGGTGGGCTTCGGCCTCGGCCAGGTCGCGGGACAGCTCCGCCGCCCGGGCGGCGTAGTCGGCCCGGGCCCGATCGTCGAGCAGCTCGTGCGGGCTGGTGTCGTCGGGGACCTCGCCGGCGCTGGCCAGCGTCAGCGCCGGGACGAGCTGCCCCGGCCGGCTCACCAGCTGGGCCAGGTACCGCATGCCGACGCGGTCCGCCACGTGCGCCCGCCGGTCGCCCAGCGCCACCAGCCAGCCGGCGCCCTCCGGCCGCAGCGTGCCCCGGACCTCGTCCGGCGCTCCCGTCGCGGCCGCCGGCGCGGCTTCCAGCTCGCCGAGCCGCTCCCGCCAGGCCGACGCCCGCTCGGCCATGCCCAGCGCCTCGGCCTCGCCCACCGCCACCCGCAGCAGCTCCGCCGCCCGGTCCCGGTCGCCGGCCCGGGCGGCGGCGCCGGCCAGGTCGGCCCGGGCCACCGCCACCAGGGGCAGGTTGCCCAGCCGGGCGTTGGCGGCGACGGCTCGCTCCAAATGCTCCGCTGCCCGCGCCCAGTCGCCCTCGACGCCGGCGGCCAGGCCGAGCGCCCGCTCGGTGGAGCCGAGGCAGATCACCGCCATGCCGCCGAGCGTCGGCACCCCGGCGTACGGCGCCAGCAGGTCGTACGCCTCGCGGGCGATCGCCGGGTCGCCGAGCTCGACGGCCAGCTCGACGACCCCGGTCATCCCCACCAGCCACGTCGTGGACTGGGGCAGCCGGGCCAGACCGTCGGCCGCCAGGCCGTCGAGCGCGGCCCGGGCCTGATCCCGCAGTCCGGCGCGGGCCATGAACGCGGCGGCCGTCGTCCGGAACGCGAAGTCGTCCGCCACCAGGGTCGGCGACGCCGCCACTTCGCCGGCCAGGTCGAGCAGCTCCGCCTCCCGGCCCTGGATCCAGCGGATCCCCATCAGGTGCCCGGCGTGGTAGCCGAGCGTGTCGACCTCGCCGATCGCCTCGCCGAGCGCCCGGCAACGCACGGAGGCCGCCTCCGCCTCGGCGAAGCGGCCGGCGCGGATCAGCAGCATGGCGTCGATCGCGCCCACCACGTAGAGGATGTTCTGGCAGCCGAGGGCGTTCGCCCGCTCCCGCAGGTCCTCCAGCGCCGCCACCGCCCGGTCGTCCCCCGCCAGGAACAGGTCGACGGCCCGCCAGCACAGGCCCATCAGCGCGAGCACGCCCAGCCCCGCCTCCGACGCGACCCGCACCAGCTCATCGGCGAGCGCCAGGCGGCCGGCCGCCAGGGCCGGGGTCAGCAGGACGTGGTGGGTCACCGACAGCGCCTCGGCGTGCGCCCGCGGGTCGCCCGTCCCGCGGGCGGCGGCCAGCGCGTCCAGGACCGCCTCGACGGGCGCGCCGTCGAACGCCTCCTCCGCCGCCAGCCGGGCCCGGAGCCGGCACCGCAGCGCCGAGGTCGCGGCATGCGACACGGCCCCGCCGCGCTCCCCGGCCGGCAGGCCCGCCAGCGCCCGGCGCTGGAGGCCCAACACCCGGGCCCGGTCGACCGGCGTGCGGTACTCGTTGACCCAGTGCCCGCCCAGGCCGAGGGCCGCCTCCGCCAGCAGCGCCGGGTCGTCTTCGCCCTCGACCACCCGGACCGCCCGCTCGAACCGGCCCCGGGCGTCGGTCATGCGCCCGCAGGCCAGCGCCGCCTGCGCCCACTCGACCAGCAGCGCCCCGGGCGGGTGGCCCAGGCCGGACGGCCCGTACAGCGCCACCGCCGCCGCCAGCAGGTCGTCGGCGGACTCGTAGGCGAAGGCGTCCGCCATCGCCCGGGCCGCCCGGCGGCAGGCGGCCACCGCCAGCCGGGCGTCGTCGGTGGACCGGGGCGCGGCGGCCAGTGCGTGGTGGGCCCGGCGGGCGAGCGCCTCGGGGCGGGCCGCGGGCCCGACGTGGGCGACGGCCGCCACCGCCCGGGCGTGCACGACCAGGCGGTCGGCCGGCCGCAGCGACGCCTCCAGCGCCGACCGCACCAGCTCGTGGGCGAACGCGAAGCGGTCGAGCCCGGCCGGCGCGGCCAGGCCCTCGGCACCCGCGACCGCGTCGAGCACGGCCACCGGCTCGACGCCCGCCACCGCGGCCGCCTCGGCCACGGTCGGGTCGAGCCCGAGCACCGCGCTCGCCTGGAGCACCGTGCGGGTGCCGGGGTCGAGGCCGGCCAGCGCACGGTCGATGGCCATCGGCAGCCCGCTGGGCGGCGCCTCGCCCGGCTGGGGTGGGCCCGCCGCCACCACCCGCCGGAGGAACAGCGGGTTGCCGCCGGTGATCCGGTGGATCGCCGGCACCAGGTCGGGGTCCGACTCACCGAACCCGTGCACGGCCAGGAAGGCGGCGACCTCGTCCTCGGAGAACGGCGACAGCACGAGCGGCGTGGCCTCGGCGTCGAGCTCGTCGAGCAGCGGGCCCACACCCCGGGCGGCCGGCGGATCGCCGGTGCGCCGCGTGAGCACGAGCACCAGGGGCAGGCGGCCCAGCGACCGGGCCACGAACCGCACGAGCAGGAGCGTCCCGGCGTCGGCGGCCTGGGCGTCGTCGACGATCAGGCACGCCGGCGAGCGGGCGCAGGCCTCCGCCAGCTGGTCGGTGATCGCCACGAACAGGGCGAACCGGTCCCGGTCGCCCACGCCCACCTCGTCACAGGCGCGCAGGCGTGTGCCATCGCCGGTCAGCTGGTCGAGCAGCGGCTCCCAGGGCCACAGCGGCGGGGCGCCGCCGTCGACCCAGCAACGGGCCGAGGCCACCGCCAGGCCTGCGGCCCGGGCCCGTCCCGCCACCTCCTCGACCAGCCGGGACTTGCCGATGCCGGCCTCGCCGGACACCACCACGAGCGTCCCGGCGCCGCCCGACCGGGCCGCCGCGCAGGCCGCCTCGATCCGCTCCAACTCCCGTGTCCGCCCGACGAACACCTCGGTCGCCGACACGCCGTGCTGACTCCTCTCCGCCGCGTACCGATTCTCCTTTCCCGATGGAGCGCCGGCCCTAACCCGCCGCCGCACCGCCCGCCCGGGAACAGCGAACCAGCTTGCGCCCGCGCGCCTCGCCGCCGCATCCGGGTTCGCACGGAAATCCGGCAGCCCGGGACCGGGTTGTCTGACTAGAGTCAGGCAATGGACCGTGTGCTGGTCGACCGGGTGCGTTCCTTCAACCGGACGGTCACCCAGCGGGTCGGGGCGCTGGACGACCACTTCCTCGCCCGGGACCGGCCGCTCGGCGAGTCCCGCCTGCTG
>DATFRN010000076.1:0-6489 GCA_035263165.1 Acidimicrobiales bacterium | reverse complement strand
GACACGGTCAGCGTGATGTCGTCGCGGGTGCGGCCCTCGGCGGCCAGGGCGGCGTCGAGGCGGTCGAGGGCGGGCGGCAGGTCCTCGGGCAGGCGGCCGAAGCTGAACCAGCCCTGGCCCAGCCGGGCCACCCGCCGCAGGGCGGCGTCGCTCTCGCCGCCCACGTGGACCGGCGGGTGTGGGCGCTGCACCGGCTTGGGGTACAGGCGGCACGGCCGCAGGTCGTACAGCTCGCCGTGGAACTCGGACACCTCGTCGCACCACAGGCTGCGCATGGCCGCCAGGTACTCGTCGGCCCGCTGGCCGCGCCGCTCGAACGGCGCCCCGAGGGCCTCGAACTCCTCCCGCAGCCAGCCCACGCCCACGCCGAAGTCGACGCGGCCCCCCGACAGCGAGTCGAGGTCGGTCACGGCCTTGGCCGTGTACACGGGGTTGCGCTGCGGCACCAGGCAGATCCCGGTCCCCAGGCGGATCCGGTCGGTGACGGCCGCCAGGTAGGTCAGGGCCGTGAACGGCTCCAGCAGCCCGGCGTCGCCGCCGGTGGGGAACCGCCCGCTCGGGTCGTAGGGATAGACCGAGTCGTAGTCGTCGAACAGCACGACGTGCTCGGCGACCCAGACCGACTCGAAACCCCGCTCCTCCGCCTCCCGCCCGACGGCGCGCACCACCTCCGGGGTGGCGTTGCCGCTGCCGAGCGGCACGAAAAGTCCGACGTCCATGGGCGGTGGACCCTAGTGGGTGTCCCGTCTAGCGGCGCCGGGTCACCCGGTAGGCGCAGCGCTGGTCTCCGGCCAGGAGGTGCTGCGAGCGCTCGACGTGGACGTCGTCACCGAGCGCGGCCCGGAACAGGTCGAGCTCGCCCCGGCACAGGTTCTGGCAGGACTCGGCGGCGGCGCAGATGGGACAGTGGTGCTCGACCAGCAGGTAGCCGTCGTCCTCGGGCAGGGCGACGGCCTCCGCCATGTAGCCCTCGACCGAGCGCACCCGGGCCAGCGCCTCGACCCGCTCGCCGACCGGGCTGGCGGCGGGGTCGGGCAGCACCGAGCGGTAGGCGTCCAGCTGGGCCCGGGTCCGGGCGTCCACCACGTCGTCGATGCCGGCCTCGCCCAGCGTCCCCCGGAGGACCTCCAGCAGGCTGACGACCAGGTCGGCGTGGTGGTCGGGGAACAGCGCCGCCGCCGCGGCCGTCAGCCGCCACCGTTGCGCGGGCCGGCCCCGGCTGCCGGTCGGCGGGGGCGAGGGATCCGCCTCGACCAGGCCGGCCGCTGCGAGGTCGTCGAGGTGCTGGCGGACCGCGGCCGGGGTCAGCTCGAAGCTGACGGCCAGCTCGGCCGCCGTCGCGCCGTCCAGCCGCTTGAGCCGCTCGACCAGGCGCCGCTTGGCCCCGGTGAGCACCGCGACCGCCGTCACCGGGCCTCGCCGTCGCCGGGGCCGTCCGCCGGGCCCCGGCCCGACAGCAGGTCGACCGCCCGGGTCACGTTGGTCCGGACGAAGCGGTCGACGATGGGGCTGGCGATGAACCGCGCCGTCCCGGCCAGCGGGAGGCCGGAGCCGCTGGCGGCCGCCTCGTGCCGGGCCGCCCGGGCCGTCTTCACGTGGTGGACGGCGACGATGAAGGACCCGGCCCGGTCCTCGAGCGCGGCGCGGTCGAGGCAGTCGGGCACGGGCTCGATCGGGTCGGCCGGCGGGGCGTGGTCGGCGCCGGCCGCGGGGGTCTTGGCCCGGCCCGTGTACCAGGCCAGGAACACCGCCCAGGCCACCATCCGCAGGGTGTCGGGGCCGGGCTGCTCCCGCCACGCCCAGCGGACGGCGTTGGCGTGGGTCAGCCCGTGGGTGATGTCGAGCCAGCCGAAGTCCTCGTGGGGGTCGAACTCGACCCGCAGGTCGTAGCCGAGCAGGCGCTCGCCGACGGCCCTGCTGACCGAGGACAGCACGCCCTCCGCCCCCGCCCCGGCGTGGAGGGCGTCGACCATGGCGGCGAGCGGCGCGACCCGGTCGCGGCCGAGCAGCGCGTCGCGCAGCGCGCCGCCCTCGTCCTCCCAGCCCGGGACGGCGGGGAGCCCGGCCAGCCCGGCCAGGTCGAGGCCGCCGAGCGCCCGCCGGAACGGGCGCATGTAGGGCAGCCGGTCCTCCCGGGTCGCCCACACCAGGGTCGGGACCAGGTGGGGCAGCACGGTGGCGGCCCGGTCCCACCCCAGCCGGTCGAGCAGCTCGAACGCCTTCTGCGTGTAGATGGCCAGGTGGCCGTAGGCCAGGTGGTGGTCGCTCACGGCCGAGACGAACCAGCGGCGGAGCTCGTCGCGCTCGACGCCGCCGGCGACGGCCGCCAGCACCAGCGCCTCGGCCTCCTCGGGTGCCTCGGCCTCGACCGCGGCCCGGAACGCGGCGGCGGGGTCCCGGGGCAGCCGCGGGACCGGCCGGGGCTGGGGGCGGGGCGGCCGGCGGATCTCGGTCTCGGCCACGCCGGCGAGCGCCTGGACCACCGGCAGGGCGCGGTCGTCGCCGGTCAGGCCGTCGGCGATGGCCAGGCAGTCGACCGCGCTGGCGATGGCGTGGCCCCAGCCGAACTCGGCCCGCGGGGCGCCGAAGGCCACCGCCTCCCACACCAGCTCGCCGGGATCGGCGGAGGCCCGCAGCAGCCGCACGGTGTCCCGGGCGATCTGGCCCACCCGGAACTCCTCGACCGCCTCCCGCAGGCTCCGCGCCAGGCGGGGTCGCTCGGCGGCGGGGTCGGGGTCGGTGACGTCGATCCGCACCTGGCCCGCCGGGTCGACGGTGACGGGGTAGGTGCGGACGTCCTCGTCGCCGAAGAGGCAGCGGCCGTCGTCGAGCCGGAACTTCCAGTTGTGCCAGGCGCAGGTCAGCACGCCGCCCCGGACGTCGCCCTGGGCCAGGGCGTAGCCCTCGTGGGGGCAGGCGTGCTCCAGGGCGAAGACCTCGCGGTCGGTCCGGACCAGCGTCACCCGCCGGTCGCCGGCCCGCACCGTCCGGGGCCGGCCGACCGGGAGCGACTCGACGCTGGTGACGGGGATCTCCATCGGGCGATCATCCGCCCCTGAATTTCAAAAGTAAAGGCTTGCGATATTCATGACATGGTCGCGGGCGACAGCACCCGGGCGAGCTTGTCGGGGTTGCGGACGACCCAGACCGCGGCGACGCGGTCGTCCTCGACCTCGAAGGCGACGACCATGTCGAGCGTGCCGCCGACGGACACGGCCAGGCCGGGGTCGCCGTTGACCGTGATCGGCGTGGCCCGGGCGTCCCGGTACTGCTTGTGGCTCAGGTTGATGAGGAAGCGGGCCACCCGGTCGGCGCCGGCGACCGGCCGGCGGGCGGCGTACCGGTCCGGCCCGCCGTCCGACACCAGCACGGCGTCGGGCGTGAGGGAGGCCAGCGTGGCGTCGACGTCGCCGGCCAGCACCGCCGCGATCAACGCATCGACCGCCCGGCGCTCGGGCCCGCTCGGGGACCGGGGGTGGCCCTCCCGCACGCGGCGGCGGGCCCGGCTGGCGATCTGGCGGCAGGCGCCCTCGCTCTTGCCGACCGTGGCCGCCACGTCCGGGTAGGGGACCCCGAACACGTCGACCAGCAGGAGGACCGCCCGCTCGACCGGGCCGAGGCGGTCGAGCAGAGCGAGGAAGCCGAGCGTGAGCGTCTCCGCCAGCTCGGCCGTCTCCTCGGGGCCGGGGGCCAGGACGACCGGCTCGGGGAGCCACGGGCCCACGTAGTCCTCCCGCCGGCGGCGCACGGCCTTCAGCCGGTCGAGCGCCAGGCGGGCCGTGACCGTCGTCAGCCAGGCGTCGGGACGCTCGATGGTCCCGGCCTCGGCCGCCTGCCACCGGAGCCAGGCCTCCTGCACGACGTCCTCGGCGTCGGCCCGCACGCCGAGCATGCGGTAGGCGAGCCCGACCAGGCGAGGCCGGGCCCGCACGAAGCAGTCGACCGCATCCGACGGACGGACCGGCTCGGGGCGCGCCGGGCTCACGCCACCATCGTCGGCGAGGCGTCAATCGCCCGCAGGGCGGCGAGGCCGGCCGCCTGCCCGCTGGCCAGGGCGGCGTCGGCCAGCAGGCCCTCGGGGCCGATCCAGTCGCCGGCGGCGAACACGTTGGGCAGCCCGGTGGCCGTGATGCCCGGCCGGCCGGGCAGACCGCCGGTGGCGGCTCGGGGCAGGGCCCCGGCCACCACCATGCGGGCCAGGAACCGCCGCACGACCACGTCGTCCTCGCTGACCCCGACCTGCCCGAGGTGGGCCTCGAGCTGGGGCCGGTCCTGCTCGGCGGTGCGGGCGCCGTAGCGGATCACGCCGACGACGGCCCCGTCGCCGGCCGCCGTCTGCCGGGCCGGCGGCGACTGCGTCGTGCCGTACAGCGGCTCGTCGACGCCGAGCACGTAGCCCGGGTCGGGGACGCGGCGGACGCCGACGTCGAGGCACGCCGCCGTCACCGGCTCGCCCAGGTCGCCCCAGCCGGGGTCGTCGGGGAGCAGCGCCCGGAGCGCGTCGGGTGCGCCGGGGGCCAGGACCGTGGCGCGGGCGGTCAGCGCACCGTCGTCGGTGTGGACCGTCACCCCTCCCCGGTCGCTCTCGACCCGGCGGGCGGCGGCGCCCGGGCGCACCTCCACCTTGGCGTGGAGGGCGTCGATCAGCTGGCTCCAGCCGTCGTCGACGTACATCACCCCCGACCGCGCCGCCGACTGGAGCTGGCCGACGGCCGCGTCCGCGCCGAGCTCGTCGAGGTCGGCGGCGTAGGTGGCCAGGCGGAGGAGCGCCCGGACGAGCGCCTCGGCCGGCGGCCGGAGGTCGTGGTCTCGGAGCCAGTCGCCCGCCGACCGCCCGGCCAGCGTGCCGGCGTCCAGCCGGGGGAGGAGGGCGAGCAGCTTGCCGAACTGCGCCTTGTCGCGCGCCCCCAGGCAGGTGGTGCGCAGCAGCGTGGCGGGCCCGCTCGGCAGGAGGTGCTGCTCGCCGTCGACCAGCACCCGGTAGCGGCGCACGGGAGGGGCGGTCCCCCTCGGGCGCACCCCGAGGTCGCGGAGCACCGTCATGCCGGCCCCGCCGGTGTAGAGGGCGTGGGCCCCGTGGTTGAACACGAAGCCGTCCTTCTCGGTCGTGCGCGCCCGCCCGCCGGGCCGGTGCGCCTCCAGCACGACGGTGGACGCACCGCCCGCCGTCGCCGCGGCGCCGGCCGTCAGGCCGGCCAGGCCGCCGCCGATCACGATCACGTCATGGTTGGTGGTCATCACCGACTTGACGACCGCCGGACCCCGCCTGTGACAGCCAGCCGCGGGTTACGCTCCGGCCGTGGGGGAGATCGCCGCCCAGTACCGGCGGCGGGCGGATGCGTTCGAGCGGCTCGTGGCGGGCACGCCGCCCGACCGGTGGGGTGCGCCGTCGCCGTGCGCGGGCTGGACGGCGTCGGACGTCGTCGCCCACGTCGTGGACTTCTCGGCGCAGGTGCTGCGGGAGCGGGCCGGGGTCGAGGGCGCCCCCCGGTTCGCGGACGCGGGCGCACCGCTGGACGCCTTCCGGGCGACCCGGGCCGCGGTCGAGCGACTGTTCGACGATCCGGCCACGCCGCCCGAGGTGGCGGAGTACCTGCGGTGGTCGATCAGCTTCGACCTGCCCCAGCACGGCTGGGACCTGGCCATGGCGACCGGCCAGGACCCGACGATCGCCCCCGAGGAGGTCGAGCTGATCTGGGGCCCCGGGGACGCCCGGGAGTTCGAGAAGGCCTTCGCCTGGCAGCGCGCCCACGGCTGGTACGGGCCGGTGGTCGTGGTCCCGGACGCCGCCCCGCTGCAGGACCGGGTCCTCGGCCTGCTGGGCCGCGACCCGCAGTGGAGCCCGCCCTGACGGGTGGGCGGGTCGAGCTCTCGCCGTCCACCTGGCGGCAGCCGTGGCCGCCCCCGGTCGACCCGGGGCGGGCGCCGGTGGTCGGGCACGTGGCCGAGCGGATCCGGGCGCTCGGCGACCGGCGGGTGCGCGTGGCGATCGACGGCCGGACGGCCGCCGGCAAGACCACCCTCGGCCACGAGCTGGCGCGATGGTTGGCCGGCGCCGGCCGGGTCGTCCTGCGGGCGTCCCTGGACGACTTCAAGCGGCCCTGGGCGGAGGCCCACCGCTACGACCGGGTGTCGGGCGAGGGCTACTACCGCAACGCGTTCGACCTCGACGCCGTGCGCGACCTGCTCCTCGGGCCGGCGCACCCGGGCGGCAGCGGCCTCGTGGCGCTGCGCAGCATCGACCCCCTGACCCAGGTCGACCACTCGGGGACCCGGGTGGCGATGCCCGGCGACAGGATCTTGATCGTCGACGGCGTGTTCACGCTCCGGCCCGAGCTGGTGCACCACTGGGACCTGCGTGTCCGGCTGGACGTCGACCCCGTGGCCCGGGCCGACGTCGTCATCGACAACACCCGCCTCGACCGCCCGCGGCTCGTCAGCGCGCCACCCGGCTGAGCCCGGCGACGCAGCGGTCGACGTGGGTCCAGG
>DATFRN010000075.1:0-12022 GCA_035263165.1 Acidimicrobiales bacterium | reverse complement strand
GGGCGCTTCGCCCGGGTCGAGCCGGCCGGCCCGGTCGAGCGGTCGATGTCGCTGGTGATCGCCGGCGTCCGCCGGGCGCCGCTGACGCTGACCCCGGCTTAGTCTCTAGTCCAGGGCCAGACTGGCCCCCGGGTGGGCCCGGCGGGCCACGGCCAGCGCCGCCACCGCCCGGGCGCCCAGCCCGCTGGCGGCCGGCACGACCAGCAGCAGCGCGGCCACCACCCCCCACGGCACGGCCAGCCCCGCGGTCCCGTGGTTGTCGGGGCCGGCCCACACCATGGCGACGGCCGCCGCCAGGCCCAGGGGGACGCCGATCGCCGTCCCCGCCAGCGGCAGCAGCGCCGCCTGCCAGCCGGTGACCGATCGGCGCACCCGGGGCGGGGCTCCGAGGGCGGCGAGCAGGTCGGACTCGTCCCTGTTCTCGGCGGCCGTGAGCGCCAGCGCCACGGCCACCACCAGCAGCGTGAACACCAGCAGGCCGGCGCCGACGACGCCGGCGAAGGCGAGGTCGTCGGGCTGCCGGAAGTGGGTGTCGACGTTCAGCTCGGGCCCGGGCTTGGGCGTGCCGAGCACCTGGGCGCGGATCGCCGCGTCCTGCTGGTCCGGGGTCCTGATCCGGCCGAGGGCGTCGCGGTCGGCCCCGGTCAGCGGCCGGGTGGCGCGCAGCAGGACGCCGGTGTCGTGGGTGGCGAGGTGGTGGCGGGCCGGCCAGTCGGCCGGCACCACGAACCCCGGCAGCGTGTGCCCTGGCGCCCGGTCGGCCCGCACCCGGACGAGGCCCCGGAACACGGCCGGCCCGGCGGGGGCGTCGTTCACGATCTGCCGGGGCGCTTCCCCGGCCGGGACATCGACCAGCGCCAGGGGGTGCCCGGCGGCCAGCGCCCGGCCCGCCGAGGCGGGCAGGCCCAGCGCGTCGACCAGGCCGGGCGTCGCCACCGCCACGCCCGCCATCTCGGGGTAGTCCTCGTCGGTCGGCCAGCCGACGGTGTACGACAGGTCGGGCTGGCCCGGCACGACCATCTCCCGGATGCGGGCCTCGGCCGCCACCGGGATCGCCGCCCGCAGCCGCCGTAGGTCCGCCGCCCCCGGGGCCCGCGGCGCCCCGATCGCCGGGTACACGTGGGCGGCCGCCTGGTCGGGCCGGAGGCCGAACGGATCGAGCACGCGGTTGCTGCGGCCCACGGTGAGGGCGAAGGCCGACAGCGCCACCGGCGCCATGACCGCGGTGGCCACCGCGCAGGTGCGCAGCCGGTTGCGGGCCAGGCCCCGGGCCGCCACCCGCAGCCCGCCCCGGGCCCGGGCGGCCAGGGGCTCGAACCGGGACACCAGCCAGGGGGTCGACAGCGCCCCGCCCAGGCCGACCAGGGCGGCGCCGGCGACTCCCAGCCCGACGTGGCGCTCGTCGTGGCGCACCCCGGTCGCATAGGTCGCGACGACGGCGACGCCCAGCCCGGCCAGGGCCAGGCCCACCACCGGCACCGAGGGGTGCACGGCCCGCTGGGGCCGCCGGCCGGCCAGCGCGGCGAGCACCGGCACCCGGGCCGCGGTCCGGGCCGGGTACCAGGCGGCCGCCGTGGCGGCCGCGGTCCCCATGAGCACGATCGGGACCAGGTCGAGCGGGCGGACGTCGAGGGGCCCCACGGCGTGGTCCAGCCAGCCGTGGAGGTGGGGGTACACCGCCCACACCCCGGCCAGCGCCGCGGCCAGGCCGGCCAGGCTCCCCGCCAGACCGATCAGCGCGCCCTGGAGGATCATGACCCGGCGCAGGCCGGCCGGAGGCACGCCGGCCGCGGCCAGCAGCCCCATCGTGCGCAGGTGGCGGCGGGAGCCGACGGCGAAGGCGGCGGCGGCCACGATGCCGGTGAGCAGCAGGCCGATGGCGCCGAGCGCGTAGCCGGCCTGGAGATTGTGGCGGTCCGCGTCCGCCTGGGAGGCCGGGTCGTACGGCGGGGGGAGGGCGTAGGCCCAGTCGGTCAGCGGTGCGGTCAGCCGCACGCCGGGCGGCAGGTCGACGTAGAGCCGGTTGGTGCCCGGCAACACCGCCGGCACCTTCCGGGGCACGTAGGGCCGCCCGATGATCGACGGCTGCCAGACGCTCTCCGCCGCCGGCTCGACGACACCGGTGACGGTCACCCGACCGGCGCGCAGCAGGTCGATCCGGTCGCCCACCGCGGCGCCCGCCGACGCCAGGTCGTCGTGGGACAGGGCGACCTCGTGCGGTCCGCGGGGCGCGCGGCCCTCGGCCAGGAGGGCCCGGCCGGCCAGCAGGGGGTCGTCGAGCGGCTCGTCGGTGAGCGTGATCAGGCTGAGGTGGCCGTCCCGACGGACGGCCTCCGGGTAGCTCGCCACCGCGACGATGCGGGTGCCCGGCCCCGCGACCTTGCGCACGACGTCGGCCGCGGCAGGGAGCTGCTCGGGGATGCTGACCTCGACCACCGCGTCGGCCCGGCCCCGGTCGCCTGCGTTCCGCTCGGCCGCGGTCGGCGTGAGCGTGCGCAGCATCACGATCCCGACGACCAGTCCCGCCACGGGCAGGCCGACCAGGATCGCAACGAGGATCGTGCGACCCGGGCGGCGGCGGACCTCGCGCCCGGCCAGGCGGAGGGACAGGCCCCAGCCGGCGCTCATCGGCCCGGGGCGGAGGCCGGGGCGGCCAGCGCCCGCTCGGGCGGCGGGGCGGGGGCGGCCTCGTCGACCACCGAACCGTCCCGCAGGAACACGACCCGGTCGGCCCACGAGGCGTAGCGGGGCTCGTGGGTCACCAGCACGACCGCCGTCCCGGCCTCGCACTGGGAGGCCAGCAGCTCGATGATGAGGTCGCCGGTCACGGTGTCGAGTGACCCGGTCGGCTCGTCGGCCAGGATCAGCTGGTGCCGGCCGGCCAGCGCCCGGGCGATCGCCACCCGCTGCTGCTCGCCACCCGACAGGTCGTCGGGGAAGCGGTCGTGCGGCCGGGCCAGGCCCACCGCCTCCAGGGCCTCGCCCGCCCGCCGGGCCGCCTCCCGCCCGCGGACGCCGTCGAACTCGAGGGGCAGCAGCACGTTCTCCGCCGCGGTCAGCGACGGCACCAGGTTGAGGCGCTGGAACACGAAGCCCACCTCCCGTCGCCGCAGGGCGGCCAGCCCGGTCGGCGCGAGCGTGGCGATGTCGCGCCCGCCCACCAGCACCCGGCCGGTGCTCGGCGCCTCGAGGCCGCCGCCCAGGTGCAGCACGGTCGACTTGCCCGAGCCGCTCGGGCCCATCACGGCCATCAGCTCGCCGGGCTCCACCGCCAGCGACACGTGGTCGAGGGCCACCACCTCGGTGGGCCCGGCGCCGTAGCGCTTGACCACGTCGCACAGCTCCAGCACGGACATCACGTCGACCTCCGGGTCGATGCGCCGGCGGACCGGCGGGACAGCAGGCGGGCCTCGCACTGGTCGAGCCAGCGGAGCTCGGACTCGGCCCGGATGACGAGGGCGTCCTGCACGAGCGCAGCGGCCAGGGCCTCGTCGCCCCCGGCCTCCCCCTCCGCCTCCGGCTCGCCGTCGCCGGCACCGTGGCCGTTGCCGCCGCCGTTCTCGGCGGCGCGGGCGGCCCGGAGCGCCCGGCGGCGGGCCTGGAGGGCGGCGAACAGGGCGGTGCGCTGGGCGGTCACCACGCCGAGCGCCCGCTCGCTGCCGCCGGCCGCGGCCAGCAGCACCTTGGCGATCAGCTCGTCGCGGGGCGGCGGGCCCTCGGCCGGGCTCTCGGCGAACCAGTCCGCCAGCTCCCGGCGGCCGGCGGCGGTGATGGAGTAGACGTGCTGGCGGTCGTCCGCCGTGCGACCGCCCTCACCCCCATCACCACCGCCCTCGCCGTTCCCGTCGCGGGTGCTGGTGGCGACGAGACCGTCACGCTCGAGCCGGGCCAGCGTCGTGTACACCTGGCCGATGTTGAGGGGCCAGACGCCGCCGGTGCGGGCCTCGAACGCGCTCTTGAGCTGGTAGCCGTACATGTCGGCGTCGTCGAGCAACGCCAGCAGCCCCAGGCGGACAGACACATACCCAGTATGCATACCGCGTATGCAGCGGTCAAGCCGCCGCACGGTCGGCCCGCCGCTCGGCGGCGCCCATCGGCTCCCACAGCCAGCCGGCGACCCCGTACACGGCCGCCAGCAGCACCGCCACGCCCACGGGCACGAGCAGGACCGGGACGTGGGGCAGGGTCGCCTGGGGCATCCACCACGGGCCGGTCCACGACAGGTCGAACGGATAGCCCCGGTGGCGCACCCCGCCGATGACGGGGCGGGCGAGCAGGTGGGCCCAGGCGGTCCAGGCCACCAGGCGGCACAGGCCGTAGAAGAACGTGGCCCGGTACAGCGCGAGCAGCGCCCGCTCGGGCAGCACGCGCCCGAGCGCGGCCCAGCCGCCGGCGTCGGCCGGCACGACCTGGCGGCGCCAGTAGTCGCGCGTCAGCACCCGCCACGACGCCAGCACGACCCCGAGCCAGAAGAGGTCCATCACCAGGCCGAGGCTGCTGTAGTACGCGGCGGCGTCGAGGTACTTGCCGCCGCCCACCGTCGCCGCGTAGGCCCACGTCCGCACCGTCCAGTTCAACGTGCTGAACGGGAACAGGAGCATCGTGCCCACGCTGTCGTTGACGTCGGTGAGGGCGTGGGCGGCGTAGCCCAGCAGGTAGCCGACGGTCAGCCCCCGGTCGCGCCGCCAGGCCCACAGCAGGGCGGCGAGCAGGGCGCCGGTGAAGACCGTGTGGGTGAGGCCCATGCCGGGCCAGCCCCGGTGCCAGCGCTCGGGCACCGAGGCCCCGTAGCGGGTGCCGCCGATCGTCACGCCGTAGACCCAGAACTTGGCCAGGAAGTCGGGCGTGAAGTCGCCGAGCCAGATGCCGAAGAAGCTGACCCGGCCCCGCATCTTGCGGGGCAGGTGGGCGTGCACGGCGTAGATCTCGAACTGGTGGGCGCCCCAGCTCACCGCGGGCGCACCAGGGCTGCCGCCGCCGGCCCCAGCCAGACCACGGCCACCAGCCACAGCGGCCCGACGACCCAGTTGAGCAGGAACTTGTGGTGCACGGACAGGCCCACGTAGCTGGCGCCCGCCACGCCGTACCACAGCGCGCTGTCGATCTTCGCCCCCATTACATACGGAGTATGCATACTCCGTATGTAGGGGTCAACCCCGGGCGGCGATCTCCGCGAAGGCGTCGAGGGCCGCGGGGTCGGCCAGGCTGCCCCGGCTGGCCGCCACGGCCGGGTCGGCGCCGGCCAGGATGCGCTTCACCGGCACCTCCAGCTTCTTGCCCGACAGCGTGCGGGGCACGGCCGGCACCGCGGTGATCTCGTCGGGCACGTGGCGGGGCGAGAGCTGGGTCCGCAGCGCCGCCCGCAGCCGGTCCCGCAGCCCGTCGTCGACCTCCGCCCCCGGGGCGGCCGCCACGAACAGCAGCAGCCGGCCCGGCCCGCCCTCGGGGTCCTCCAGGTGCACGACCAGGCTGTCGGCCACCTCGTCGAACGCCTCGACCACCGAGTACAGCTCGGCCGTGCCCATGCGCACGCCGCCCCGGTTGAGCGTGGCATCCGACCGGCCGGTGATCACGCTGGCCCCGTCGGGGAACAGCGTGATCCAGTCGCCGTGGGTCCAGACCCCGGCGCGATCGGCGAAGTAGGCGGCCCGATAGCGGCTGCCGTCGCCGTCGCCCCAGAACCCCACCGGCATCGACGGCATCGGGGCGGTGACGACCAGCTCGCCCTGCTCCCCCACCAGCGACCGTCCGGCCCCGTCGTAGGCCTCGACCGCCACGCCCAGGTGGCGGCACGAGATCTCGCCCGCCCGCACCGGCACCAGCGGGCAGGCCCCCACGAAGGCGGTGCAGACGTCGGTGCCGCCGCTGATCGAGGCCAGCAGCAGGTCGTCGCCCACCGCGTCGTAGACCCATTCGAACCCCTCGGCGGGCAGCGGCGCTCCCGTCGAGCCCACGCCCCGCAGCGCCCCGAGGTCGGCCTCGGCCCGGGGCCGCACCCCCGCCTTGCGGCAGGCCAGCAGGAACGGCGCCGAGGTGCCGAAGAACGTCAGGCCCTCGTCGGCGGCCAGGCGCCAGAGCGCCCCGAGGTCGGGGTGGCCGGGGTCGCCGTCGAACAGCACCGGCGTCGCCCCGACCAGCAGGCCCGACACCAGGTAGTTCCACATCATCCAGCCGGTGGTGGAGAACCAGAAGAAGCGGTCGCCCGGGCCGAGGTCGTGGTGGAGGGCGAGCACCTTGTGGTGCTCGAGCAGGATGCCGCCGTGCCCGTGGACGATCGGCTTGGGCAGCCCGGTCGTGCCCGACGAGTAGAGGACGTACAGCGGGTGGTCGAAGGGCACCGGGTCGGTGGCCGGCTCCGCCCCACCGGCCGGCGCCGCCACCAGCTCGTCCCAGGTGGTCGTGCCGGGCAGGCGGGCGCCGGGGTCGAGGTAGGGCACCGTGATCACCCGGCGCAGCGACGGGAGCTGGTCCCGGATCCGGGCCACCTCGGCCGCCCGGTCGACGGCCTTGGCGCCGTAGCGGTAGCCGTCCACCGCCAGCAGCACGGCCGGCTCGATCTGGCGCAGGCGGTCGACCACGCTGCGGGTGCCGAACTCGGGGGCGCACGACGACCAGACCGCGCCCAGGCTGGCGGTGGCCAGCAGGGCCACGACGGTCTCGGGGATGTTGGGCAGGTAGGCGGCCACCCGGTCGCCGCGGCCCACGCCCAGCGCGGCCAGCCCGGCCCGGCACCGGGCCACCTGGTCGCGCAGGTCGTCCATCGACAGCTCGACCCGGGGACGGGTCTGGGACAGGCCGACCAGCGCCGGCCCGTCGGGCTCGGACCGCAGCGCGTGGGCCGCGTAGTTGAGCTCGACGCCGGGGAACCAGCGGGCGCCCGGCATGGCGGCGTCGGCCAGCGCCACGGTGGGCGGGGCGGCCGAGTCCAGGCGGAAGTGGTCCCACAGCGACCGCCAGAAGCCGTCGAGGTCGGTGACCGACCAGCGCCACACGGCCCCGTAGTCGCCGGGGTCGAGTTCGGGCCCGCGGTCGGCCGCCAGCCAGCGCAGGTAGCGGCCGATGCGGCTGCGCTCGCCGACGTCGGGCGGCGGCGACCACAGCAGCCGGCCCCGGGGCGTCCCCTCCGTCGTCATGGCCCCAAGCTAGAGGTTGCGCCTTTCGGCGCAGCCGTGGCCCGAGCGGCCCGCTGCGTAGCAGCAAGAGCGGGACGCACGCCGATGTGGGGAAACGGCCGGGCTCCCGGTACCGTCCGGCGGATGCACGGCGGGCTGCGGGTCACCTTCGAGTTCACGGTCCGCGAGGACCAGATCGACCACCTCGGGCACATGAACGTCCGGTTCTACGCCGTGGCGGCCCGCGAGGGCACCGATGCGCTGCTGGCCGAGCTGCCCGGCTGGGGTGGCCGGCCCCACGTCGTCCACGACCTGTACACCCGCCACCTGCGCGAGCAGCTGCTGGGCACGCCGCTGGTCGTGCGGAGCGGGCTGATCGCCGCCTCCGCCGACGGGCTGACGCTGCACCACGAGCTGGCGGCCGCCGACACCGGCGTGCTGGCGGCCACGTTCGTGTACCGGGTCGCCGCCGTGGGCGAGGGCGGGCGCGTGCCGCTGCCCGCCCCGCTGGTCGAGCGGCTCGCCGCCGAGGTCGTGCCGGCGCCCGACTACGCGGTGAGCCGCACGATCTCGCTGGCCGCCGACGGGCCGTCGAACGCGCCGACGCTGGCCGCGGCGGCCGAGCGCGGCCTGGCGCTGCGCCGGCCCCGCCCGGTGACCGCCGACGAGTGCGACGCCGCCGGCCGCTACCGGGTCGACATGGCGCCGCTGCTCACCTGGGGCGGCGAGCCCCTCAACGGCGACAGGGGCGGTGCGCTCGACGAGGGCGCCGACGGCACGCTCATGGGGTGGGCGTCGATGGAGACCCGGCTCCAGGCGGTGCGGCTGCCCCGGGTCGGGGACCGCGTCCAGAGCTTCGGCGCCTGCGTGGCCGTGCACGACAAGGTGACCCACCGGATCCACTGGGTCTACGACGTCGACCGGGGCGACCTGCTCACCGGGTTCGAGGTGGTGAGCCTGGCCTTCGACGTGCGGTCCCGCCGGCCGATGCCGATCCCCGACGCCACCCGGGCGCGCGAGCTGGCCACCCTCCAGCCCGACCTCGCACCCCGGACGCCGGCCTAGGCGCCCTCCCCCGCCTCGTGGGCGGGCACCACCTCGACGACGCCGTGCATGCCGTACTGGTAGTGGCCCGGCAGGTGGCAGGCGTAGACGATCCGGCCCGGCCGGTCGAACGTGTAGGTCGTGATGGCGGTGGCGTTGGGCTCGATCGACACCTCGCCGGGGATCGACGGGTGCTCGGCCTCGTGGCCCGCCTCGTGGCGGGCGTGGACCTCGGGCGGCCCGACGATGAACTCGTGGCCGATCGGGTCGCGGTTGACGATCACGAACCGCACGCGGGTGCCCTCGACGACCCGCAGGGGCCGGTCGTCGAACAGGCTGTGGTCGATGGTGAGCTCGACCGTGGCCTGGCCCGGCCCGAACACCGCCGCCTCGGCCGGCTTGCGGCCCGCGGCCTGCGCGCCGAACCCGGCGCCGGCCACGGCCGCCGCGGTGACCGCGGCGGCGGCCGCCCAGGGCCACCGGCGCCGGCGCCTGGGCCGGGGCGACGGCCCGGGCCCGCCGCCGGCGGCGCCCGAGGTGGCCGAGGTGGCCGCGGGGGCCGCGGGCGTGGCCCCCAGCTCCCAGGCGTCCACGACGGCGTTCACGACGCCCCCGCCATGCCGCCGCCGCTGCGGGTGCGGCGCCAGCCGGCGCCGAGGACGGCGGCGCCGGCGGCGGCGCCCAGCCACAGCGGCCACAGAGCGGTCCCCGGGGTGGTCGGCAGCACCGGCACGGCCCGGGGAGACGGCACGCCGGCGTCGGCCAGCGACGGCGGCACGCCCGGGGTGGCCGACACGGCCAGGTCGTAGTCGAGCTCGCCGCCCGGCGAGTCCAGCTTCAGGTACGACAGCCACATGTGCCGGGGCAGCCAGGACATGTTCTTGTCGGAGCGCAGGTCGGTCAGCAGGAGGTCGCTGGCGGCCTGGCTGCGGTCGAGCGTGAGGCCCGTGCCGCCGGCCATGAGCTGGGGCCGGTCGTCGGTGAGCAGGAACACGTCGGCCTGGATGTTCTCGTCCTTGTCGGCCCCGAGGCCGAGGATGTGGATCGGCACCCACGGGTCGTCGGTCGGGATCGTGGCCATGATCGGCGTGCTCTGGCCGGTGGTCTGGCCGAGCTGCTTGGCCCGCTCGGCGTTGAACCGGGCGGTCATGAACACCGGGCTGCGCTTGGCGTAGTAGTCGAGCACCTCGGGGGCGTCGGGAGTGAGCAGGAAGCCGTGGTCGGTGGCCCACGTGCCCACGGCGTCGCCGCCGCCGGTG
Organism: Acidimicrobiales bacterium; assembly: GCA_035263165.1. Lineage (GTDB taxonomy): Bacteria > Actinomycetota > Acidimicrobiia > Acidimicrobiales > VFJN01 > ZC4RG19. The sequence goes on along the minus strand of DATFRN010000075.1, from coordinate 2,607 downwards.
ACCACCGTGATGTCGAGGGCGTCGATCTGGGTCTCGAGGACGACCTTGGCCTGCGGTGCCAGCGACGACGCCGCGTCCGCGGCGCCCGCGGCCGCGAGCCGCTCGGGCGGCTCGACCTCCCGCACCAGGCGTTGGAGGGTCCAGTCGCCGGCCCGGGTGACCTTGGTCGGGATGTCGGGCAGGGGGACGATCGAGCCGACCTCCTTGCCCTCCCCTGTGAACTGGAAGGCGGTGACGTAACGCTCGACGCCGCCCGTGTAGGCGGCCAGCGTCGTCGTCTTCTGCAGCTGGATCGTGCCGTTCTCCCCGACCAGCCCGCCGCACGCGCCGGCCGGCTGGGCCCCCAGCACCGCCACCGCCGCCACCGTCGGCACGGCCAGTGCCGCGGCTGCGATCATCCGTCTCATCACGTCCCTCCTCCGTGGGGTTCGGGGGTTGGACGTCGCCGGGGAGCGCTGCGGTTCCCGGGCTCAGGTCAGCAGGTCGAGGACCGCTGCCGGGGTGGACAGGACCCGGTCGCCGGGGGCGGGCCGGGCCCGGGCGTTCCAGCCGGCCAGCGCGAAGGCCACGCCCGCGTCGCCGGCCGCGGCGCGGTCGTGGTCGGTGTCGCCCACGAACACCGCGGCGCCCGGGGCGAGGCCGAGCGCGTCGAGCAGCGGGCCGAGCCGCTTGGTCCGGCCGCCGAAGGCCTCGGAGAACAGCGCCACCGTCGGCGCCCAGCCGAGGCGGGCCAGCTCGCGCTCGCCGGTGGCGAGGTCCTTGTTGGAGCACAGGCCCCAGCGGCCCAGCCGGGCCAGCATCGCCTCGACGCCGGGGAAGGGCTGGGCCGCGGTCGGGTCGTAGTGGGCCAGGTAGTCGTCCACGGTGATGCCGACCCGGGCGCAGGCGTCGCCGAGGGGCAGGCCGAGCGGCGGGCGGTCGGCCTCGGCCACGCCGAGGGCGGCGAACGGGGCGACGAGAGCGGCGTCGGAGTCGACCAGCGTGCCGTCGAAGTCGAACAGCGCGGTGCGCCGGGACCGGGCCGTCACGCGCGGGGCCGGGCCCCCGCCCGCCGCCACAGCAGCCAGGCGGCGAGGCCGGCCACCGCCGTGACCACCACGACGTGCACGACCAGCCAGGCCAGGTAGGTGCCCTTGGACAGCTCGGAGCTGCCGACGATCACGAGCCGGACGCCGCTGTCCAGCGGGGCGAACGCGCCCCTGCGGTCCCGCCCGACGGTCACCGCCCGCAGGGCGAGCATGTCCCACGCGATGAGCGAGCCGGTGAACGAGGCGGCCGCGGCGGCGCCGAAGCCGACCAGCGGGGGCGCCCAGCCCGTCCACACCGGGCGGCGGCGCACGGTGGCCACGATCATGACCAGCACGAGGCCGGCCGTGGCCCCGAGGAACAGGCTGGAGCTGAGGGCGTGGAGCGCCCGCACGCCGCCCGTGCCGGTGGGCCGGTAGGTCCACAGCAGCGGGATGCCCGTGAGCACCGCCCCCGCCAGCCCGGCGCCGCCGAGCACGGCGAGCAGGGTGGCGGCCCGCTGCTCCAGCGGCGGGCGCGGGGGTTGGTCGGTCGCCTCGGCCTGCTCGACCTCGGGCTCGGCGTCGTCCATCGACGGGGAACGTAGTGGGCGCCGGTGTCGATTCCGAACGTGGCCGTTCGTGTAGAGGGTGAGACGAGGGAAAGGATCACCCCATGAAGCAGTACGCACTCATCGTGTGGCAGCCCGACGGCGAGCCGCCCGCCCCCGAGGCGCTGGCCCGGATCGGCGAGGACCTGGCGCAGTTCCACCGCGAGCTGCACGAGGCCGGCGCCTGGGTCTTCGCCGGCGGGCTGCACGACGCCGCCACCGCCACCGTCGTCCGGCCGGAGGGCGACGACACGCTGCTCACCGACGGCCCCTACACCGAGGGCAAGGAGCACGTCGGCGGGCTCTGCATCATCCGGGCCGCCGACCTCGACGCCGCGCTGGAGTGGGGCCGCAAGGCCGCCCGGGCCACGACCCTGCCCATCGAGGTGCGCCCGTTCCAGGGCGAGGACGGGGGCTGACGCACCGTGGCGGCGCTCCCCCCGGGCGAGGTCGCCCGGGTCTTCCGGGAGGAGTACGGCCGGGCGGTGGCCGTCCTGGTCCGCATGCTCGGCGACATCGACGCCGCCGAGGAGGCGGTCCAGGACGCGTTCACCGCCGCGGTCGAGCGCTGGCCGGCCGACGGCCTGCCGCCCAGCCCGTCGGGCTGGATCATCACCACCGCCCGCAACCGGGCGATCGACCGCCTCCGCCGGGAGGCGTCCCGGGAGGACCGCCACGCCCAGGCCGTCCTCCTCCACGCCGCCGCCGAACCGGCGGAGGAGGGCACCGTGCGCGACGAACGCCTGCGCCTGGTCTTCACCTGCTGCCACCCGGCCCTGTCCACCGGCGCCCAGGTGGCGCTGACGCTGCGGTTGCTGGGCGGGCTGACCACGCCCGAGATCGCCCGGGCGTTCCTGGTGCCGGAGCCGACGATGGCGCAGCGCATCGTGCGGGCCAAGGCCAAGATCCGCGACGCCGGCATCCCCTACCGGGTGCCCGGCGACGCCGACCTGCCCGACCGGCTGCGGGCGGTGCTCGCCGTCGTGTACCTG
>DATFRN010000074.1:0-2055 GCA_035263165.1 Acidimicrobiales bacterium | reverse complement strand
TTGTCTGACTAGAGTCAGGCAATGGACCGTGTGCTGGTCGACCGGGTGCGTTCCTTCAACCGGACGGTCACCCAGCGGGTCGGGGCGCTGGACGACCACTTCCTCGCCCGGGACCGGCCGCTCGGCGAGTCCCGCCTGCTGTGGGAGATCGGCGAGGACGGCTGCGACGTGCGGCGCCTGCGCACCGAGCTCGACCTCGACTCCGGCTACGTCAGCCGGCTGCTGCGCTCGCTGGAGGCCGACGGCCTGGTCACGGTGGATCCCAGCCCGGCGGACAAGCGGGTGCGCACCGCCCGGCTCACCCCGGCCGGCGTGCGCGAGCGCGGCGAGCTCGATCGCCGGGCCGACGAGCAGGCCTGGTCGCTGGTGGCCCCGCTCGACGAGCGCCACCGCGACCGGCTGGCGGCCGCCATGGGCGAGGTCGAGCGGCTGCTGACGGCGGCGCTGGTGCGCACCGAGGTCGTCGACCCCACCGACCCGCGGGCCCGCTGGTGCCTGGACGAGTACTTCGCCGAGCTGGGCCGGCGCTTCGACGGCGGGTTCGAGCCCGGACGCAGCCTGGCGACGCCGGCCGAGGACATGCGCCCGCCCCGCGGCGCCGTCCTGCTGGCCGGCCTGCGCGACGAGCCGGTGGGCAGCGCCATGCTCCTGTTCGAGGCCGGCGGCACCGCGCTCGTCAAGAGGATGTGGGTGGCGCCGGGGGTGCGGGGCCTGGGGGTCGGGCGCAGGCTGCTCGCCGACCTGGAGGCCCGCGCCGCGGCCGCCGGCGCCCACACCATCCGCCTGGAGACCAACCGCGCCCTGACCGAGGCGATCTCGCTGTACCGGTCGACCGGCTACGACGAGGTGGCGCCGTTCAACGACGAGTCCTACGCCCACCACTGGTTCGCCAAGGCTCTGGGGCCGGGGTGACTCCCCGCCGGTCGCGGGTCATGTCACCCTGAGCGTCCGGGTGGCCTCGACGATGCGGCCGTGGTCGTCGACGGCGAGGAGCCGCACGGTGGCCCGACCGGCGCCCGCGGCGTCCATCTCGAACTGGCCCGCCTCGACGGCGAGGACGCCGTCGGGCCCGACCCACGTCCAGGTCTCGGCGCCCTCGACCCTGGCGCTGAGGCGCACGGAGTCGCCGACGGCGACCGCGGTCGGGCCCGCCACGGCGACGGTGATGCCGTGCTGCCTGACCACCGTGCGCGCCCCGCCCTCACCGGTGGGCTCGGTGGTGACCGACGGCCCGCCGTGGCGGTGGGAGGCCAGGACCCCGGCGCCGACCCCGGACAGCACGGCCACCAGCACCGCCGCCGCCACCGCCAGGCGCGTCAGGATGCGGGCCGGGCGGCGTGACGACCGCGGGGCCCCGGGCCGGCCCGCAGGCCCGTCGGCGGCGACCGGTCGCACCGGCGTCGGCACCGGCGCCGGCGCCGGCGGGGGTCCCAGCGCCGCCTCCAGGTCGGCGTGCCACGTCGTGATGGTCTGGTGGCGCTCCTCGGGTCGCGGCGCCAGGCCGCGCGCCAGCAGGCGCACCAGCCCGGGCGGCCAGCTCTGGTGGCCCAGGTCATCCCGCCACCCGCCGGCGTCGTCGGGTGTGCGGTCGAGCGCCAGCCACAGGACGAGGGCGCTGGCGGCCCAGATGTCGGCGCGATGGTCGACGGCGCGCCCGTGCTCGCGCTGCTCGGGCGGGGCGAAGCCGGACGTGCCGCCGGCCACGGTCAGCCCGGACGCCACCGCCAGGTCCTTGGACAGGCCGAGGTCGGCCAGGACGAGCCGCTCGTCGACCGCGATCAGGCGGGCCGGGCCCTCGGCCGCCGGCGACCAAGAGGTGGTCGAGCACAGCAGCAGGTTCTTGGGGGCGAGGTCGCGGTGGACGAGGCGGCTGTGGTGGAGCGCCGCGAGGGCTCGAGCGACCGCCCGGCCGACGAGCAAGATGTCGGCAGGCCCCGGCCTCCGCCCCTGCTTGCGCAGGGTCGCCACCCGGCCGGCCAGGTCGCCCCGGTCGGCCAGGTCGAGCACCAGGTAGGGCTGGGCCCGGTCGGTGTCGCCGATGTCGTGGACGGCGAG
>DATFRN010000073.1:0-5593 GCA_035263165.1 Acidimicrobiales bacterium | reverse complement strand
GGTAGCTCTCGGCGGTGAACAGCCCCTCGGCCACCGAGGCCGCCCGGCGGGGGATCCAGCCCAGCGCGGCCAGCGGCGCCCGCGGCCACACCTCGGGGGCCAGCTCGCCCAGCTCCTCGTAGGAGAACTTGACGATGCGCTGGGTGCCCGGCCGGTCGCGCACCAGGGTGGTGAGCAGGAACTGGTCGGTCAGGCGCTCGAGCACCAGGGCGAAGATGTCGTCGGCCAGCAGCGCCTCCCGCTGGCCGCCGCCGTCGTCGAAGGCGGCCCGCGCCGCCTGGAGGGTGCGCTCGCCCGCCGTGAGCCGGGCCTGGATCTCGCCGGCCACGTCGGCGTCGAGCGACCCGCCCACGATGGCCTCCGCCCAGCCGAGCATGCCCCGCACCACCAGCAGACCCTGCTGGCGCCGCGTGAGGACGGGCAGGGCGGTGCCGGACTCGTCCCGGCAGTCGAAGTTGACCAGCGTCTCCTTGCGCAGCGTGGTCAGTGGGATGAGCCGTGCGTCGGACTCGCCCACCCGGATCTGCGGCGCGGCGGCCGGCACGGTGAAGTGGACGCTCTGGCGGCGGCGGAAGGTGGTGTCGTCGCGGTACTCGAGGGCGTCCACCCGGCGGTGGACCCAGTCGGGGTGGGCGATGAGCAGCCGGATCGTCTCCAGGCCCGGCAGGTCGGCGGCCAGCGCGGCCCGCAGCTCGTCGCGGGGCCACTGGTCGGTCTCGGTCACGTGCCGGCGGGGGCGGGGATGCGGTCCTGGCGGGTGCCCACCGCGCAGCCGGCGATGATCAGCAGGAACGCGACCAGGCTGGCCCACAGGCCGTAGCCCCACGAGGGCCCGCCCTTGTCGGGGAAGAAGTCCTCGACCGCGAGGAAGTGCAGGCCGGCACAGGCGATCGTGGCCAGCGCGCCGCACACCCGCAGGCCCACCGTCCCCTCGTCGTCGACGAGGCCGACGGCCAGGCCGAGCGGCCCGGCGATGAGGAAGCCGAGGATGCCCCGCACGCTGGTGGAGCCCGGGACGACGAGGGTGGCGAACAGGGCCGCGAACGCGGCCCAGCCGAGGACCAGCAGCCACAGGCCCTGGGAGTAGGTCTTGATGAAGTCGCCCTCCTCCTGGCCGGTGGCCTGGGCCGGCGTCGCGGCCTGGCGCCGGACGCCGGGGAAGGGCGGCGGGGTGACCGGCACGCCCACCGACCCGCCGCCGGGCGGGAGGGTGACGCCCGGGGGCAGGGTGACCCCGGGCGGCAGCGTGACGGCTGGGCCGGTGCCGGACTGCGGCTTGTCGCCCTCGTTGACGGCGTCGCGGATGTCGGAGAGGGAGATGTCCTGCCCGTTGGCGGAGACCCAGGGCAGGCTCGTGAGGGACAGGCCGAGCAGCACGAGGCCGACGGCGGCCAGCGCCAGCCCGAGACCGGGGCGGTGGCGCACGACCGTGCGCGGGCTGCGCCCGGGGACGGGGCCGAACCCGCCGGCCGGCGGGCCCCAGGCGGGCCCGGCGGGGGCGGGCGGCGGCCACCCGGGCGCGAGGTCGGGCGCCGGCGGTGGGTACGCGGCGGGCGGCGGCGGCGCCCAGCCGGACACCGCCCGGGGCGGCTCGGGCGGCTCCCAGCCGGGCAGGCCCGAACGGCCCCCCGCCGCCCGGGGCGGCCCGGCCGGCTCCCAGCCGGGCAGGCCCGAACCGTCCCCCACCACCCGGGGCGGCCCGGCCGGCTCCCAGCCAGGCAGGCCCGACACGTCCCCCGCCACCCGGGGCGGCCCGGGCGGCTCCCAGCCCGGCAGGCCCGAACCGTCCCCCGCCACCCCGGGCGGCCCGGGCGGCTCCCAGCCCGGCAGGCCCGAACCGTCCCCCACCACCCGGGGCGGCCCGGCCGGCTCCCAGCCAGACAGGCCCGAACCGTCCCCCACCGCCCGGGGCGGGGCGGGCGGCTCCCAGCCGGGCAGGCCCGAGCGGTCCCCCGCCGCCCGGGGCGGGGCGGGCGGGGGCGGGCTCGCCGCGGCGGCCGCACTCCGGCTGGGCAGGCCGGGCACGTCGCGCGTCGGGCGCGGGCGCCACGGGCCGGGCGGGGGTGGCGGCGGCGATCCGGCCGCGCCGGGTCCCTGCGGGGGCCCGGGCGGCGGGAACCCTGCGCCGTAGCTGTCGCTCATCGGCGGACGTTCCTCGTGCTCGGGGACGGCCCCAGCCGTCCGACGCGGGTCACCGTACCAACGCCGGACGGGCCGTCCCCGTCGCCCCCCGTGGGGTCAGGGCTGCGGGGGGCGGTGGAGGCGCACGACGCCCTCGGCCACCGCGGCCTCGGCCACGGCGTCGGCCACCCGGGGGGCGACCCGCACGTCGAACACCGACGGCACGACGTGATCGGGCGCCAGGTCCTCGGGCGAGACGCACTCGGCGATGGCCTTGGCGGCGGCCAGCTTCATCCCCTCGGTGATCGTCGTGGCGGCCACGTCGAGCGCGCCCCGGAAGATCCCGGGGAAGGCCAGCACGTTGTTGATCTGGTTGGGGTAGTCGCTGCGGCCGGTGGCGATGACCCGGGCGATGCCGTCGGCGTCCTCGGGCGTGATCTCGGGGTCGGGGTTGGCCAGGGCGAACACGATCGGGTCGTCGGCCATCGTCCGCAGGTCGGCCGCGGTGATGAGGCCCGGCCCCGACACGCCGATGAACACGTCGGCCCCCGGCAGCACCTCGCCCAGCGTCCCCTCCCGGCGCTCGGGGTTGGTGTGCTCGGCGAACCACAGCTTGGCCACGTTGAGGTCGTCGCGGCCGGCCCAGATGGCGCCCTTGCGGTCGACGCCGATGATCTCGCCCACGCCGGCCTGCAGCAGGATCTTGCTGATCGCCACGCCCGCGGCGCCGACGCCGGCGATGACCACCTTGAGGTCGGCCATCTGCTTGTCGACGATCTTGAGCGCGTTCTCCAGGGCGGCCAGGGTGACCACGGCGGTGCCGTGCTGGTCGTCGTGGAACACGGGGATGTCGAGCAGCTCCTTCAGCCGCTCCTCGACGGCGAAGCACTCGGGGGCGGCGATGTCCTCGAGGTTGATGCCGCCGAACACCGGGGCGATGCGCACGACGGTCTCGACGATCTCGTCGGCCGACGTGACGTCGAGGCACACGGGGAACCCGTCGACGCCGGCGAAGTGCTTGAACAGCAGCGCCTTGCCCTCCATGACCGGTAGCGCCGCCTCGGGCCCGATGTCGCCCAGGCCGAGCACGGCGGTGCCGTCGGTGACGATGGCGACCGTGTTCTTCTTGATCGTCAGGTCGTGGACCCGCTTGGGCTCGTCGTGGATGGCCTGGCACACCCGGGCCACGCCCGGCGTGTAGGCCATCGACAGGTCGTCGCGGTCGGCCACCGGCATGCGGGCCAGGACCTCGATCTTGCCGCCGTCGTGCATGAGGAAGGTGCGGTCGAGCACCTCCAGGACCTCGCAGCCCTCGGCCGCCTCGGCCGCCTTGCGCACGGACTCGATGTGGGCCTGGCTGCGGCAGTTGACCACCAGGTCCTCTTCGAGGGCCGGGCCGCGTACGTCGAAACCGCCGATGGCGGTGATGTTGCCGCCGGCCTCGCCTACGGCGGTGGCGAGGCGGCCAAGGGAGCCCGGACGGTTGTCGAGCCGGACCCGCAGACGGATCGAATACGCAGCGGTTGGCGTTGGCACGGCGAGCGACGGTAGCCGCCAGGGGAACGGCCGCCCCAACCAGTTCTTGGGCATACCCTCAGTGCGTGCCCAACGTTTTCGACATCGTCACCGCCGACGGGTTCGAACAGGTCGCGTACTGCCACGACGAGGCGAGCGGGCTCCGGGCGATCGTGGCCATCCACTCGACCGCGCTCGGCCCCTCCCTGGGCGGCACCCGCTTCTATCCCTACGTGTCCGAGACCGAGGCGCTCGTCGACGTCTGCCGGCTGGCCAAGGGGATGACCTACAAGCACGCCGTGTGCGGCAACGATCTCGGCGGCGGCAAGGCCGTGATCCTCGGCGACCCGGGCACCCTGCGCAGCGAGGCGCTGCTGCGGGCGTACGGTCGGTTCGTCGAGGGGCTGTCCGGCCGCTACCTCACGGCCGAGGACGTCGGGACGACGCAGGCCGACATGGACGTCATCCAGCGGGAGACGGCGTTCGTCACCGGGGTGAGCGAGTCGCTGGGCGGGTCGGGCGACCCCTCCCCCGCCACCGCCTGGGGCGTGCTGTGGTCGATGAAGGCGGTCGCCGAGCGGCTGTGGGGGGCGCCGTCGCTGAACGGGCGGCACGTGTGCATCTCGGGCGTGGGCAAGGTGGGGGCGGCGCTGGCCGAGCACCTGGCGACCGAGGGGGCCAAGCTGACCGTGGCCGACGTCGACGTGGTGGCCACCGACACGGTGGCCGAGCGGCTCGGCGCGTCGACCGTGGCGCCCGAGACGGCGCACACGGTGGCGTGCGACATCTTCTCGCCGTGTGCGCTGGGGGCCGTGCTCAACCCGACGACGGTCCCCGAGCTGCGGTGCGACGCCGTGGTCGGGTGCGCCAACAACCAGCTGGCCGGGCCGACCGACGCCGAGCGGCTGCGGCACCGGGGGATCGTCTACGCGCCCGACTTCGTCGCCAACGCGGGCGGCGTGATGAATATCGCCGAGGAGCCGCACGGCTACGACCGCCAGCGGGCCTGGGACCGCATCGCCACCATCCACGACACGCTGCTGCGGGTGTTCGACCGGGCCGAGGCCGACGGCACGACCACCGCGGCCGCCGCCGACCGGCTGGCGGAGGAGCGCATCGCCTCGGTGAGCCACACCCGGCTCATCCGGACCCACCGCTGACGTTCGCCAAGCTGTAACCGCCCGGGCCTCCCAGGTCGCTAGGGTCGGCAGCCGTGGCCATCGTCCTGGGGATCGTCGTGGTGGTGGCGGCCGCCGCCTGCGCCTGGCTGGCCGCGGGACGGGCCAAGCTGGCCGGCCGGCTGGCGTCGACCTCCGCCCGTGCCGATGCACTGGCCAGGGAACGCGACGCGCTGGCGGCCGAGCGCGACGACCTGGCGGCCCGCGCCGACGACCTGACCCGCCGCTCGACGGCCGCCGAGGCCGCCGCGGAGGAGGCCCGCGCCGAGCTGGCGGCGGTGGTGGCGGCGAGCTCGTCGGCGGATGCCGACGGCGACGGCCTGTGGCAGCTGCTGCTGGCCCACGTGGCCCGCCGGTGGGGGGCCATGGTGGGCGTGCCGCCGGACGGGCGGGGGGTGGTGGCCGGCCCGCCGGCCGACCAGCTGGCGCAGGCCCTGTCCCGGGAGATCGAGCGCCTGCGGGAGGAGGTCGGCGTCGACGTGGAGATGCTCGCGCCGGACGCCCCGGACCCGGGGGCCAGCCGCCTGGGCGACGACCCCGACGACCGCGTGCCGGCCCTCCTGGCCGCGCTGGAGCTCCTCGGCGTCCTGGTCTCGACGGCCGAGAAGGTCACGGTCAGCCTGGGCGACGAGCTGGTCCTGACGGGCGAGGGCTGGTACGACCCGACCGGCGAGCTCGCCGCCGCCAGCAGCCGCGCCACGGCCGCCGGCGCCACCCTCGGCCCGGTCCTGGCGGACGAGGAGGAGGAACGGGCGGAGGTCATCGTCCGCCCGGGCGGG
>DATFRN010000072.1:0-10141 GCA_035263165.1 Acidimicrobiales bacterium | reverse complement strand
GCGATCTGGAGCCGGTCGGGGCCCCGCTCGGCCGCCTCGGCCTCGGCCTGGAGCTTCTCGTAGGCGGCCAGGCGGGCCTTGCCCTTGGCCTGGCGGGCCTTGGGGGCCATGCGCACCCACTCCAGCTCGCGGTCGAGCGTGCGGCGGCGGGCCGAGTCGGCCTTCTCCTCCTGGTCGAGCCGCGCCCGCTTCTGCTCCAGCCAGCCCGTGTAGTTGCCCTCGAAGGGGTAGCCCCGGCCCCGGTCGAGCTCCAGGATCCAGCCCGCCACGTTGTCGAGGAAGTAGCGGTCGTGGGTGACCGCCACCACCGTGCCGGCGTAGTCGCGCAGGAACCGCTCCAGCCACGCCACCGACTCGGCGTCGAGGTGGTTGGTCGGCTCGTCCAGCAGCAGCAGGTCGGGCCGCGACAGCAGCAGGCGGCACAGCGCCACCCGGCGCCGCTCGCCGCCCGACAGCGTGGTGACGTCGGCGTCGCCCGGCGGCAGCCGCAGCGCGTCCATGGCGATGTCGATCGTGCGGGTCAGGTCCCAGGCCCCGGCCGCCTCGATCCTCGACTCCAGGTCGGCCTGGCGGGTGCCCAGCTTCTCGTAGTCGGCGTCGGGGTCGGCCCACCCGGCCATGACCTCGTCGTACTCCTCGAGCAGCCCGGCCACCTGGCCCACGCCGTCCATGACGTTGCCGGTCACGTCCTTGGCGGGGTCGAGCTCGGGCTCCTGGGCCAGCATCCCCACGCTGAACCCCGGGGACAGCCGGGCCTCGCCGGTGAACCCGTCGTCCTGGCCGGCCATGATCCGCAGCAGCGACGACTTCCCCGCCCCGTTGGCGCCGAGCACGCCGATCTTCGCCCCGGGGAAGAAGGCCAGCGTGATGTCCTTCAGCACCTCCCGGTCCGGCGGGTGGAAGCGGCTCACCCGCCGCATGGTGAAGATGAACTGGGCGCTCATGGGCGCCGACCGTACCGGTTAGGCGGCGCGGACCGACACGAGGTCGCCGAGGGGCACGACGACGTCCACGTCGTCCACCACGAACCAGGCGCTGCTCCGCACGCAGGACAGCAGCGTCCCGCGCCACAGCGCCGAGCCGGTCCGGACCACCACGGCGCCGCCGAGCAGGGGCCGCAGGCTGCGGGCCGAGATGTCGGGCGGAGGGACGAATGCCGGGGAAGCGACGATCGGGGTCATGCGGGCCTCCTGGTTCCGAGGCTGTTCCCGTTGGTCTACATCCGGTACGTCAGCGGGACGCGGATGGGATGTGTGACGTCGGTTACGGGATGACCGGAACCACGAGGCGCGACGGGTGGTCGGGCCCGGTGTGGACCGTGACCGTGCCGCCCCAGCGGCGGTCGTCGGGGTGGGTGTGCAGGAAGGGGGCGATCCCGGGATCGTCGTGGGCCCGCAGCTCCAGCACCAGGCGGTGGCCGGCGCCGAGCACCACGCTGGTCGGCCAGACCTCCACGTCGACGGGGACCGGGTCGCCCGGCGTCACCGGCTCGGGCTCCCGGTGGTGGTGCCAGGGCTGCCAGGGTGTCGAGCGCTCGGGGTCGAGGCCCCGGTGCGACAGCCGCAGCCAGCCGTAGGCGGCGGCCACGTCCTCGGCCCCGGGGATCGAGCCCTGGAACGTGACCTCCGAGCCGTCCGGGGCCAGGTTGCGGAGCACCACGAACAGGTCGGCGTCGGGGGCGCCGGCCGACACCCAGGCGTGCAGGGCGATGGGCCCCGTCAGCTCGGTGTCCTCGGCGAACGGCTCGGTGGCGAACCGGACCAGCGCGTCGGGGTCGTCGGGCGTCGCGGGGTACGACGCCGTCGCCCCGGCCGCCGGCGCCGCCGGCCCGAGCGAGCCGGCCGCGGCGTCGAGGTGGAGGTCGGTCCAGCGGGTGCGGGCCAGCGGCCACTCCTGCTCGTAGCGCCAGTGCCAGTCGTCCCGGGTGCGGCGCACGGCCAGGGCCACGGGCGGCTCCCGCAGGATGCCGGTGTCGGTTCCCTTGAGCCACTGCTCCAGGAAGCGCAGCTGCACCAGGCGCCCCTCCAGGCTGTAGAAGGGCGCCATGTGGTCGCCGCAGTGGATCCGCAGCCACTTGTGCTCGGACCCGGCGCCCCGCCAGCCCTCGACGTTGCCCCGCAGGTGCAGCCCGGCGCCGCCCCAGTTGCCGACCGACAGCAGCGGGACCTCGATCGCCGCCACGTCGGGGTTGCTGGTCTCGTAGGGCGGGCCGTACGGCTCGGGGGGCAGCGGCACCGGCGCCGGCGGGCGGCCGGCCCCGCGGGCCACCCCGGAGCTCCAGCCCGAGATGAAGCCGTTGGAGAAGATGCCGCCGTGGCGCTGGATGTCCCGGTAGGAGTCGAGCGCCCCCTCCCACGGCACGATCGCCGCCAGCGACGGCGGGCGGAGCGCCGCCACCCGCCAGGCGTTGATGGCGAAGTAGGAGATGCCCATCACCGCCACCCGGCCGGTGCTCCAGGGCTGGGCCCCGGCCCACTCGATGCAGTCGTGGAAGTCCTGGGCCTCGCCCCGGCTGAGCATCGTCCGGCGGCCGCCCGAGCCGCCGACGCCCCGCCCGTCGACCCGCACGACGGCGTAGCCCTGGGGCACCCACCACTCGGGGTTGACGGTCTCCCAGTGCATGTAGGGGCCGTGCTCGGGCAGGGCCTCGTACAGCCCGGGCACCCGGGACCGGTCGCGCAGGTGGACGTCCTTCTCGTAGGGGCCGAGCGTCATGATCACCGGCGCCGGCGCGCCGTCGTCGGGGCGGAAGACGTCGGCCAGCAGCACCGTGCCGTCGCGCACGGTCACGGCGACGTCCCTGTCGACGGCCAGCCCGGTCACGGCAGGACCTCCGTGCCGTCGACGTAGCCCAGCTCGACCAGCTCGGCGCCGGGCGCCACCCGGGCCAGCTCGTCGCGGATGGGCGTCACGTCGGTGGCGACCGAGAACCCGGGCAGCCAGTCGTCGTGGTGCGAGAGCACGATGCGCCGGGGGCCGAGCAGGGCGGCCTGGCGGCCGACGAACTGGGCCAGCGACCCCTGGATCGGCTCGCCGTCGACGTTGCCCCGGCCGGCCGCGGCCAGGATGGCGACGTCGGGCCGCAGCCCGTCGAGGATGCCCGACCAGTGGCCGGACGTGTCCTGGTACAGCAGCGTGCCGTCGGGCGTCTCGAACAGGTAGACGAGCGGCCCGCCGTCGCCCCGGTCGCCCTGCTGGGCGGCGAGCAGGTGGTGCAGCGACTCCTCGGGCAGCATGCCGCCGAACGCCCCGACCAGCTCCAGGAACCGCGCCTGCTGCTCCTGCCAGGTCAGCCCCAGGTCGCCCAGGCACACCTCGTCGGCCGGGCGCATCGGCCCCTGCGACCACACGCAGCTGTGCTGGCTCGGGTAGGCGGTGACCCGCACGTCGTCGGACAGCGCCACGGTCTCGCCCCCGGCCACGCAGATCATCCGGTCGACGGGCACGCCCGCCTGCTCCATGATCCGCACCGTCTCGTAGCTGCCGACGATGCTGGCGCCGGTCCGCGCCGCGATGCGCTCGGCCCCGTAGAGGTGGTCGAAGTGCGAGTGGCCGACCACGATCCAGTCGCACTCGGCGATGTCGTCGGCGGCCACCCGGGGCGACGGCCCGGCGGCGTTGCCGGCCCGGTCCACGTAGGCGTCGAGGAACACCGTCAGCCCTGCGGTGCGCAGGGCGAACGTGGCGCAGCCGTACCAGTCGAGCGTCACACCCATGGCCGGGGGAGCGTAGAGGATGCCCCGGTACCATCGAGCACCGTGGGTGACGAACGTACCGATGCACTGGGACCCAACGCCTGGCTCGTCGACGAGATGTACGAGCAGTACCTGGCCGACCCGACCTCGGTGAGCGAGTCCTGGCGCGACTTCTTCGCCGACTACCGGCGCGACGCCGACCACCAGGCGCCCGCCGCCGGTCCCGACGGCGGGAGCGCCCCCGCGCCGGTCGCCACCAACTTCGCCCCCGCACCGGCGGCCCCGGCCGCCCCGCCGGCGCCGGCCGCCAAGCCTGCGCCCGCCGCGGCCAAGCCCAAGGCCGCCGCGGCCAAGGCCGCGGCCGACGGCGGCGAGCCCGGCGAGCCGCTGCGGGGCGCCGCCGCCCGCATCGTCCAGAACATGGAGGCCAGCCTCGGCGTCCCCACCGCCACCAGCTTCCGCGACGTCCCGGCCAAGCTGCTCGAGGTCAACCGCAAGGTGATGAACGGCTACCTGGGCCGCACCCGGGGCGGCAAGGTCAGCTTCACCCACATCATCGGCTACGCCATCGTCCGGGCCATCGCCGAGCGCGTGCCGGCCATGAGCTCCACCTTCGTCGAAGGCGAGGACGGCAAGCCCCGGGTCGTCCACCACGACCACGTCGGCCTCGGCATCGCGGTCGACGTCGAGCGCTCCGACGGGAGCCGCACCCTGCTCGTCCCCGTCGTCAAGGACGCCGACACCCTCGACTTCCGGGCCTTCTGGGGCACCTACGAGGACCTGATCCGCAAGGTCCGGTCCAACAAGCTGTCGGTCGACGACTTCGCCGGGGCCACGGTCACCCTGACCAACCCCGGCACGATCGGCACCAAGCAGTCGGTGCCCCGCCTCATGCCGGGCCAGGGCGTGATCGTCGGCGTCGGCGCCATCGACTTCCCGGCCGAGTGGCGCGGCGCCGACCCGGCCATGCTGGCCGACCTCGGTGCGTCCAAGGTCATCACGGTCACCTCGACCTACGACCACCGCATAATCCAGGGCGCCGAGTCGGGCCTGTTCCTGCGGCGGGTCGAGGAGCTGCTGCTCGGGGCCGACGGCTTCTACAACGAGATCTTCACCAGCCTCGGCGTGCCCTACGAGTCGGTCCTGTGGCGGCGCGACGTCAACCCGATCGACCGCACCGAGACCCTGCTGGAGAAGCAGATGGCCGTGGCCACGCTCATCCGGGTCTACCGGGTGCGGGGCCACCTCATCGCCGACCTCGACCCGCTGCGGTGGAAGGAACCGCAGATGGCCAACGAGCTCGACCCGGCCACCTACGGGCTCACGATCTGGGACCTCGACCGCGAGTTCCTCACCGGCGGCCTCGGCGGCCAGGACCGCATGCCGCTGTCGGAGATCCTCCGGGTCCTGCGCGACGCCTACTGCCGCACGATCGGCATCGAGTACATGCACATCCAGGACCTCGACGAGCAGCACTGGATCCAGGACCAGGTCGAGTCCCTGTCCCAGCAGAGCCTCGACGTCGAGGACCAGCGCTACATCCTCGACCGGCTCAACGCGGCCGAGGCGTTCGAGCGCTTCCTCGGCACCAAGTGGATCGGCCAGAAGCGCTTCGGCCTCGAAGGGGCGGAGAGCCTGATCCCCATCCTCGACGCCACGCTGGAGGCGGCGGCCGACGACTCGCTCGAGGGCGTGGTCATGGGCATGCCGCACCGGGGCCGGCTCAACGTCCTGGCCACGATCGTCGGCAAGAGCTACGACCAGGTGTTCAAGGAGTTCGAGGGCACGCTCGACCCCACGGCCGTCCAGGGCTCGGGCGACGTGAAGTACCACCTCGGCCAGGCCGGCAAGTTCCAGAGCCGCAACGGCCGCCAGATCAAGGTCGAGCTGGCCGCCAACCCCAGCCACCTGGAGGCGGTCGACCCGGTGGTCGAGGGCATGGTGCGGGCCCAGCAGGACCAGATCAACGTGCCCGACGCCTTCTCCGTGCTGCCCATCCTCATGCACGGCGACGCCGCCTTCGCCGGCCAGGGCGTGGTGGCCGAGACGCTCAACATGAGCGACATCAAGGGCTACCGGGTCGGCGGCACCGTCCACATCGTGGTCAACAACCAGATCGGGTTCACGACCACGCCCGAGGCCGCCCGGTCGGGCTACTACTCGACCGACGTCGGCAAGATCGTCCAGGCGCCGATCTTCCACGTCAACGGCGACGACCCCGAGGCGTGCGTGCGGGTGGCCCGGCTGGCCTACGCCTACCGCCAGCGGTTCCACAAGGACGTGGTCATCGACCTCGTCTGCTACCGGCGCCACGGCCACAACGAGGGCGACGACCCCAGCTACACCCAGCCGCTGATGTACGCCAAGATCGACCAGCGGCGCTCGGTCCGCAAGCTGTTCACCGAGTCGCTGGTCAAGCGGGGCCAGCTCTCGCTGGAGGACGCCGAGAAGGCGCTCGACGACTTCGGCCACCGGCTCCAGCAGGCGCTGGACGAGACCCGCCAGTCGGCCCCGCCGGCCAACCAGCAGGCGGCCGAGCCGGCCCCGCCGATCGGCTGCCTGCCGCCGGTCGAGACCGGCGTCGACCGGGCGGTGCTCGACCGCATCTACGACACCCTCTCGGGCTGGCCCGACGACTTCAACATCCACCCCAAGCTCGCCCGCCAGTTCGCCACGCGGGACAAGATGGTGCGCGAGGAGGGCCTCCTCGACTGGGCCACGGCCGAGGCCCTGGCCTTCGGCTCGATGCTGCTGGAGGGCACCGACATCCGGGTCGCCGGCCAGGACACCCGGCGGGGCACGTTCAGCCAGCGCCACTCGGTGCTGGTCGACCACACCAACGGCCGGGAGTGGGCGCCGCTGGCCCACCTCGGGTCCGAGCAGGCCAAGTTCTGGATCTACGACTCGCTGCTGTCCGAGTACGCCGCCGTCGGCTTCGAGTACGGCTACTCGGTGGCCAACAAGGACGCCCTGGTGGCGTGGGAGGCGCAGTTCGGCGACTTCGTCAACGGCGCCTCGACGATCATCGACCAGTACCTGGTGGCGGCCGAGGACAAGTGGGACCAGACCTCGGGCCTGGTGCTGCTGCTGCCCCACGGCTACGAGGGCCAGGGGCCCGAGCACAGCTCGGCCCGCATCGAGCGGTTCCTCACCCTGTGCGCGGAGGACAACATCCAGCTGGCCAACGCCACCACCGCGGCGCAGTACTTCCACCTGCTGCGGCGGCAGATCGCCCGGGACGTGCGCAAGCCGCTGGTCGTGTTCACGCCCAAGTCGCTGCTGCGGGCCCGGGTCGCCCGCTCGCCGATCGAGGACCTGACCCGCGGGCACTTCCAGGAGGTGCTGGACGACCCCGGCGCCGGTGATCCGGCGGGGGTGCGCCGCATCGTGCTGTGCTCCGGCAAGATCGGCCAGGAGGCGCTGGCCGAGCGGGACAAGCGGGAGGCGCCGGTGGCCGTGGTCCGGGTCGAGCAGCTCTACCCGTGGCCCTACGACCAGCTGTCCGAGGTCGTGGCCCGCTACCCGAACGCCCGCGAGCTGGTGTGGCTCCAGGAGGAGCCGGCCAACATGGGCGCCTGGGCCTTCGCCCAGGACCGGCTGGCCGAGCGGTTCGCCGACAGCCACACCGTGGTGCGGGTCAGCCGCTACGAGTCGGGCTCGCCGGCCACCGGCTCGCACACGATCCACGTGCAGGAGCAGGACGCCATCATCGACACCGCCCTCCGGGTGACCTGAGCCTTTCCCACGCGGTAGCTTACCGTCTGTGGGGTCAATAAATAGGCGTCAGGTCGCCTCGGCGGTGGCTCTGGCCACGGTCGTCGGGGTGGCGGTCAACGGTGTTCGGCTGCGCTGCCGGCTCAGCGCGCTGCCGGTGCTGCGGGTCCCCGAGTTCCCGCCGGAGGCGGGGACCGTGGAGGACGTGCCGCCGGTGGTGGTGTGGGCCGACGGGGTGACCGTCGACCCCGACACCCGGCGGGCCGGGGCCGCCCACCTGGCGCTGCACGACGTCGACGCGGTCGACCTGGTGCCGGGCGACCTGCCGAGCGAGGACCTGCTCGACCAGCTGCGGCTGTCCGACCGCCGCCGGCTGTGGAGCAACCCGATCCACCAGGCGGCCGGGGCCGGGCAGGTGGTCGTGCTGCGGGCGAGCCTGGCGGCGCGGGCCGGCATCGCCGGCGGGCCGGCCGACACGGTCGAGGTGCGGCGGGCCTTCGCGCAGGCCAAGCGGTACGCCCCCCGGCGGGTCGACCAGGCGGTGGCGCCGATTCTGCGGGCCGCGCCGCTGCGGGCCGAGCAGCGGCTGGCCGTGTGGCGGGCCGAGTACGGCCGCCCGCTGCCGATCAACCTCGCCACCCGGCTGGTGCCCGCGCTGGTCGCGGCCGGCGCGGCGGCGGCCGGGGCGACCGCGGCCGCCGCCGCGGTGGCGCTGGCGGCGGCGGCCCAGCCGCTGGTCGTCACCGCCCGCACCGCGGCCCGCCCGCCCGACCGCCGGCGCCGGCCCGGCGCCACGCTCGGCCGGCTGGCCGCCGTCCCGCTGCGCCTGGCCCGGGCGGCCCGGGGCGGCTGGCGGCCCGCCCGGCCCGCCCACACCGACCCGGCCTTCGTCGCCGCCGAGCGCCACCGCTACGCCGACGACCTCGCCCTCGGCGTCGAGCGGTTCCGGGGGCCGGAGCGGGACGACTGCCCGATCTGCGGCGGCCGGTCGCTGCGGCCCCGGCTGCGGGCGCCCGACATGATCCAGACCAAGCCGGGCACCTTCCGCCTCGACACCTGCGGCGACTGCGGCACGTCGTTCCAGAACCCGCGGCTGACGCTGGAGGGCCTCGACTTCTACTACCGGGACTTCTACGACGGGCTGGGCCAGGCCGACAGCGAGATGATGTTCGCCTCGGACCTCGCCCACTACCAGCGCCGGGTCGGCCTGGCGGCCGACCACCTGAACGGCGCCGGCCCGCCCCGCCGCTGGCTCGACGTCGGCGGCGGCCACGGCCACTTCTGCCTGGTGGCCTCGACCGAGCTGCCCCGCACCCGGGTCGAGCTGCTCGACCGGTCGGCCGGCGTCGGCGAGGCGGTGCGCCGGGGCTGGGCGGCGGCCGGCCACGACGAGCTGTTCCCCAAGGCCGCGCCCGACCTCGAGGGCCAGTTCGACGTGGTCAGCATGTTCCACTACCTGGAGCACACGGTCGACCCGCTGGCCGAGGTCGATGCCGCCTGGCGGGTGCTGGAGCCGGGCGGCCTGCTGGTGATCGAGCTGCCGGCGCCCGACTGCCACCAGGCCCGCTGGTTCGGCTGGGCCTACGGCCCGTGGATGCAGCCCCAGCACCTGCACCTGATGCCGATGGCGACGGTGGTCGACGTGCTGGCGCAGCGGGGGTTCGACGTGCTGCGGACCGACCGGCGGGGGCCGTTCCAGCCCTTCGACGCCACCTGGGCGGCGTTCCAGGTGCTGACCCGGCTGGTGCCGGGGCCCGACGCCCCCTGGACCCCGCCCCGGAGCCCGGCCCACCGGGCCGGCCGGTTCCTCGGCCTCGCCGCCGGCGTGCCGCTGCTCGCCCTCGGGGCCCTGGTCGACCGGCTGGTGTTCGCCCCGCTGCTGCGGGTCGACGACCGGCTCAGCAGCGCCTTCTGGGTGGTGGCCCGCAAGCCGGTCGACCCACCGGGTGACCAAGTTCACACCGCCCCACCTTCCCCTGCGCGCCGCCGCGGTCGATAATGGTCGTTATCCGACCACAGCGCACCCGACCGAGGGGGTCATCCATGGCGCTCGACGAGTACTCCGCCAACGCCGAGATCATCGGCCGGGACGAGATCAACGATCTCGAGGCGATCCTCGCCGTCAGCAACACCGATGTCGACGAGGCCGTCCACGCCGTCGAGGACAACGCCGACGCCATCTTCACGTGGGACTACGAGAAGGGCGCCCGCCCGGCGCTCAACAAGCTCTACGAGAAGGCCAAGCACGCGCAGTGGAACGGTGAGACCGACCTCCCCTGGGACACCGACGTCGACCTCGAGAAGAACGCCGCCCTCCAGCGGCTCCAGTTCGCCGAGTTCGAGACCGACGTGACCGGGACCCCCCTCGAGAAGTTCACCGAGGCCGACTTCATCAACCTGTCCATCGAGATGGACAACTGGACGCTGTCGCAGTTCATGCACGGCGAGCAGGGCGCCCTCATCTGCACCGCCAAGATCGTCGAGACCGTGCCGTGGATCGACGCCAAGTACTACGCGTCGACGCAGGTGATGGACGAGGCCCGCCACGTCGAGGTCTTCGCCAAGTACCTGCAGGAGAAGCAGAACGGCTTCTATCCGATCAACGCCCACCTCAAGCTGCTGCTCGACGACATCATCAACGACAGCCGCTGGGACATGACCTACCTGGGCATGCAGATCATGGTCGAGGGCCTGGCCCTGGCCGCCTTCGGCTTCATGCAGCAGATGACGCC
>DATFRN010000071.1:0-11765 GCA_035263165.1 Acidimicrobiales bacterium | reverse complement strand
GCGCATGCAGTGGGCGAGGCGGGCCGGGCCCAGCCGGGACTGGCCGAGCAGGTGGCCCTCGCCCCGGCCGCCCAGCATGGCGGAGGCCGGCACCCGCAGGTCCTCGATGCGGATCTCGGAGTGGCCGGTCGAGCCGTGCATCGTCTCGACCTCGCGCACCTCGGTCCAGCCCTCGGACGGGATGTCGACGATGAACGCCGAGTTGGCCGCCTGGGGGAGGTCGGGGTCGTCCTCGGTGCGGGCGATGAGGATGGCGAAGTTGGCCCGGTGGGCATTGGAGATGAACCACTTGTGGCCGTTGATGACCCACTCCTCGCCGTCCTGGTAGGCCCGGGTCTGGATGAGCGTGGGGTCGGAGCCGGCCACCTCGGGCTCGGTCATGGCGAAGCAGCTGGACTTGCGGCCCTCGCACAGCGGCCGCAGGTAGCGCTCCTTCTGCTCGGGCGTGGCCCAGTTGTGGAGCGTGTGCATGTTGCCCTCGTCGGGGGCCTGGCAGTTGAGCACCCACGGGCCCAGCCGGGTCTTGGCCGCCTCGGCCTGGACCATGGCCAGCTCGACGTGGCCGAGCCCCATGCCGCCGTACTCCTCGGGCATGTGGGGCAGCCACAGGCCCTGGTCCTTGGCGGCCTGGCGCATCTCCAGCAGGATCTTGACGTAGTCGGACCGGTCGATCTCCTCCCGGTTGCCGATGCGGGCCTCGCCGGGGTGGACCACGTCGTCCATGAAGCTGCGGATGCGCAGGCGGATGTCTTCCAGCTCGGGGGACAGCGTGAAGTCGATGGCCATGGCTCAGCCTTTCGCGATGACGGTGTGGGCGCGGGCGAACAGCCCGAGGGTGGTGGCGTGGAGCAGGTCGCCGACGGGGACCGGGGCCTTGCCGGCGCAGGCGCGGGCGTGGGTGCCCTCGAGCACGATCCCCAGCTTGAAGCAGGCCATCGCCGTGTACCAGGGGACTGCGGCGGTGTCGCGGCTGGTGTGCTCGGCGTAGCGGGCCACCAGCTCGTCGGGGCTCGGGAGGCCGTCGGCCGGCCCGATGCCGATGAAGCCGCCGGTGCCGGCCGGGGTCCCCGGGGTCCCGTCGGGTCCGATCGGCCAGGTGCCGAGCAGGTTGCCCAGGTCGAGCAGCGGGTCGCCGATCGTGCACATCTCCCAGTCGACGATGGCGGCGACCCGCGGGGCGTCGGGGGCGATCATGACGTTGGACAGGTGGTAGTCGCCGTGCATGATCCCCGGCTGCCAGGTGGCGGGGCGGTTGGCGTCGAGCCAGGCGGCCACCTCGTCGAGGCCGGGGATGTCGGGGCCGGGGTAGCCCTCGTGCTCGGCGTAGGAGTCGAGCTCGCCCAGCCACCGCTCGACCTGGCGCTCGATGAAGTTGTCGGGCTTGCCGAAGTCGGCCAGGCCGGCGGCCACGTGGTCGACGCCCCCGAGCCGGGCCGCGGCCTCGGCCACCTGGAGGCCGACCTCGTGGCGCAGGGCGGCGTCGCCGGCGAAGGGCGGCGGCATGCCGGCCGAGGGGTTGAAGCCCTCGACGGGGGCCATCAGGTAGAAGACGGCGTCGCCGGCCACCCCGGTGTCGGGCTCGCCGGGGCCGGCCACGAAGGCGGGGTGGGGCACGTCGCTGCCGGCCAGCGCCTGGAGCACCCGGGCCTCGCGCCGCATGACCTGGTTGCTGAGCCGCCGCAGGTGGCGGGGGCCGCGGCGCAGGACGTAGCGGCGGTCGCCCCGCCGGAAGCGCAGCAGCAGGTTCTGGGTGCCGCCGGGCAGCGCCTCGCCGTCGGTGACCGGGCCGGGCGGCAGGCCCTGGGCGTCCATCCACCGCTCGAGCGCGACCACGTCGACGAGGTCGGCGCCGACCCCAGCGTCGGTCACGGCCCCGTCCTGGTCGCGCGCTCATGCATTCGCATTAGACCCTAGACCGGCCGCATTCCCGGGACCGAAACGGGGTCCGGCCCTCGTGATGTCGGCGATGTGCTTCCCGTCCACGCTGACCGGCCGCGAATGCCCGGCGGTTAGCCTCGCCCGGGTGTTGCGCCGTCGCCGCCGGCCCGCGGACGACCCGCTGGCCCACGTCGATCCCCGGCTCGTGCCGCCCCGCTTCGCCCCGGCGGTGACCGGGGCGCTGGCCGCAAGGGCCCGGTTCGGCGAGGCGGTGGTGGACCAGGCCGAGGTGGCCGCCGGCATCGACGCCGCCGTGCTGGGGATGTGGGAGGCGGCCCGCCGGGCGGGCGAGATCGGTGGCACCGTGGCCGACGACGCCGAGGACCGCCTCCGCTCCCTCGCCGCGCGCCTGGACGCGGCGGCCGACG
Source organism: Acidimicrobiales bacterium (assembly GCA_035263165.1). GTDB lineage: Bacteria > Actinomycetota > Acidimicrobiia > Acidimicrobiales > VFJN01 > ZC4RG19. The sequence goes on along the minus strand of DATFRN010000071.1, from coordinate 9,459 downwards.
GCACTGACATGGAGGACGTCCAGCAGGAGCTGGCCGACGTGGTGACCGAGCTCGACGCCCTGCGGGTGGCGCTGCGGGAGCTCGGCTAACCCCCGAAGTACCGCCCCGGCGTGGTGCCCATGTTGCGGACGAACATGGCGCCGAAGGCGCTCGGCGTGCTGTAGCCGACCGCCGGCGCCACCCGGCTGACCGGCTCGCCCGCGGCCAGGAGGCGGAGGGCCTCGACCAGGCGCAGGCGCTGGCGCCAGGTCGCCACGCTCATGCCCGTCTCGTCCCGGAAGCGGCGCTCGATCGTCCGGCGGCCGGCGCCGACCCGGCGGGCCAGGTCGGCCACCGTGGCCTCGGCCGCAGGATCGGCGGCCAGGGCCTCGGCCACGTCGAGCGCCCGGCGGTCGCGGGGGAGCGGCAGCTGGAGCGGGGCGGCCGGGAGGCCCTCCAGCAGGTCCACCACCACCCCCACCAGCCGGGCGTCGGCCGGCCGGTCGGCCCACAGCGGCGCCCGGCGCACGGCGTGGTCGACCAGCTCCCGCAGCACCGGCGGCACGTTCACCGCCCGGCACCCGGCGCCGGCCAACGCCCCGGGGTCGACCTCACCCGCCGCCAGGTACAGCGCCCGCACCCGCACCCGGCCGGTCATCACCAGCCGGTGGCGCTGGCCGTCCGGCACCCACACGGCCCGCTGGGGCGGCACCACCCACGTCCCCTCCGGCGTCTCGACCGTCAGCACGCCGCTGGTGGCCAGCAGCAGCTGGTGCCACCCCGGCGGCTGGGGCAGCACGACCGTCCCCGCCGGGTGGGTCACGGCGTACCCCCGGGCCAGCGGCTCGCCGTCCTGTCGCACGGACGACATCATCGGCCGCAACCACGACGGTGCGCCACCCGCCGCCCGCCGTACGGTCGCCCCATGGCAGACAGCACGACACGCGCGGGCCAGGTCGCCCACGTCGCCGTCAACGCCGACGACGTGGACGAGGCCCGCCGGTTCTACGGGGCGGTGTTCGGCTGGACGTTCGAGCCCTGGGGCCCGCCCGGGTTCTTCCACGTCCGCACGGCCGACGGCATCGAGCCCGGCCTGCACGCCGCCCTCCAGGGGCGCCGCGACTTCGGCGACCGCCGGGTCGTCGGGTTCGAGTGCACGGTGGCCGTCGACGACGTCGACGCGGTGGTCGAGGCCGTGCGGTCCGGCGGCGGCACCGTGCTCATGGACAAGACCACGCTGGCCGGCATCGGCGACCTGGTCTGGTTCGCCGACCCGTCGGGCAACGTGGTCGGCGCCATGCAGTACCACGCCGACGCGGACTGACAGGGGGCGGCCCGGCCCTAGCGTGGGCGGGATGTTCGTCCTCGGCCGCCCCTCCGACGACCGCCTGGCCCGCGTCCTCGCCGACGTGGCCGGCGCCGAGCTCACCTACCCCGAGGTCGGGGCGACGCAGGGCGGCGACCTGCCGGACGGCTACCACCACGTGCGGGCCTCCGCCACCGTCGGCGCCGGCGACGCCGACTTCGCGGCCGCGGCCGACGGCGTGCGCACCTGGCGGCTGCACCGGGGCCAGGGCTTCCGGGTGGCGCCGGCCGACCCGCCGCTCGCCCCCGGCAGCGAGGTGGTGGTCGACGCCCCGCTCCCCGGCGGCGTGCTGCACGTGATCGCCGCCTGCCGGGTGGTGTGGGCGGTCGACGGGCCGGACCGCTGCGGGTTCGGCTACGGCACCCTCCCGGTCCACCCCGAGACCGGCGAGGAGGCGTTCGTCGTCGGCCGGGGCCCCGCGGGCGAGGTCGTGGTGACCGTCACCGCCTTCTCCCGCCCGCACCACTGGCTGACCCGCCTGGGCGGGCCGGTGGCCCGGGCCCAGCAGGAGCGGGCCACCGCCGGCTACGTCGCCGCCCTGCGACGCCACGTCGAGCTCAGCCGGGATCGAGGCCCATCAGCCGGGTGATCCCGTGGTCGCGCCCCGCGGTGTAGCCGCCGTCGACCGGCAGCGCCGCGCCCGACACGAACGAGGCGTCGTCGGACAGCAGCCAGGCGGCGGCCGCCGCGATCTCCTCCGCCCGCCCGATGCGGCGCAGCGCGTGCTCGACCCGGTAGCCGTCGGCCAGCGTCTCCATCCCCTCCATGTGGAAGATGAAGCCGGTCATGGGGGTGTCGATGAACCCCGGGCACAGGGCGTTGGCCCGGATGCCCATCGGTCCGTAGTCGATGGCCAGGTTCTTGGTCAGCAGCACCACGCCGCCCTTGGAGGCGTTGTAGGCGCTGCCCCCGGCGGTGCCCTCCAGGCCCTCGATGCTGGCCAGCGTGACCAGCGCGCCCCGCTGGCCGGCGGCGTTCGGCTCCTGGGTCACCATCTGCGCCAGCGCCGCCTTGGCCACCACGAACGTGCCGGTCAGGTTGATCGACACCACCCGCTCCCACTCGTCCCGCTCGAGCAGGTGGACCGGCCCGGCCCCGGCGACGCCGGCGGCGTTGACCACGCCGTCGAGCCGCCCGACGGGCGAGGCCTCGACCGCCGCGGCCACGGCGGCGGCCATCGCCGCCTCGTCGCGCACGTCTCCCGGCGCGTCGATCACGCCGGCCACCGGGTCGTCCGGCGGCGCCAGGTCGACGCCGACCACGGTCGCCCCCTCGCCCACCAGCCGCTCGGCCGTGGCCCGGCCGATGCCCGACGCCGTGCCGGTGACCAGCACGGTCCTGCCCTCGAAGCGCGTCATGGGCTGAACAATATGATAGATCTTGTTCACTTGTGCAGACCGACACCGTCACCGCGCAGGCCCGGATCCTGGACGCCGCCGAACGGTGCATGGGCCGCTACGGCCTGCGGGTCTCGATGCGGGACGTGGCCGCCGAGGCCGGCCTGTCCCGGGGCACGGTCTACCGCTACTTCGCCGACCGCGACGCCCTGGTGGCCGCCGTCGTCGCCCGGACGGCCGACCGGTTCGTGGCCGCCTCCGCCGCCGACGTCGACGCCGAGGCCACCCTGGCCGACCAGGTGGCCGCGGCCGCCGTGTTCATCCGGCGCCACCTCGGCGACGAGGCGCTGACCCTGCGCCTGCCCGGCGCCCGCGACTCGCTGCTGGCCACCGTGCTCGGCGCCGGCAGCGACCGGCTGGTCGAGCGGTGGGACGCCTTCTGGCTGCCCCGCCTGGCCGCGGCCGCCGCCCGGGGCGAGGTGCGGGGCGACCTCGACCACCGCCAGGCCGCCGAGTGGATCGTCCGCCTCATGCTCAGCTTCGCCGTGCTGCCCTCGGCCGTCGTCGACCTCGACGACGCCGGCGCCGTCCGGTCGTTCGTCCGCGGGCACATCGTCCGCGGCTTCGCCCCCTAGGGAGGACCCGTGCGCTTCGCGCTGTTCTACGAGATCCCCGTGCCCCGCCCGTGGGGTCCCGACAGCGAGCAGGTCGCCTACCGCAACACGCTGGAGCAGGCGATCGCCGGCGAGCGCTGGGGCTGGGACGCGTTCTGGACCGTGGAGCACCACTTCCTCGAGGAGTACTCGCACTGCTCCAACCCCGAGGTCCTCTACGGCGCCATCGCCGCCCGCACCGAGCGCATCCGGCTCGGCTACGGCGTGCGGCTCATGCCCCAGCCCTACAACCACCCGGTGCGCAGCGCCGAGTCGATCGCCGTCCTCGACCTGATCTCCGGGGGGCGGGTCGAGGTCGGCACCGGGCGCAGCTCGACCCGGGCCGAGCTGGAGGGCTTCGGCATCGACCCCGCCGACACCCGGGCCATGTGGCGGGAGGCCATCGAGCACATGGTCGGGTGCTGGACCGAGGATCAGCACGCCTTCGCCGGGCGCTGGTGGCAGATGCCGCCCCGCCGGGTGCTGCCCAAGCCGCTCCAGCGGCCTCACCCGCCGCTGTGGGGCGCCACCTCCAGCACCGACGGCCACCGCCAGGTCGGGGCGCTCGGCCTCGGGCTGTGCTCGTTCGCCGTCGGCGTGCCGCCCGAGGAGGTCAAGGCCAAGATCGACATCTACCGGGAGGCGCTGGCCGGCTGCACCGAGCCGGTGGGGGCGTTCGTCAACCGGGACGCCGCCACGTTCACGATGACGCTGTGCGCCGAGGACCGCGACGAGGCGCTGGCCGCGGCCCGCGAGTCGTTCGAGTGGTACCCGAAGGCCGGCGCCCGGCTGATCGGCAGCGTCGCCAAGTGGATGGCCGAGACCGGCGAGGAGCTCGGCACCTACTCCTACGCCGAGGACCTGGCCTCGGTGGACGACAGCGGCGCCCTCGACCTGCTCACGCTCGACTACCTGGTCGAGGCGGGCGCCTGCGTCGTGGGCACGCCCGACGACTGCCTGGCCGCCTGCCGCCGTTACGAGGAGGCCGGCGTCGACACGCTGCTGTGCCTGGTCAACCCCTACCGCATCCCGCACGAGGCGGTCATGCGGACCATCGAGCTGATGGGGCGGGAGGTGATCCCGCACTTCCGCTGATCCCCAGGCCCGGGGGTCCCCACGCGGGCGCCGCGGTGGCGTCGTATCGTCGGCCACGATGGGGATCCGTCCGCGGGACAAGGTGTCGGCCGAGCAGGCCGTGGCGTACCGGGTGGCGGCCCACAACCTGGCCGAGCGGCTGCCGAAGGGCGGGCTGCTCGACGCGGCCGGGGTGGCCGGCGTGCAGGACACGCCGCCCGGCAACGCCCCGCTGGCGCTGGCCGCCCGGGTCACCAAGCTCCACCCCGACGAGATCGAGGCGGCGCTGCACGACGACCGCACGCTGGTGCGGATGCTCAGCCTGCGGGGCGCCGCCTACCTGGTGCCCCGGCGCGACGCCCCGGTGTTCGGGCCCGCGGCGCTGGCCTCCGACGAGGACTCGCTGCGCGAGCAGCTGCAGGGCGCGTGGCCGGCCATCGCCGGCGGCGACGCCACCGCCCGGGAGGCGCTGGCCGAGGTCATCGGCGTGCTGGCCACCGTGCTGGCCGACGCCGAGCCCCGCACCAAGGGCCAGGTGAGCGAGGCGCTGCACGGCCGCATCCCCGCCGAGCTCGAGCCGTGGTGCGAGGCCTGCGACGTCCACCACGTGCCCGACCAGCTGCTGCGGCTGGCCGGCACCGCCGGCGTCTTCTGCTACGGCTGGCCCCACGGCCGCAGCCAGATGATCATGGCCACCGACATCTGGCTGGGCGAGCCGCTGGGCGGCGACCTCCGGGCCGACCGGCTGGAGCTGGCCCGCCGGTTCGTCCACGCCTACGGCCCGGCCACCGCCCGCCACTTCGCCGCCTGGTCCGGGCTGGGGAGCGACGAGGCCCGGGCCCGGTTCGTGGCCCTCGGGCGCCAGCTGGTCGAGGTGCGGCTGGAGGGCGCGCCGGCGTGGATGCTGGCCGAGGACCTCGACACGCTGGACGAGCCGCCCCTGGCCGGCGGCGCCCGGCTGCTGCCGGCGGGCGACCCGTTCCTCGCCATGCGCGACCGGTCGACGCTGGTGCCCGACCGGGCCCTGCAGCGGGCGCTGTGGCGGCCGGTGGGCAGTCCGGGGCTGGTGCTGATGACCGGCCACCCGGTGGGGACGTGGCGGGCCCGCACGACGCCCAAGCGCCTGGAGGTGACGATCGACGCGTTCGGCACGCTCGGCGACCGCCAGCGCACGGCCATCGAGCAGGCGGCCGGGGTGGTGGCGCTGTTCAAGGGCGCGGGCGACGTGGCGGTCACGTTCGGCGGCTGAGCGCCTCGGACCTCGACCGCCTAGACAAGAGGGCATGACGGCGATCGACGTCCCCATGGCGCTGCACCGCGGCGAGAACGACCTGCCCTTCGTGCCCCTCGGCGACGGGTCCGAGCTCCAGCTCCTCCAGTGCGACGTGGAGGCCGGGCTGTGGGTCATCCGCAGCCGGTTCCCGGCGGGCTACCGGGTCCAGACCCACAAGCACACCGGCGAGGTCTACGCCTTCACCATCGCCGGCTCCTGGCGCTACGTGGAGTACCCCCAGGTCAACACCGCCGGCTCCTACCTGTTCGAGCCGGCCGGCTCGGTGCACACGCTGATCGTCCCCACCGACGTCGAGGGCGTCACCGACGTGTGGTTCGCCATCCGGGGCGCCAACCTCAACCTGGACGCCGACGGCAACGTCGAGATGGTCATCGACGCCGGGCTGATCCGCGACTTCTACCTCGGCTGGTGCGAGCAGGCGGGGCTGCCGCGGCCCGACGTCATCGGGCTGTGAATCTGGGTACGGTCGCCGTGTGATCGCGCACGCGGACTTCGGACGGACCGGCCACGCCAGCACCCGGGTGATCTTCGGGGCCGCGGCCCTCGGTTCGATGCGCCAGGAACGGGCCGACGAGGTGCTGGCCCTGCTGCTGGCCCGGGGCGTCAACCACATCGACACCGCGGCGAGCTACGGCGACTCCGAGCTGCGGGTGGGGCCGTGGATGGCCGAGCACCGCGACCGGTTCTTCCTCGCCACCAAGACCGGCGACCGCACCGGCGACGCCGCCCGGGCCTCGCTGGAGCGCTCGCTGGAGCGGCTGCGGGTCGACCACGTCGACCTCGTCCAGCTGCACAACCTGGTCGAGCCCGACGAGTGGGACGTGGCCCACGGGCCGGGCGGCGCGGTCGAGGCGCTGGCCCGGGCCCGGGACGAGGGGCTGTGCCGCTTCGTGGGCGTGACCGGCCACGGCACCCGCATCGCCCGCCAGCACCTGCGCAGCCTGGAGCGGTTCCCGTTCGACTCGGTGCTGCTGCCCTACAGCTTCGTGGCGCTGGAGGACCCCGACTACCGGGCCGGCGTCGAGGAGCTGCTGGCGGTGTGCGCCGAGCGGGGCGTGGCGGTCCAGACGATCAAGTCGGTCGCCCGGCGCCGCTGGCCCGAGGACCACGAGGGCCCCCGGTTCAGCTGGTACCAGCCGCTGCCCGACGACGGGGGCGCGCTGGCGCGGGCCGTGCGCTGGGTGCTGGCCGACCCGCAGGTGTTCCTCAACACGTCCAGCGACGCCCGGCTGCTGCCGGCCATCCTCGACGCCGCCGAGGCGGGGGGCGACCGGCCGGACGACGAGGAGATGCGGGCCGACGTCGCCGCCCACGACATGCGCACGCTGTTCGACGGCCGCCCCGAGCACGAGCACGTCTAGGGGAACAGCGCCCCGAGCACGCACGTCTAGGGGAACAGCGCCCCGAGCACGAGCACGTCTAGGGGAACAGCGCCGCCGCCAGGTCCTCCGCCACCGGCGCGGGATCGCAGGCACCGATGGCCAGTTGCTCGGTGATGAGCGCCAGGAGCGCGCCCCGGACCAGGCGCGCGGCGGCGGCCGGCTCGGGGCCCGTGCCCAGCTCGGGGAAGCCGGTGGCCAGCCAGCCGGCCAGGGCGACGTCGAGCGCGTCGATGAGGTCGCGGGCCGACTGGCGGGCGACGTCGTTGCCCCGCAGCCCCTCGCCGACCAGCAGGCGCAGGACCGTCTCCTCCTCCACGGCCCGCCCGGCGACCCAGGCGAAGAACGCCGCGAACCGCTCGCTGACCGGCAGCGCCGGGTCGGCGGGCGGCTCGTCGACGGCCAGGCGCTCGCCGTAGCGCTGCTCCGCGACCAGGGCCCGCAGCAGCGCCGCCTTGGACGGGAAGTAGTGGTAGATGGTGGCGACGTTGAGCCCGCAGGCGGCCGCCAGCCGGCGCATCGACGTGCCCGCCGAGCCCAGCTCGCTCACCAGGCCGAGCGCCGCGTCGAGGATGCGGGCCCGCTGCCCGGGCTCGGCGCCGGTCGTGGCGGCGGCGCCCGTCATCGCCGTTCCGGGGTGAACGTGGCCGGCAGGCGGTTGAGGCCCAGCACCAGGCTGGAGTCGCCCCGCTCCAGCGTGTCGGGGTCGACGGCCCGGATGTCCCGCAGCCGGGAGAACAGCTCGGTGAACACCACGCCGACCTCGGCCCGGGCCAGGTTGGCCCCGAGGCAGGAGTGGGTGCCGATGCCGAAGGCCAGGTGCGGGTTGGGGTCGCGGTCGATGCGGAACTCGTCGGGGTCGTCGAACACGTCCTCGTCCCGGTTGGCCGACTGGTAGAGCAGGAAGACCCGGTCGCCCGCCCGCAGGTCGACGCCCCGGTAGGCGTGGTCCTCGGTGACCGTGCGCATGAACGACATCACCGGGCTGACGTAGCGGACGATCTCCTCGACGGCCAGGTCGATGAGCTCGGGGTGGTCGAGCAGCTTGCGGTGCTGGTCGGGGAAGCGGCTGAAGGCGACCAGCCCGCCCGAGAGGGCGTTGCGGGTGGTCTCGTTGCCGGCCACCACCAGCAGGATGAGGAACATGATGAGCTCGTCGTGGGTGAGCTCGTCGTTGCCGACGCCGCCGCTGGCCCCGCCGGCGTCGTCCCGGGCCAGCGCGCCCTGGTCGAAGGCGGCGGTGAGGATGCCGATGATGTCGTCGGTCGAGCCGTCGGCCCGGCGCTGCTCGATGAGCTCCACGCAGGTGGTGGCGAACTCGCCGCCGGCCTCGGCCGCCGCCACGAGCACGGGGTCGTCGGCCTCGGTGTGGCCGTCGCCGGCCATCATGGCGTCGCTCCAGCGGTAGAGGGAGCGGCGCTGGTCGGGGTCGAGGCCCATCAGCTCGGCGATGACGATGAGCGGGACGTGGATGGCGAAGTCCTCGACGAAGTCGCACTCGCCCCGCCCGGCGATCTCGTCGATGATCTGGTGGGACAGGTCGCGGATGTGGTCGGCCAGCTGGCGCACCATGCGGGGGGTGAAGCCCTTGTTGACCAGCCGGCGCTGGCGGGTGTGCTCGGGGTCGTCCATGGAGATGATCGACATGGGCGCCGCCACCTTGGGTCGCACGCCCTGGGCGGCCGAGTACAGCTCCTGGTGGCGGCTGATGTGGCTGACGTCCTCGTGGCGGGAGATGACCCACATCTCGTTGCGGCTGTCCCACCACACCGGGGCGTTCTGCCGCAGCCAGCGGTAGGCGTCCCACGGGTCGTCGTAGAACCGGGGGTCGAGGACGTCGATGGGGAACGGCGGCGCCGGCGCGTCGCCCCGGGCCCGGGTGTCGGCGGTCGTCATGCCGGCAGTCTCCCAAACGAACGTTTGTTTAGCAACGGGCGAATGGGCAGACGGGCGCTCTGGCCGGGTCGGGTAGGGTGGCGGGCTCACGGCGGCGTGGCCGAGTGGTTTAGGCAAGGGCCTGCAAAGCCCTGTACACCGGTTCGATTCCGGTCGCCGCCTCCAAATCTTTCCTGGTCGTCGGCGCCGTCAGCGGTTGGCGTCCGCCTCGTGGATGCGCTCGGGGTGCCCCCGGATCTCCCGCCAATATTCGGCCCGGACGTCCTCGTCGATCTCCACGGGCGCGCGCTCGCCGTACAGGCGGTCGGCGCCGTCCCCGCGGGGCCCGGAGATCCAGTACTGCTCGCCGGTCTCGACGTCGCGGTAGTTCGACTTGAAGCCGAGGCCCTTCAGGCTGCGGAACGTCCGGCCGCGGTAGCGGACCGTGCTGCCGGTCTTCGAGAACGTCACGCGCCCGATGCGGGCCGGGCCGCTCAGGCCG
>DATFRN010000070.1:0-19345 GCA_035263165.1 Acidimicrobiales bacterium | reverse complement strand
TGGGACCGATCGCCCGGATCCTGCCGCCCACCGAGAGCCCGCTCGACCACCGCCAAGGGCCCGACCTGGTCGCCTGCGTCGGCGCGCTGGTCTACGTCGACCACGACCCGCTGCGGCCCAGCCTGGCGTCGTCGCTGCGGGCCTGGGCGGCCGAGGCCCACCTCGACGCGACCGCCTTCGCCGCCGTGTACGCCGACGCCACCGCCGCGGCCGACCACGCCGGCGACATCGGCGGCGAGCCGGTCGTGTCGCCGCTGCGGCTCGGGGAGGCCCAGATCGAGGCGCTGCGGCGGGCCCGGCACGAGCCGGTCACCGTGATCACCGGCCCGCCCGGCAGCGGCAAGAGCCAGGCGGTGGCGGCCATCGCCGTCGACACCGTGGCCCACGGGCGCTCGGTGCTGGTCGCCACCCGCTCGGGCCACGCCGCCGGGGTGGTCGCCGGGCTGCTGGCCCGACAGCCGGGGCCCGACCCGGTGCGCTTCGGCGGCACGGACCACGACGACCTCGTGGCCCGGGTGGGCGAGACGGGCACGGGTCGGGACGAGATCGCGGCCGCTCACGACGACCTGCGGGCCGCGCTCGACCGCCAGCGGCTCGTCGAGGACGGCATCAGCGAGGCGCTGGCGCTGGAGCGCCGGGCCGAGCAGGCCGACCACTGGGACGGCCTGGTCGACCGGCTCAGCTCCCTGGCCCCCGCCGCCTTCGACCCGGCCTGCCCCTCGCCGCTGCTGCGCGAGCTCACCGAGCTGTCCGAGCGGGCCGGGCGGGTGGCGACCGGCTCCGGGCCCGGGGCGTGGTGGGCGCGGCGGCGCCGCACCCGGTCCGCCCGCCGGCTGGCCGCCGACCTGGGCTCGCCGCCGGGCACGCTGCTGGTCGACCTGTGCACCGCCCTGGAGTGCGCGGGCGACCGCCGGGCCCGGGCCCAGCTGGAGGCGCGGGGCGGCACCCTGCTCGGGCCCCATTGGGACCTGCTGGCCGGAGCCGACGGCCAGGTCCGGGCCGCGGCCGGTCGGCTCGTCGCCGCCCTGGGCGCCAGCGAGCAGCGCCGCCAGTGGGGCCGGCGGGCGGCGGGCGACCTCGGCGCCGCCCTGCGGGCCGGGCGCCGGCAGCGGCGCCAGCTGCTCGGCCGCATCGACGGCCCGGCGCTGGTGGCGGCGCTGCCGCTGTGGGTCGGCACCCTGCGCGAGATCGAGGACCTGCTGCCCGACACGCCCGGGCTGTTCGACCTGGTGGTGCTGGACGAGGCCAGCCAGATCGACCAGGCCGCCGCGGCCGGGGCGCTGCTGCGGGGCCGGCGGGCCGTGGTCGTCGGCGACCCCCGCCAGCTGCGCCACGTGTCGTTCGTGGGCGACGACGACCTGGTACGGGCCCAGCGCGAGCACGACGTGGGGCCGTGGGCCGCCCGCCTCGACGTGCGCCGGACCAGCGTCCTCGACCTGGCCGCCGGGCGGGCGGCCACGACCGCGCTCGACGAGCACCACCGGTCGGTCCCCCACCTGGTCGACTTCCCCGCCCGGGCGTTCTACGGCGGCCGGGTGCAGGTGGCGACCCGCCACCCGGCCAACGAGGCCACCGACGTCATCGACGTCGTCCGCCCGGCCGCCGGCGAGGACGAGGTGGCGGCGGCGCTGGCCGCCGTGGCCCGGCTGGCCGCCGCGGGGCGCCGGGACATCGCCGTGATCAGCCCGTTCCGCGAGCCGGCCGACGCCGCCCAGCAGGCCCTGCTGGCCGCCTACGAGGTCGACGAGATCGAGCGGCTGGGGCTGCGGGTCGGCACCGTGCACGCCTTCCAGGGCGCCGAGGCCGACCACGTCGTGCTCGCCCTCGGCCTGGCCCCCGACGACCCGCCGGGCCGGCGCCGCTTCGTCGAGGACCCCCACCTCTTCAACGTCATGGTGACCCGGGCCCGGCGCTCGCTGGTGATCGTGACCTCGCTGCCCACGCCGGCCGGGCCGCCCGACGGCCTGGTCGAGCGGTACCTCGTCCACGCCGACCGCCCCCCGTCCCCGCCGGCCGACGGCCCCTGCCCGACGGCGTGGGGCGACGCCCTCGCCCTCGAGCTGCGGGAGGCCGGCCTGGTGGTCCGCACCGGCTATCCGGTCGGGCGGTGGGCGGTCGACCTGTGCATCGGCGAGGGCGCCGGCACGGTGGGCGTCGAGACGGCGGTCCACAGCCACGGCGCCGCCGCCCACGTGGCCCGGCGCCGGGCGCTGGCGGCGGCCGGCTGGCGCCTGGTCGACGGCTGGCCGACCCGCTGGGATCACGACCCCACCCGGGCCGCGGTCGAGCTGGCCACCACCGTGCCCGACGAGCGGCCGGTGGCCGCGGACTAGCGCCGGCGCAGGGGGGCTGCCGCCCCCTAGAGGTAGAGCCCGGTCGAGGGCTCGCCCAGGCGGCTGGCGGCCACGGCGTGGACGTCGCGCTCGCGCAGGATGATGTAGTCGGCGCCCCGGACCTCGACCTCGTAGCGGTCCTCGGGGTTGAACAGCACGTGGTCGCCCACCTGCATGGCGCGCACGTTGGGGCCGACGGCGACGACCTCGGCCCAGGCCAGCCGCTTGGACATCTGGGCGGTGGCCGGGATGAGGATGCCGCCAGACGAGGTGCGCTCGCCCTCGCTGGTCGACGTTGTCACCAGCACGCGGTCGTTGAGCATCTTGATCGCCAGCTTGTCGGCGGCGGTGCGGCCGTTGGGCTCGGTCACGGCGGCGGGGGCGGGCTCGGGCACCCTCCCGACGCTACCGTCCACCCCCCGTGACCGACGACTCGATCCGCCCGATCACGCTGGACGCCGGCGACGGCGCCGTGCTGGCCGGCGACCTGGCCCTCCCGCCCGACGCCCCGGCGGCCGCGGTGGTGTGCCACCCCCACCCGGCCTACGGCGGCGACCGGCGCAACATCGTGGTCGACACGCTGTTCCGGGCGCTGCCCGCGGCCGGGGTCGCCGCGCTGCGCTTCGACTTCCGCCCCGGCGCGGGGGACGATCCGGCGGGCGCCCGGGCCGACGTGGTCGCCGCCCTCGACCGGCTGGCCACCGAGGTGGGGCCGGGCGTGCCGCTGTGGCTGGCCGGCTACTCGTTCGGCGCCGACGTCGCCCTGGCGGTGGACGACCCCCGGGCCCGGGGCTGGGTGGCCGTGGCCCCGCCGCTGCGCTTCGGCGGCCCGCCGGCCCCGGCCGCCGGCGACGGCCGGCCGGTGCTGGTGGTCGTGCCCGAGCACGACCAGTTCTCGCCGCCCGACGCGGCCCGGGCCGCCACCGCCGCCTGGGCCGCGGTCGACCTCGTGGTGGTGCCGGGGGCCGACCACTTCCTGGCCGGCGGCACCGCGGCCGTGGCCGCCGCCGTCGTCGCGTGGCTCAACCCGGAGCCGGGTGGCGGGCCGCGATGAGCGCGGCGCACTCGTCCTCCCCCAGGTGGCGGGCCCAGCCGAGGGCGTCGGACCGGTAGGTGCCGTCGGGGATCGTCGGGTCGGCGCCGACGGCCAGCAGCGCGGCCACCAGCCCGGCGTCGCCCCGCTGCACCGCCCGGTGCAGGGGCCGGGTGCCGTGCTCGTCGACCGGGGCGTCGGCCAGGCCCGGACGGCGGGCGGCCAGGTCGGGCAGCCGCCCGCCCCAGCCGAGGTCCCAGGCCGTCAGCAGGTCGATCGTGGCCCCGTGGGCCTCCAGCCAGGCCACCGCCGCCTCCTGCCCCGTCTTCAGGGCCATCTCGGCCGGGGTCAGCGTGCAGGGGTAGCGGCGGTCGAGGTCGCCGGGGGCGAGCCCGGGCGCCAGGGCGTCGAGCCGGTCGAGGTCGCCGGTGGCCAGCGCCTCGACGAAGGCGACCTCGCCCGGCGGCGGCGGCGGCCCCGCGGCGGCGCCCGGCGGCATCCACCAGGTCTGCCCGTCGCCGACCGAGGCGAAGCCGGCCGACCGGTACAGCGGCCGCCCGGCCTCCGTCGAGTTCAGCGTCATGCGGGCGCAGCCCTCCCCCGCGGCGAGGGCGGCCGCCGCACCCACCAGGGCGGCGCCGATGCCCCGGCGCTGGACGTCGGGCGCCACCCCCATGCTGTAGAGCCCGGCGTGGGGCGGGTCGCCGGCGGCGACGTGCACCACGGCCCGCCCGACCGGCCGGTCGCCGAGCCAGGCGGCCACGCCCCAGGCGGCCCGGGGCTCGGCCGCGGCCAGCAGGCCCGCGAGCCGGCCGTCGGCCCGGGAGTAGTAGGGGACGTCGCCGGGCTCGCCCGGCAGCGGGCCGTCGAGCGTCCCGACCCGCACGCCCGCCGGCGACGCCGGGGCGTCGGGCGCGGCCGCCAGGTCGAGGACCATCCAGTGCGGCCGCCAGCCCCAGTTGTAGCCCCGGGCCAGCATCCACGCCCCCAGCTCGGGCGGCTGGGGCGGGGCCAGGCTCCACACGCCGACGCCGGCCAGCCCGGGCGCGGCCCGGCACCGGGCGGTCACCGCGTCCAGCGCGGCCCGGCCCTCGTCGCCGGGGGCGAAGGCGGGGAACAGCAACGAGGCGTGGGGCCCGCCGCCGCCCTCCAGCGCCACCCGCACGCCGGCGACCGCCGCGACGGTGCCGCCGGTGGCCGCGGCCTGGGCCGCGAACCACGAGTCGTGGTTCGCCGCCGCCAGGGCCTCGTCAGCCGACCGAGCCACCCGCCCGCCAGTACTCGCCGCGGGGCGAGCGATCGAGCAGGCCCTCGTCGACCAGGTAGCGCCGCAGGGCGGCCACGTCGGGGTGGAAGCGGCGGAGGATGGCGTTGACCTGGCGCTCGGAGTAGCGCAGCCCGACGTCGAACTCCTGGGCCAGCCGGTCGAGCACCACCCGCCGCTTGGACAGCTGGGTCGGGATCTGGGTCAGCTTCCCGGCCCGCAGGTAGGTGCGCAGCACCCGGGCGTCGTCCTCGGGCACGTCGCCGGTGGGATCGGGGGCGTCGCGGTCGGACGCGGCGATGGCCGCCCGCCGGAACGCCTCGCCCAGCAGCACATGGGTGCCGTCGTCGCTGCGCTCGACCAGCTCGCCGCCCACCAGGCGGGCCAGGGCCACGGCCACGTCCCGGGTCGACAGCCCGGTGGCGGCCCGCACGTCCTCGACCGTCGCGGAGCCGAGGACCAGCGCCGCCACCACCCGCCGGCGGTCGTCGTCGGCCAGTAGCCCGGCGATGGCGGCGGCGTCGGGGACCGGGGGCAACGGGTCGTCGGGCGTCGGCGGCGCGCCGGACTCGTCCGGCTCGGGCAGGTCGCCCATCGTCAGGCCGGCCGGACGATGAGCCCGGCCCGCTCCAGCGTCGCCTTGGCCTCGGCCACCGTGTGCTCGCCGTAGTGGAAGATCGACGCGGCCAGCACGGCGTCGGCCCCGCCGTCGAGCACGCCCGCGACCAGGTGGTCGAGCGTGCCGACGCCGCCGCTGGCGATCACCGGCACGCCCACCGCGTCGCTCACCGCCCGGGTGAGCTCCAGGTCGAAGCCGTCGCGGGTGCCGTCGCGGTCCATGGAGGTGAGCAGGATCTCGCCGGCGCCCGACGTGGCCACCTGCCGGGCCCAGGCCACCGCGTCGCGGCCGGTCGGCGTCCGGCCCCCGTGGGTCGTGACCTCGAAGCCGTCGCCCTGGGCCCGGCGCCTGGCGTCGATGGCCACCACCACGCACTGGGCGCCGAACTCGTCGGCCAGCTCGGTCACCAGCCCGGGCCGCTCGACCGCCGCGGTGTTGACGCTCACCTTCTCGGCCCCGGCCAGCAGCAGGCGGCGGGCGTCGTCGACCGAGCGCACGCCGCCGCCCACGGTGAAGGGGATGAACACCTCCTCGGCCACCCGCCGGGCCACGTCGACCATGGTGTCGCGGGCGTCGGCGCTGGCGGTGATGTCGAGGAACACCAGCTCGTCGGCGCCCTCGGCGTCGTAGCGGGCGGCCAGCTCGACCGGGTCGCCCGCGTCGCGCAGGCCCACGAAGTTGACGCCCTTGACCACCCGGCCGGCGTCGACGTCGAGGCACGGGATGACCCGGACGCTACGCACGGGTCGCCGCCAGCGCGTCGGGCACGCCGAAGGCGCCCTCGTACAGCGCCCGGCCCACGATGGCGCCGGCCAGCCGGCGACCGCCGGCCGCCAGCCCGGCCAGGGCCCGCAGGTGATCGAGCGTGCCCACGCCGCCCGACGCCACCAGGTCGATGGGACTGGCGGCCAGGACGGCGGCCAGCTGGTCGAGGTCGGGGCCCTCCAGCGTGCCGTCGTGGCCGATGGAGGTGACGACCAGCGCCGCCATGCCGGCGTCGGCGTAGCCCTCGGCCACCTCGACCAGGTCGCGTCCCGAGCCCTCGACCCAGCCCCGCACGGCCACCTCCCGGCCCCGGGCGTCGAGGCCGAGGGCGACGCGGCCCGGGTGGCGGGCGGCCAGCCGCCGCACCCAGGCGGGGTCGTCGAGGGCGGCGGTGCCGACCACCACCCGGCCGACGCCCGCGCCGAGCAGGGCGTCGGCCGCGGCGTCGTCGCGCACGCCGCCACCCACCTGCACCGGCACGTCGACGGCGGCGGCGATGGCCGCCACCACCGGCCGGTTCACCGGCTCGCCGGTGCGGGCGGCGTCGAGGTCGACGACGTGGACCCAGGGGGCGCCGCCGGCGGCGAAGCCGCGGGCGACCGCCACCGGGTCGCCGTCGTAGACCGTCTCGCGCCCGTAGTCGCCCTGGTAGAGGCGCACGCAGCGGCCGCCCCGCAGGTCGATGGACGGGAACAGGTCCACGGCTCAGGCCGCCTCGGCCGCCGCCGCGGCCCGGCCCACGAAGTTGGCCAGGATGGCCAGCCCGGTGGCGCCCGACTTCTCGGGGTGGAACTGGGTGGCCCACAGGCCGTCGCGCTCGACCGCGGCCACCACCGCCCCGCCGTAGTCACACGTGGCGACCACGTCGTCGAAGCGTTCGGCGGCGTAGCCGTGGACGAAGTAGGTCCACACCGGGTCGGCGAGGCCGGCCAGCAGGCCGCTCGGGCCCCGGCGCTCCAGCCGGTTCCACTGCATCTGCGGGCGCTTCACGCCGTCGGGCAGGCGGCGGACGATGCCGGGCAGCACGCCGAGGCCGGGCACGTTCGGGCTCTCCTCCGAGCCCTCGTACAGCATCTGCATGCCGATGCACACGCCGAGGAACGGCCGCCCCGAGCCGGCGCACTCGATGGCCAGCTCGTCGAGGCCGGCCCGCTCCAGTGCCTCGATGCAGCGGCCGAAGTTCCCGACCCCCGGCAGCACCACGCCGGCCGCCTCCCGGACCAGGCCGGGGTCCGCCGTGAGGCGGGCGTCGGCGCCGGCGCGCGCCAGCGCCTTCTGGGCCGAGTGGAGGTTGCCGATGCCGTAGTCGAGGACGGCCACGAGTGCCATGAGGGGCCGATCCTACGGCGGCGGGGCGGCCGCTCCCCCACCCGATTCGGTGGGTGCGGGGGGCCGCGCGTTCCAGCGGTCGACGACCCGCGAGCCCCGGTCCCAGCCGAGGACCGACAGGGTGGCCGTGCCCAGCAGCAGGTGGACGCCGAAGCCCGCCGGCTGGTCCAGCCAGCGCGACGCCAGCACCCGCAGGACGTGGCCGTGGGCCACGACCAGGGCCCGCTCGCCGCCCTCGGCCCCGAGCCGGGCGACCAGGCGGTCGGCCCGGGCGGCCACCTCGACGGCCGTCTCGCCGCCGGGCACCGGGTGGGTCCAGATGCGCCAGTCCGGGACGTCGGCCTGGATCTCGTCGCTGGTCCGGCCCTCGTAGTCGCCGTAGTCCCACTCGGCCGCGTCCGGGTCGACCACCGGGTCGGGGTAGCCGAGCAGGGCGGCCGTGGCCTGCGAGCGACGCCGGGGGCTGGCCAGCACCAGGTCGAAGCGCACGCCGTCCAGCAGCGGGGCCAGGGCCCGGGCCTGGGCCTCGCCTACGGCCGTGAGGTCGAGGTCGGTGCGGCTGGTGTGACGGCCGTCGCGGCTCCACTCGGTCTCGCCGTGGCGGACCAGCCACACCTCGGGTCGGGTCATGCCCCCAGCCTGCCCCACGGCATCGCGCGCCATCAGTGAAGCGGGGTGCACGTTGCGGGCATGCTGGGGAGATGCTGCTGGTCGGAACCGCGGATGGCCTGCTCGATCTCGCCCTCGACGGGGAGGTGATCCGGCGGACCATGCCGGGCGCCGACGTCGTGGCCGTGTCGGGCGACTTCGCGGTGGCGGGCGGCTGGGTCATGGCGCTGGAGCAGGGCGCCGCGCTGCCGCTGCCCGAGGGCCTCGCCCCCCGGTGCGTGGCCGGCCTGGCCGGCGGCCGGGCGTTGGTCGGCACCACCGGCGCCCACCTGGTCGAGGTGGGCGGCCCCGACGGCGCCCGCCCCGACGCATCGTTCGACGCCGTGCCCACCCGCAGCACCTGGTCGACGCCGTGGGGCGGGCCGCCCGACACCCGGTCGGTGGCCGTCGGCAGCCGGGGCGTGCTGGCCGGGGTCCACGTCGGCGGCGTGTGGCGCAGCGGGCCCGACGGGTGGGTCGAGGTCGTGCCGGCCGAGAGCGACAACCACCAGGTCGTGGTGGACGGCGACACGGTGGCGGTGGCGGCGGCCGTCGGCGTCGGCCAGAGCGACGACGGGGGCGACACCTGGCACTGGAGCCACGAGGGCCTGCACGCCTCGTACTGCCGGGCGGCCGCCATCGCGGACGGCTGGCTGCTGGCCACGGCCTCGACGGGCCCGGGGTCGGAGGAGGGGGCGGTCTACCGCCGGCCCCTGGCCGACCCGCAGGCGCCCTTCGCCCGCTGCGGCGACGGCGGGATGCCGGCGGCGTTCCCGTACAACATCAACACGTTCGCCCTGGCCGCGGCCGGCTCGCTGGTGGCCGTGGGCACCCCCGACGGCGCCCTGTTCCTGTCCGAGGACAGCGGCGGCACCTGGCGGCGCCTGGCCGAGGCGCTGCCCGGCATCCACTGCGTCGAGTTCGCCGCCTAGCCCTGGCGCACCCAGACCCGCGCCGTCCCGGCTCCCGGGGGCCGGGCCTGGGTCGTGGCCTGGGCGGCCACGTCGTAGAGGACGACGCCCCGGTCGGTGCGGTCCGCGCACGACTCGGCGACGCCCTGGATCACGGCCCGGCCGTCGGGCGCCCAGCCGAGGGCGGTGCCCTCGAACACCAGCATGTTGGCCATCCCGGGCAGCGCCCGGCCGTCGGCCGGCAGCAGGACGGCCTGGGCGCCACCGCAGGACCGGCGCCACTGGGCGAGCACGTAGCGCCCGCCGTCGGGCGACGGGAAGGCCCACTCCCAGTGGCCCGGCTCCAGCATCGAGCCGTCCAGCGTGCGGGGCGTCCCGCCGTCGTGGGGGTAGGCGACGATGTCCTGGCGGTTCCCGGGGGTGCCGCCGCAGACCGCGACCCGCAGGCCGACCACCTCCTGGCCCCGGTCGCACTCGGAGCCGGGGGCGGCCCGGTCCCCGCCCGCCTGCACGACCGCCGTCCGGCCCTCGTCCCGCACGATGACCTGGTCGCTCGCCCGCCACACCGACGGCGTCAGGGCCTGGCCGCGGGCCAACGCGCGCCCGTCGAACGACAGCAGCACCGTGCGCTGGCCGTCGTCGAGCGCCAGGCCGGTCTCGGGCAGCGGCACAGCGTCGCTCTTCGTGACGGTCTGCTCCTCGCCGACCGCGGTAGCCGGCGGGCCGACGTCGACCCGGTGGTCGCCGGCGTCGGCGGTCCGGACCACGACGACGCCGGCAGCCAGCACGAGGCCGGCCAGCGTCCCGGCCAGCCCGGCCCGGAACCCCGGGCGCAGCCGCACGGGCTCGCGGGCGACGGGCACGCGGCCCCGGGCGGCGGCCGGCGTGACCGGGCGGCTGGCCCGGTCGAGGTCGTCGCCCACCGAGCGGAGCGCCCGGTCGAGGTCGAGTCGGTCAGGCATCGTCGCTCACCCCCAGGCGGGCCCGGAGCTTGCCCAGGCCGCGGTCGAGATGGTTGCGCAGGGTCCGGGGCCGGCACCCGAGCGTGGCCGCCGCCTCGGCCAGCGTGTAGCCGTAGCCGTGCACGAGCATGACGGCGGTCCGCTGCCGGGCCGGGAGGTCGGCCAGCGCCGCCCGCAGCGCGGGCTCGAAGGCGTGGTCGCCCCCGGGCTCCGGTCCCGCGGCCAGCCATGCGGCGCGCCGGGGCCGGACCGACCGGCGCACCGAGGTCTGCCCCACCCGCCACAGGTAGCCGGCCGGGTTGGCCATGCCCTCGACCCGCTCGAAGTTCTCCCAGGCCCAGGCCAGGGCGTCGGCCACCGCCTCCGACCCCAGCTCGGGCCCGTAGGCGGCCACCAGCGCCCGCCGCAGCCGGGGCTCGACGGCCCGACACAGCGCAGCGAACCGCTCGGCCCGCGTCGCCGCGCCCACCTCGTCGACCGCCATCGTCACCCCCACGCCCCTAGAGAGCACGGGGGGCCTCAGACGTGCCACACGGCGCTGCGAACTAGAGCGTGCCCTTGGTGGAGGGGACGGCGTCGCCCTCGACCCGGACCGCGTCGCGCAGGCAGCGGGCGACGCCCTTGAACGTCGCCTCGACGATGTGGTGGGTGTTGCGGCCCGAGCGCAGCGTGACGTGGAGGGTGATGGCGGCGGCGGTGGCGAAGCTCTGCCAGAAGTGCTCGGCCATCTCGGGGTTGAACGGCGGGTCGCCCAGCGGCAGCACCTCGCCGAACGGGACGTCGTAGGCGACGAAGGGCCGGCCCGAGAGGTCCAGCGCCACCTCGACCAGCGCCTCGTCCAGCGGGAACGCCCCGCTGGCGAAGCGGCGCACGCCGGCCTTGTCGCCCAGCGCCTCCCGGAAGCACTCGCCCACCACGATGGCCACGTCCTCGACGGTGTGGTGGCCGTCGACGTGCAGGTCGCCCTGGGCCTCGACGGCGAGGTCGAACCCGCCGTGCCGGCCCAGCTGGTCGAGCATGTGGTCGAAGAACGGCAGCCCGGTGGCCGCGCGGACCTTGCCCTCTGTCCCGTCGAGGTCGATGGCCACGGCCACCGAGGTCTCCCGGGTGGTGCGCGAGCGATGGGCGGAGCGGGTCATGTCAGCACCTCCCGCAGGGCGGCCAGGAAGGCGTCGTCCTCGGCGGGGGTGCCGATCGTGACACGCAGGCACCCCTCCAGGCGAGGCCAGGACGCGCAGTTGCGGACGAGGACCGACCGGGCCACCAGGTCCTTCCACACGTCGTCCCCCGCCCGCTCCCGGGGCCGGAACAGCACGAAGTTGGCCCCGGACGGCCACATGTCCACCGGCAGGTCGGCGAGCGCCGCCACCAGCCGGCCCCGCTCCTCGACGATGCCGGCCACCCGGGCCCGCATCTCGTCGGCGAAGCGGAGCGCCGCCACGCCGGCCGCCTGCTTCAGGGCGTCGAGGTGGTAGGGCAGCACGACCTTGTCCAGCTCGGCCACCAGGTCGGGCGGGCCCACCAGGTAGCCGAGCCGGGCCGCGGCCATCGACCAGGTCTTGGAGAACGTGCGGGTCACGACCAGGGGCCGGTCGCCGTCCACCAGGTCGAGCGCCGACCAGGGGGCGAACTGGCCGTAGGCCTCGTCCACCACCACGAGGCCCGGCGCCTCGGCGGCCACGGCCCGCACCAGGTCGGGGTCCTCGATCATCCCGGTCGGGTTGTTGGGCGAGCACAGGAACGTGATCTCCGGCGCCGCCGCCGCCCACACCCGCCGCACCTCGCCGATGTCGAGGCCGAACCCCTCGTCGCGCTCGCCCACGGCCACCCCGGTCCCGGTGATCCGGGCGACGTGGCCGTGCAGCGCGTAGGTCGGCTCGAACACCGCGGCCGTGCGCCCCGGGCCGCCGTAGGTCAGGCACAGGGTCTGGAGCACCTCGTTGGACCCGTTGGCCGCGAACACGGCCTCGGGCCCCACTCCGTGCTGCTCGCCGATGGCGGTGCGCAGGGCCCGGTAGGCCCGGTCGGGGTAGCGGTGCCAGTCGACCTGTGCCACCGCCGCGGCCACCGCCGCCGCGAACGCGGCCGGCGGCGGGGTCGGCGCCTCGTTGGTGTTGAGCCGCACGTCCACGTCGAGCTGGGGCGAGTGGTAGCCCTCCATGAGGGCGACGTCGTCGCGGGGGCGGAACGTCACGCCGGCCCCTCCGGCGGGCGGGACAGGCGCATCCGCACCGACTCGGCGTGGGCGGGCAGGCCCTCGTAGTCGGCCAGCGCCACCACGTGCGGGCCGACCTCGGCCAGGCCCTTCTCGTCGACGGTGACGACGTGGACGTGCTTGCGGAAGTCGTCGACCCGCAGCGCCCCCGAGAACCGCGCCGACCCGTAGGTGGGCAGCACGTGGTTGGGCCCGGCCAGGTAGTCGCCGACCGAGGCCGGGGCCAGCGGCCCGCAGAACACCGCGCCGGCGTGGCGGACGAGCGGCAGCAGGTCCCCGGCCCCCTCGACCAGCAGCTCGAGGTGTTCGGGGGCGATGGCGTTGGCGACGGCCAGCGCCTGGTCCGGGTCGTCGCACACGACGGCGTAGCCGCCCTCGGCCAGCGTCGCCTCCAGGTGCTGCCGGCGGGGCGAGGCGGGCACCAGGCGGCCCACGGCCTCGGTCACCGCGTCGGCCACCGCCTCGTCCCAGGTGACCAGCCAGGCCAGCCCGTCGGGGCCGTGCTCGGCCTGGAGGATCACGTCGATGGCGGCCAGCTCGGGCGGGGTGGCGGCGTCGGCCACCACGACGACCTCGGACGGGCCGGCGAACGACGACGGCACGCCGACCAGGCCGAGGCCGGCCACCTCCCGCTTGGCCTGGGCCACCCGGGCGGGCCCGGGGCCCACGATCACGTCGACCGGGCGGATCGACTCGGTGCCGTAGGCCAGGGCGCCGATGGCCGCCGGCCCGCCCACCCGGTAGACCTCGTCGGCGCCGGCCAGCGCGGCCGCGGCCAGGATGCCGGGGTCGACGCTGCCGTCGCGCCGGGGCGGGGTGACCAGCACGACCTCGGGGACGCCGGCCACCCGGGCCGGCACCAGCGTCATCAGGGCGGTCGACACGAGGGGCGCCAGCGAGCTGGGCACGTAGCAGCCGGCCCGGTCGACCGGGCGCACCAGCTCGCGCACCTCGATGCCGCCGTTGCGGTGGACGATCTCGTCGCCCCGCTGGGCCTCGTGGTAGGCGGCGATGTTGTCGCGGGCGGCGACCAGGGCGTCGCGCAGGTCGGCGGGGATGGCGTCGAGCGCCGCGGCCACGTCCTCGGGCGCCACCCGCAGGTCGTCGAGGCGGGGGCCGTCGAACCGCTCGACCAGGTCACGCAGGGCGGCGTCGCCCCGCGCCCGGACGTCCTCCAGCACGGCCCGCACCTCGGCCACGGGCGGTTCGGTCTGGGCCACGGGGCGGGGCAGCCGGCGGCGGAGGTCGTCGCTGCCCGTCCCCCGCAGGTCGAGTCGGCGGAGCACGATGTTCCACGCTACCGGCGGTCCCGTGTCGGCCCCCAGCCCATTCGACGCTAGAAACCTCGGGATGGAGAGCGATCGCGCCGCGCTGTCGGCCCTGTCCACCAGCCTCGACGAGCTGACCGCCCGCGTCACGGCCATCGCCGACAGCTACAAGGGCACGCCCCGCAGCGACGTCGCCGACGACCTCTACGACGTGGAACGGTCGCTGCTCACGGCCGGGCGCAAGCTGTCCCGCCTGCTGCGTTCGCTCAGGTAAACGCCCTTCAGTTGCCTGGAAACGACGACGGCGCCCCGTTACGGGGCGCCGTCGCGGCGACGCCAGGCGGCGGATCCCGGCGTCGCGTGGAACCAGGTGGCGGGAACCTGGTTTTCACCAACGTTATCGCTTACGGCGTAGTGGAGGTTGCGCGCTCCGGCAAGAAGTTCGTTGCAGTTCGTTCACGGTCCGTCGACGTCGATGTCCTTAGACCTTGAACGCGGAGGGGCAGATGTCGGCGAGAACGCATGCTCCGCATTGGGGCTTGCGCGCCTTGCAGACCGCGCGACCGTGCAGGATCAGCCGCAGGCTGAGCGCCCCGCGCTCGTCGGCCCGAACCAGCGGGTTGAGCGCGAACTCGATCTTGACCGGGTCGGTCTCGGTGGTGAGGCCCAGCCGGCGGGACAGCCGCTGCACGTGGGTGTCGACCGGGAGGCCAGGTTCGCCCATGGCCACGCTGCGCACGACGTTGGCCGTCTTGCGGCCGACGCCGGGCAGCGTCACGAGGTCGGCCATGCGGTGGGGCACCTCGCCGCCGAACCGCTCGGTGACCCCCGCGGCCATGCCCATGATGCTGCGGGTCTTGTTGCGGAAGAACCCGGTGGTGCGGACCAGCTCCTCGACCTCGGCCGGGTCGGCCCCGGCCAGGTCCTCGGGGCGGGGGTACCGGGCGAACAGGGCGGGCGTCACCATGTTCACCCGCTCGTCGGTGGTCTGGGCGGACAGGATCGTGGCGGTCAGCAGCTCGTAGGGGTTCGAGTGCTTGAGCGCGCACAGCTCGGTGGCGGTGCCCGGGTACTCGACCGCCAGGCGGTCGGCAACGACACGGGCCCGGCCCTTGGGGCTGCGGGGGCGACCGGTGGCCATCGGCGGGACGATATCCCCCCGGCCGTAGCCTGCGAGCGTGGCCGACCTCGAGATCACCCGCCAGCGCACGCCCGCCGACGTGGCGGCGGTGTCCGCGCTCATCGCCGAGGCGGAGGCGGCGGTCGGGCACAAGCTGATCGCCGAGCACCGGTTCCACGACGCCGCCTTCGGCGGGGGCGAGGAGTTCGCCGGCCTGGTGGCCTGGGACGGCGATCACCGCCCGCTGGCCTACGCCCAGGTGGTGCGGGGCGCCCGCCGCTGGGAGCTCGAGCTGGTCTACGACCACGAGCGCGACGCCCCCGGCCTGGCCGGGGCCGAGGCGGCGCTGGCCGCGGCCCGCGACGTCGTGGCCGAGGCCGGCGGCGGCCACGTCCACCTGTGGATCACCAAGCCCACGGCCGACCACGACCGCCTGGCCGCCGCCGTCGGCCTGGCCCGGGGGCGCGACCTGTGGCAGATGCGCCGGCCGCTGCCGGTCGGCGAGCCGTGGGAGCTCGCCACCCGGCCCTTCGGGGTCGGCCGGGACGAGGACGCCTGGCTGGCGGTCAACAACCGCGCCTTCGACTGGCACCCCGAGCAGGGCGGCTGGACCCGGGCCGACGTGGTCGAGCGCGAGCACGAGGACTGGTTCGACCCCGCCGGGTTCCTGCTCCACGAGGTCGACGGCCGCCTGGTCGGGTTCTGCTGGACCAAGGTCCACGACGACCAGGACCCGCCCCTCGGAGAGATCTACGTCATCGCCGTCGACCCCGCCGCCCACCACCGGGGCCTGGGCCGGGCGCTGGTGCTCGCCGGCCTCGACCACCTGGCGGGCCGCGGCCTGACCGTGGGGATGCTCTACGTCGACGCCAACAACACCAAGGCCACCCGCCTCTACGAGGACCTCGGGTTCACGGTCGACCACGTCGACCGGGCCTTCGTGGGCGACGTGGCGCCGGGCTGACCGGCTAGGACACCCCGCCCACGCCGAGGGCCCGGCCGATGGCGAACGTGATCGCCGCCGGCACGATCGTGAACAGCACCTGGCGGACGACCGCCCGCGGCGTCGGGCGGCCGGTCGAGCGGGCGATCAGCACGCCCACCACCACCGCCGCCAGCACGCCGAGGATCAGCGACGCCAGCGTGGCCGCCGTGCCCTCGGCCACGAACCACGGCACCAGCGGCACGATGGCCCCGGCCGAGAAGGCGAAGAACGACGAGATCCCCGCGCCCCAGGGCGAGCCCAGCTCGGCGGGGTTGATGCCCAGCTCCTCGCGGGCGTGGGTCTCGAGCGCCGTGTCGGGGTCGCTCATCATCGCCTCGGCCATCTCGCGGGCCCGGCGCGGGTCGAGGCCCCGGTCCTCGTAGATCCCGGCCAGCTCGGCGGTCTCGTGCTCGGGGCGGCGCCGCAGCTCGCGCTCCTCGATGGCCAGCTCCCGCTGGAGCAGCTCGGCCTGGACCTTCATCGAGTTGTACTCGCCGGCCGCCATCGAGATGGCCCCGGCCACCAGGCCGGCGAGGCCGGCCAGCCGGACCACCGCCGGGGCGGGGTCGGCGCCGGCCACGCCCAGGATCAGGCCCATGTTGCTGACCAGGCCGTCGCTCACCCCGAACACGGCGGCCCTGGCCGTACCGCCCTGGATGTTGCGGTGGTGGTACTCCGGGTGCGCCGAGGGCACCCGCGTGCGTCGGACATCCACGGGCGAGACGGTACCCACCCGGAGGCCGGAGCCGTACGCTGCTCGGCGGTGCCCACCCGCTACGACCTCGACCGCGACGCGCTCGCCGACCTGCTGGCGGGCGAGCCGCGCTACCGCGTCGAGCAGGTGTGGGACGGCCTCCACCGCCAGCTGGCGACCCCGGCCGAGATGACCGTGCTGCCCAAGGCGCTGCGGGCCCGGCTCGACGCCGAGCTGCCACCGGCGCTCGAGCCCGTGGCCGAGTCGACCAGCGACGCCGGGGACACGGTGAAGTGGCTGTTCGCCCTGGACGGCGGCGCCCGGGTCGAGACCGTGCTCATGCACTACCGCGACCGCACCACGGTCTGCGTGTCCACCCAGGCCGGCTGCGCCATGGGCTGCGGGTTCTGCGCCACCGGCCAGGCCGGGTTCCAGCGCCACCTGGGCACGGGCGAGATCGTCGAGCAGGTCGCCCGGGCCGCCCGCCGGGCCCGCGACGGGGGCCGCCGGCTCGGCAACGTCGTGTTCATGGGCATGGGCGAGCCGCTGGCCAACTACGACCGGGTGTGGCCGGCCGTGCGCCGCATCCACGACGACCTCGGCCTGTCGGCCCGCCATCTCACCCTGTCGACCGTCGGGCTGGTGCCCGGCATCCGCCGGCTGGCCGGCGAGGACCTCCCGGTCAACCTGGCGGTGTCGCTGCACGCGGGCAACGACGCCCTGCGCGACGGGCTGGTCCCGATCAACCGCCGCTACCCGCTGACCGTGCTGATGGCGGCGTGCGCCGACTACCTGCGGGCCAAGGGCCGGCGGCTGTCGTTCGAGTGGGCGCTCATCGACGGCACCAACGACCGGCCGTCCGACGCCGACGACCTGGCCGAGCTGGCCCGCTCGCTGCCGCTGCCGGCGCACGTGAACCTCATCCCCCTCAACCCCACGCCCGGCTACCCCACCCGGGGAACGCCGCGGGCCGGGGTGCTCCGGTTCCGGCGGTGGCTGGAGGACCGGGGGGTCAACGCCACCGTGCGCCGCAACCGGGGCACCGACATCGATGCCGCCTGCGGCCAGCTGGCCGCCCGGGCGGCCGGCGACGGCGGCGGGTCGCAGCCGGTCAGGCTCAGCGCACGAGGACGGTGACGCTGTCGTCGGCCCGGATGGCGTCGACCAGCACCTCGCCCGCCCGCACCCGGGCGCCCGGCCAGACCACCGCCCGCTCGAGCTTGCCCTCGACCACCGCGCCCTCGCCCACCACGGGCTCGCCGCCGCCGGCCGCCAGGTTGGCGGCCAGGTAGCGGGCCGGGGTCCCGCAGTCGATGCAGGGCCCGTCCCACCGGGCCACGTCGATGCGACCCTCGGCCTGGCGGTGGCGCCACGACGTCTCCCACAGCCCGGACGGCACCGGCTCGAGCCGGGCCACCTCGGCCCAGGGCATGAACGAGCCGGCCAGCAGGTTGGCCGGCCGCTCGGGCGGGCGCAGCCGGTCGTCGCCCGCCACCAGCAGCCGCACCCGCTCCCGGTCCCAGCCGGCGGCGAACGGGGCGAGCGGGCCCGGCGCCCAGCAGTCGGCGTTGAGCACCAGCACGTCGCGGCCGTCGATCCAGCCCCGCAGGTGGGCCAGGGCCCCGGCGGTGCCGAGCGCCTCGCCCTCCTCGACCGACAGGTGGGCCCGGTCGCCGAGGTGGGCCTCGACCATCGCCCGGCCGTGGTGGGCGTTGACCGCCACCGCGTCGGTGACCTGCCGGGCCCGGGACAGGGCCAGGTCGAGGAGCGCCTCGTTGGCCACCGGGCACAGGGGCTTGGGGCGCAGCCGGGTGAGGGGGCGCAGGCCGACGCCCTCTCCCGCGGCCAGGACCACGGCGCACAGATCGGTTGGGCGCGGCTCGTTCCGCTCGGGCAAGATCGCCGGCATGACCACCATCGTGCAGGGAATCGACGGGCTCCGCGACCTCGTGGGCCAGCACCTGGGCTACAGCGACTACGTCGAGATCACCCAGGAGCAGGTCAACCTGTTCGCCGACGCCACCGGCGACCACCAGTGGATCCACGTCGACGTCGAGCGGGCGCGCAAGGAGAGCCCCTTCGGGGGGCCGATCGCCCACGGCTACCTGACCCTGGCGATGGGCCCCCGGCTGGTGCCCCAGGTGGTCCAGGTCGGCGGCATCTCGATGGCGGTCAACTACGGCTGCGACAAGGTGCGCTTCCCGTCGCCGGTCCCGGTCGGGTCCAAGCTGCGGGTCGGCGTCGAGCTTGTCAAGGTCGACGACGTGACCGGCGGCGTCCAGGTCACGATGCGGTTCACGTTCGAGTGCGAGGGCGCCCCCAAGCCGGCCTGCGTCGCGGAGAACCTCTTCCGCTACTACGCCTGACGGCGGGCCCGATGCAGATCTCGCCGGTCTACGACGACCCCGGCTTCTTCGCCTACGACCTCGGGCCGGCCGACCCGTCGGTGCCGCTGCTGCGCCAGCGCCGGCGGCTGGCCGCCCTGGCCGCCGGCCTCGACGCCGACCAGTGGGACGCACCCAGCCGCTGCGACGCCTGGTCGGTGCGCGACGTGCTGTCCCACCTGGTGACGACCAACGAGTTCTGGGCCTTCGCCGTCGCGGGGGCCCGGGCCGGCGAGCCCACCCGGGTCCTCGCCAGCTTCGACCCGGTGGCGACGCCGGCCGCCCTGGTCGACGCCGCCCGCGACCAGCCGGCCGACGAGGTCCTCGACCGGTTCGTGGCCACCACCGAGGCGCTGGCGGCCGCGCTCGACGGCCTGGACGCCGCGGGCTGGGGCCGGCCGGGCGAGGCCCCGCCCGGCCACGTCCCGCTGCGGGCGGTCGCCCTCCACGCCCTGTGGGACGGCTGGGTCCACGAGCGGGACATCGCCCTCCCCCTCGGCCTGGCCACCGTCGAGGAGCCCGACGAGGTGGCCGCGAGCCTCGGCTACGCCGCCGCGCTCGGTCCCGCCTTCGCCGCCGCCACGGGCGGGGGCCTCGGGGCGCTGGCCGTCGAGGCCACCGACCCCACGGTGCGGCTGGTGGTCGAGGTGGGCGAGGGCACGGTGGCGGTGCGCGACGGCGACGCCCCGGCGGACGCGCTCCGCCTCACCGGCCCGGCGGTGGCGCTGGTGGAGGGGCTGAGCCTGCGGGCCCCGCTCCCCTGCCCGGTCCCCGACGAGCGGAGCTGGCTGCTGTCGGGGCTGGCGACGGTGTTC
>DATFRN010000069.1:0-31683 GCA_035263165.1 Acidimicrobiales bacterium | reverse complement strand
CGAGCAGACCCTCAACCAGATGCTGTCCGAGATGGACGGCTTCGAGGCCACCGAGGGCATCGTGATGATGGCGGCCACCAACCGGCCCGACATCCTCGACCCCGCCCTGCTGCGCCCGGGCCGGTTCGACCGCCAGGTGGTGGTGCCGCTGCCCGAGCTCGACGAGCGGCGGGCCATCCTCGGCGTGCACGCCAAGTCCAAGCGGCTGGCCGCGGACGTCGACCTCGACGTCGTGGCCCGGGGCACGCCGGGCATGTCGGGCGCCGACCTGGCCAACCTGGTCAACGAGGCGGCGCTGTTCGCCGTGCGGGCCGGCAAGGACGAGATCGGCGCCGCCGACTTCGAGCAGGCCCGCGACCGGGTGCTGATGGGCCAGCGGCGCGACTCGATGGCGCTGTCCGAGTCGGAGAAGGAGGTCATCGCCTACCACGAGGCCGGCCACGCGGTGTGTGCCGCCGTGCTGCCCCAGGCCGACCCCGTGCACAAGGTGACGATCCTGCCCATCGGCATGGCGCTGGGCGTGACCCAGCAGCTGCCGGTCGACGAGCGCCACATCTACCGGCAGGACTACATCGAGGACAGCCTGGTCGTGCGCATGGGCGGCCGCTGCGCCGAGGAGCTGGTGTTCGGGGTCATCTCGACCGGCGCCAACAACGACCTGGTCGGCTCGACCGAGCTGGCCCGGAAGATGGTGGCCGAGTGGGGCATGTCGTCCCGGGTCGGGCCGATGGCCTGGGGGTCGAACGGCCAGGTGTTCCTGGGCGAGGACCTGATCCACACCCGCGACTACTCCGACGAGACCGCCCGGGTGATCGACGAGGAGGTGGAGCGGATCCTGCGGGAGCAGGAGGACCGCTGCCGCCTGACGCTGCGCCAGCACCGCAACGGGCTCGACCTGGTGGCCCGGGCGCTGCTCGAGCGCGAGACGATCGACGGCGCCGAGGTCACCCGGCTCATCGGCCTGGGCAACGGCGCCAGCCCGACGCCCGCCGACGGCGACGGTGGCGGCGCCAAGCAGGGCGAGGGCGTGGACCTCGGTCCGGGCCGCGGCCCCGACGCCACGCCGACCCCGACCCCGAGCGACGCGCTGGCCGGCTCCCGGCCGCCCCTCCCCCCGCCGCCCCCGGCCCCGCCGACCTGAGCCGACCGGCGTCAGGCGCCGTGGTCGCAGCCGCCGGCCGGGAGGGTGCCCGGGGTGCGGAGCTCCGCGACCGTGGCCCACAGGTCGGTGGCCGTGACCGGGCCGATGAACGCGGCCTGGACCCGGCCCCCGGCGTCGGCGACCACCGTGGCCGGGACCGCCGTCACCTTGTAGCGCTGGTGGAGGGCGCGGTCGGCGGCGACCTCGATCTCCTGGACCGCGACGTCGTCGCAGGCCAGGTGGCGGGCCTTGTCCCACACGCCGGCGCAGGTGGTGCACGTCGCCGACGTGAACACCGCCACCAGCCACGGGGCCTCGGGCCGGTCGAAGTCGGCCCGGGCCACCCGGTCGGGCAGCACGTGACCGGTGGTCGTCGGCGCGGGCGGCCGCCGCCGGCGGTCGATGACGAGCGCGACGACGACCGCCACCGCCACCAGCACCACGACGAGCACGAGCCGCTCCACGGCCCGATCGTCGCGCCCGCAGAGCGTCGGCGCACAGTCACGTCGTCCCCGCCACCACGCCCACCGGCGCGGCCTCTCAGCCGCCGGCGACCAGTTCCGCGAGCGGGCGGGCGCCGTCCAGGCTCGGGATCCCCGGCGCCACCACCTGGCGGCGACCGTCGCCGCTCCGGATGACCCGCTCGACCACCACCGGCCCGTCGGCCCGCACAACCACGCCCCCCCTCGCCCCCGGCGGCAGGCGGAAGCTCCCCACCCGCCCGGCCGGCACGGTGGCCTCGACCAACGGCTCGGCCCCGGCGCCGGCCAGCGGGAGGACCCGCAGCTTCACGTCCCGGCTGTGGTCCGGGTTGAGCACGACCAGCCCGTACCGCACGGTGGCGCCGTCGGCGCCCACCGCCGCGACGGTCCAGTCGGTGGCGGCCAGCCGGGCCCCGGGCGATGCCGTCGTCTCCCCGGCGGGCGCCGGCCGCGACCGGGACGAGCGCTTGCCGGGCTCGGGCGTGAACACGTCGGTCGTCACGCGCTCGGCCACCACCGGCACCCCGTTCGTCGAGGTCACCAGCGTGCCCAGCCGGGCGCCCGAGTCGGCCCGGGCCTGGCCGCCGTAGTCGACGACGTCGTACGCCCCCGGCCCCACGCTCAGCCGGAACGGCTCGGCCGCGGGCCCGGCGGCGGACGCGGCGGGCACCAGGCGCACGTCGACCTCGGCCCGCCGGGTCCCCGGGTTGTAGACGACGATCTTCTCGCTGGTCGCCAGCCCCGACCGGGACGAACGGCCCCCCCTGCGGGCCGCGGGCGTCCCCGGCTCCGGGGCGACCGGCGTCGGCGCGGTCGCCCCGCCCTCGGCGAAGGCCCAGGCCGTCGCCGCCCGGGGTACGCCCAGGTCGAGCGACACGCCCTTCACGCCGAGGCTGCCGTCGAAGATCCCCAGCCGCTCGACCACGATCCGCCCGGTGCGGGCGTGGAAGGTGGCGGACACCTGGTGGCTGCGGGTCACGTCGTCGTCGAGGTCGACGGCCACCACGCTGCGGGCCGGGACCGGGAACCCCTGCCAGCGCACCGGGCTGCGGGCGCCCTCCTCCGTCACGAAGCTGGCGTCGACGGTGGCCGGGCTGGGGAACGGGTTGAACAGGAAGACCAGGTCGCGGGTGTCGCGGGTGGTGGTTCCCCAGGCCAGGTGCCAGGTGCCGGCCGCCGCCGGCGAGCACGGCCCGACGTCCGAGCCCCGGGGCCCGGCCACCCGGTGCTCGACCGCCACGCCGCCGCCGTCGACCTCGACGATCGCCGCGGCCATCGGCGCCGCCACCTCGTCGGCCAGGCGCACGTCCTGGCGGCTGCCCGGGGCCAGGTCGAGGTCGCGGGTGACCTCCTCGGGCAGTGGCGGCCCGGCCGCGCCGTCCGGGTGGCTGACGTCGCCGGGCACGATCGTCAGCGTGACGTGGCGGGCGGCCGGCATGGGGTTGGCCAGCAGCACGTGGTGGTCGCCCTGCCCGCCGATCGACGTCGTGCCGGCCGCGCAGTACCAGGTGGACGACCGGGCCGACGCCGGTCGGGCGGCCGGGTCGGTGGCCGCGGCCGAGGCGGCGGCGGGCGCCGACGCGGCCGGCCGGCCTCCGGGCCCGTCGTAGGCGACCGCGGCGGCCACCACCCCGGCCACCAGTGCCAGCGCGCCGATGCGGACCGCGACGCCCCGGGCGTCGCGGTCCCGGGGCGCGGGGTGCGGGCCGCCCCGGGCGTG
The DNA here is from genome assembly GCA_035263165.1 of Acidimicrobiales bacterium. Taxonomy (GTDB): domain Bacteria; phylum Actinomycetota; class Acidimicrobiia; order Acidimicrobiales; family VFJN01; genus ZC4RG19. The sequence goes on along the minus strand of DATFRN010000069.1, from coordinate 28,340 downwards.
GACCCCCGCCACGGGCGGGGCACCGGGGACGCCGGTCGCGGCCGAGCGCGCGCCGTTGCCGCCGCCGCGTCCGTCCGCGCCGCTCACGGCGACGCCCCCGCCAGGGCCGGCTCCCGGTCGGGGGCCGCGCTGGGCTCGGCCGGCGGCCCCGCGGCGTCGTCGTCCTCGGCGGGCGGCGGGTCGTCCCGGCCGGGCGGCGGAAGCGGCGGCTCGGGTGTCGTCGCCCCGGACCGGCTGCGGACGACCACGGCCAGCGCCGCCAGCCACAGCACGGCCTGGCCCGCCAGCGCCCAGCGGTAGCCGCCCACGCCCCGGCCCTCCCGGGTGGCGGGGGGCGCGGCCCCGGGCTCGAACGCGGTGTTGCGGTACAACACCAGCCCGGCGTCGAGCGGGATGCGCTGGAGGTCGAGCTGGTCGGCCAGCGCCGCCACCAGGCCGGCCGGCGCCCGGGCCACCGGGGCGTCGTCGGACGGCGCCAGCCGGCGGGGCACGGCCACGTACTGCACGCCGAGCGGCGCCAGCCGGCGGCCGAGGCGGGCGGTCCGGCCGTCGAGAGCGGACGCCACCGCCGCCCGCAGCCGGCCGGCCCGGTCGCCGCTGGTCGCCGGCCACCGGTCGGCCACGTCCGGCACGGACCGGGGCACGGCGGTGAGCCACAGCCCGCCGCCCGCGGCCCAGCCGTCCCGGCCGGGCAGCTCGTCCCGCCCGGCGACCCACAGGACGCGGCTGGACGAGCCGGCGACGTCGCCCTCCACGTAGGCCATCAGCCGGGCGAAGTCGTCGGGCGGCGCGCCCCAGCGGCCGTCGACCACCGCCAGCGCCAGCGCCGAGAACGTCCCCGCCGCCAGCGCCAGCACCCCGGCCCCGACCACCAGCCGCCGGGCGCCGAAGCGCCAGGCCCCGGCCCCGACGTCCCGCCCCACCGCGGCCAGCCCGAGCCCGGTGGCCAGGGCCAGGCCCGCCGCCGCCGGGGCCAGCAGGACGCCGGCGTCGGGCAGCCGGCCGTCGAGTGCGCCGATCTCCCGGGCCCAGACCAGCCCACCGGCCACGCCGGCCACCGCCCAGGCCCGCACGGCCCACCCCAGCCGCCAGCGCCGGCCGACCAGCAGCGGCACCGCGGCCGCGCCCAGCAGGCAGAAGGCGAGGGCGCCCTTGGCGGTGGGGCCGGTGCGCAGGCCGAGCACGTCCAGCGGCGACAGGCCCTCGTGCAGCCCGGCCACCCCCAGCCAGGCCCCACGGGCGGCCGGCGACCGCAACAGGTCGAGCGTGGTCGGCAGGTGGAGCAGCGCGGCCAGCGCCGCGCCGCCCGCGGTGGCGGCGGCCAGCCGGCCGAGGCCCCGGACCTCCAGCGCCAGCAGCCCGCCGACCGCCAGCCCGATGCCGATCACGACCAGCAGGAGCGGCGCCTGGGGCACCAGCACGGCCGCCAGCCCGGTGACGAGGCCGGTGGCGGCGATGTCGGCCACCAGCGAGGGCCGGGGCCCGAACGGGGCGATGCCCGACGCCCGGGCCAGCCGGCCGAGCAGCCAGGGGGCGGCCGAGTAGGCGGCCAGTGCCGACCAGCGGCCCGCGGCCAGCGCGTCGTAGGGCAGCGGCACCGCCGCGTAGGCCACGGCCGCGGCCACCTGGGCCCGCTTGGCCCCGATCGGGGCGGCCATGCGGTGGGCGCCCACGACGCCGAGCGGGAGCAGGCCGAGCGTGAGCAGCATCCGGACCAGCCCGCCGTGGCCGCCCGCCAGCCCGGTCAGGGCCCCGGCCGCGCCGACCAGCGCCGGCGGCGCCCCGGCGTGGCCCAGCCCGACGCCCCGCCACCCGGTCAGCCACTGGCGCACCAGGTCGCCGGCGCCGCCGCCGAGGGGCACCATCTCGCCCACCGCGGGCACGCCCCGGGTGATCAGGTGGCGGCTGCCGAACAGCAGCACCGCCGCCACGATCAGCGCCACGGCCGCCGTGGCGGGCGACCAGTCGGCCGGGTCGAGGACCATGTGCCCGCGCACCGGCACGGCGGCGGCGTCGTGGCCGCCGGCCCGGCGCAGCCGCTGGACCCGCGGACCGAGGTAGCCCCGCACCTGGTGGCGCCGCACCTGGCGGTCGGGCACCCGCCGGAACCGGGCCACGCTGCGGCGGGCGTCGGCCAGCGAGCCCCGGCGGCGCAGGTTCCACGGCCACGCCGCCACCTCGGCCCGGGCCCGGGCCGGGCGCCCGGTCAGCAGCGCGGCGAGGGCGGCCACGAACGACAGCCCGAGGGCGAGGGGCACGACGGTCAGCAGGCTGCGGCGCTGGTAGCTCGTGAGCACGACCCGCACCCGGTGGCGGGCGGCCAGCCGGTCGCGGCGCCGGCCCGCCGGGCGGCCGCCGAAGGCCTCGGCGTGGCGGGCGGTGGCGGCCGAGGTGACCAGCACCCGCCCGCCGGCGACCCGCACCCGCCAGCACAGGCTGAGGTCGTCGCCGATGAAGCTGATCGCCTCGTCGAACCCGCCGACCTGGGCGAACCGCGACGCCCGCACCAGCGTGCAGGCGCCCGGCACGGCGAACACGTCCCGCAGCCCGTCGTGCTGGCCCTGGTCGAGCTCGCCGGGCTCGACGTACGGCAGCGGAACGCCGGCCCGGTCGACGGTCATCCCCAGCTGGCGCAGCCGGCGGGGGTCGTCCCAGGCCAGCAGCTTGGGCCCGACGACGTCGGCCTCCCAGCGCTCGGCCGCGGCCACCATCGCCGACACCGCCCCGGCGTCGGGCGCGGCGTCGTCGTGGCAGAACAGGAAGTAGGCCGCCCCCGACACCCGGTCGAGCACGGCGTTGGCCGCGGCGCCGAAGCCGACGTCGCCGGCCCGGTGGACCACCGCGGCCGGCAGGACCGCCCGCACCCCGGCCGTCGGGTCGTCGGCGCCGGTGTCCACCACGAGCACGTCGAGGTTGGGGTGGTCCTGGGCGGCGACGGCCCGCAGCACCTCGCCCAGCCGATCGGCGGGCGCGTCATGGGTGACGATCACCGCCACGACGGGTGGTGGCGTGGTTGGCCGCTGGTCGGACTCCACGACGCGCCGAGAGTAGTGGCGGGGTCGCCCGGGGCCGCGGACCCCCCGCGACCGGCGGGTTAGGGTGGACCATCGACGTCGAGGACCTCACCCACCGGGCCGAGGAGGCCCTCTACACGGCCGTCGGCCTCGGCATCCTCGGCTTCCAGCACCTCCAGGTGCGGCGGCGCGAGCTGGCCCGCTCGCTCGAGGACATCGTCCGCCAGGTGACAGACCCGCGCCCGGGCGCCGGGCCCTCCCGCTGACCCGGGCCGCCGTCGACCTGACGGCCCTGCTCGCCCCGCTCACGGGGATCGGCGTGTTCGCCGACGAGGTCGTGCGCCGGCTCGCGCCCCGCGACGACGTCGACCTCACCGCCTACGCGGTGACCTGGCGGGGCCGGGGCCGGCTCCGGTCGGTCGTCCCCCCTGGCGTCGCGGTCGTCGAGCGACCGATGGCCGCCCGGCCGCTGCACGAGCTGTGGCGCCGGTCCGACCACCCCCGCATCGACCGCTGGATCGGCCGCCACGACGTCGTCTGGGGCCCCAACTACGTCGTGCCGCCCACCGCGGCCGCGTCGCTGGCCAGCGTCCACGACCTGACCACCCTGCACTACCCCGAGATGGCGGACGGCTTCACGCTGGCCTACCCCGACCTGGTGCGGCGGGCGGTGGCGCGGGGCGCCTGGATCCACACCGACTCGGACTTCGTCCGGGGCGAGGTGATCGACCACTTCGGCGTCGACCCCGACCGGGTCGTCACCGTCCACCTCGGCGCCCGGGCCGCGGCCCCGCCCCCGCCCGGCGCGCCCCGGCCGGAGCGGGTGCCGGACGGCCCCTACGTGCTCGCCCTCGGCACCGTCGAGCCCCGCAAGGACCTGCCCACGCTGGTGGCGGCGTTCGACGCGCTGGCCGCGGCCGACCCCGACCTGCGGCTGGTCGTCGCCGGCGCCGACGGCTGGGGCGCCGATGCCCTCACCGCGGCGGTGGCCGCCGCCCGCCACCGCGACCGGGTCGTGCGCCTGGGCCGGGTCGACGAGGCCGTGCGGGCCGCGCTGCTGGCCGGCGCGGCCGCCTACGCCTTCCCGAGCCGCTACGAGGGCTTCGGCCTGCCGCCGCTCGAGGCCATGGGCGCCGGGGTGCCGGTCGTGGCCACCCGGGCCGGCTCGCTGCCCGAGGTGTGCCGGGACGGCGCCGACCTGGTCCCGGTGGGCGACGCCGACGCCCTGGCGGCGGCGCTCGGCCGGGTGCTGGGCGACGCCGGCCACCGGGACGCCCTCGTGGCCCGGGGCCGCGCGGTGGCGGCCGGCTACGACTGGGACGACACGGCGGCCGGCATCGCCGCCCTGCTCGCCCGGGTCGCGGCCTCAGCCACGTGAGCGGGTTCACGAGCCGGGGCACCGACCACCTACGATGGCCGCCCGTGAGAGCACTGGTCACGGGCGCGGGAGGGTTCGTCGGGCGCCATCTCGTCCGGCACCTCGCCGAGCAGGGTGACGAGGTCGTCGAGATGGAGCTGGCGGTCGACGGCATCGACATCGCCGACGCCGAGCCCGTGATGGAGGCGGTCATGGGCGCCAAGCCCACCGCCGTCTACCACCTGGCCGGCGCCGCCGACGTGGGCGGCAGCTGGACCGCCCCTCGCGAGACGTTCATGGCCAACGCTCTCGGCACGCTCAACGTGCTCGAGGCCGCCAGGGCGGCCGGCGTCGAGCGGGTGCTGGCCGTGACCAGCGCCGACGTCTACGGCCGGGTGACCGAGGACGAGCTGCCGCTCGACGAGGACCAGCCGCTGCGCCCGGTGTCGCCCTACGCCGCCTCCAAGGTGGCGGCCGACGCCCTGGCCCAGCAGGCCTGGCTCGGCCACCGGCTGCCGGTCGTCCGGGTGCGGGCCTTCAACCACCTGGGCCCGGGCCAGAGCGACCGCTTCGTGGCCCCGTCCCTGGCCGCCCGCATCGCCCGCAACGAGCGCCAGGGCGGCGACGAGGTGCCGATCGGCAACATGACCCCGCTGCGGGACGTCACCGACGTGCGCGACGTCGTGCGGGCCTACCGCCTGCTCATGGAGCGGGGCGAGCCCGGCGCCGTCTACAACGTGTGCCGGGGCCGGGCCGTGTCGGTCAAGGAGATCGCCGAGGAGCTGCTGGCCATGGCCGCCCGGCCCATGCACCTGGTGGTCGACCAGTCGCTCCAGCGGCCGGTCGACATCCCGGTCCTGGTGGGCGACAACGGGGCGCTGCGGGCGGCCACGGGCTGGGAGCCGACGATCCCGCTCGAGACCACGCTCGCCGACGTCCTGGCCGACTGGCGCGCCCGGCTTGGCTGCTGACAACCTGGCACGCTTGACCGGGACTGGGCCCGGCACGCCGCCGCGCGCCCCGCGGGAGGAGACCCCATCGTGACCAAACGAGCGCTCGTCACCGGCATCACCGGCCAGGACGGGTCCCACCTGGCCGAGCTGCTGCTCGACAAGGGCTACGAGGTCCTGGGCATGGTCCGGCGCACCAGCACGGTCAACTGGGAGCGCATCGGCCACCTGCAGGACCGCATCACCTTCGTCCACGGCGACCTGCTCGACCAGATGTCGGTGGTCAGCATCCTCCAGGAGCACCGGCCCCAGGAGGTCTACAACCTGGCGGCCCAGTCGTTCGTGCCCACCTCGTGGCAGCAGCCGGTGCTCACCGGCGAGTTCACCGCCATCGGCGTCACCCGCATGCTCGACGCCATCCGCACGATCGACCCGTCGATCCGCTTCTACCAGGCGTCGTCGAGCGAGATGTTCGGCAAGGTGGTCGAGACGCCCCAGCGGGAGAGCACGCCCTTCTACCCCCGCTCGCCCTACGGCGTGGCCAAGGTGTACGGGCACTGGATCACGGTCAACTACCGCGAGTCCTACGACCTGCACGCCACCAGCGGCATCCTCTTCAACCACGAGGGGCCGCGCCGCGGCATCGAGTTCCTCCCCCGCAAGGTCTCCAACGCCGTCGCCAAGATCAAGCTGGGCCTGGCCACGGAGCTACGGCTGGGCAACCTCGACGCCAAGCGCGACTGGGGCTACGCCGGCGACTACGTCGAGGCCATGTGGATGATGCTCCAGCAGGACGAGCCCGACGACTACGTGGTCGCCACCGGCGAGACCCACTCGGTGCGGGAGTTCTGCCAGCTGGCGTTCGACCACGTCGGGCTCGACTGGGAGAAGTACGTGGTCGTCGACGAGCGCTTCTTCCGGCCGGCCGAGGTCGACCTGCTGGTCGGCGACGCCTCCAAGGCCCGCAAGGTGCTGGGGTGGGAGCCCCGCACGAGCTTCCCCGAGCTGGTCAACCTCATGGTCGACGCCGACGTCGCCCTGCTGGAGGGCCGGCTCAAGGGCATCGCCTGACGGCGCACGGGGATCGGCGACCGTGACCACCGTCGCCGTGCTGGCCGGCGGCGTGGGCGCCGCCCGGCTGCTGACCGGGATGGTGCGGGCCGTCCCGCCCGCCGGCGTGACCGCCGTCGTCAACGTGGGCGACGACATGGTCATGCACGGGCTGGCCATCAGCCCCGACCTCGACACCGTCGTCTACACCGTGGCCGGGGCCATCGACCCCGAGCGGGGCTGGGGGCTGCGCGACGAGTCGTGGCAGGCCATGGCCACGCTGGAGCGCTACGGCGGCGAGTCGTGGTTCGGGCTGGGCGACCGCGACCTCGGGACCCACCTGTTCCGCACCGCCCGGCTGGCCGCGGGGGCGCCCCTGTCGGCCGTCACCGCCGAGATCGCGGCCGGCTGGGGGCTGGAGATGGCGGTGCTGCCCGTGACCGACGACCCGGTGCGCACCCGGCTGACCCTGGCCGCCGGCGAGGAGGGCGAGGAGGGCGAGGAGGGCGAGGAGATCGCGTTCCAGGACTACTTCGTTCGCCGGCGCCACGAGGTGGCCGTCGCGGCCGTGCGGTTCGCCGGGGCCGCGGCCGCCCGGCCGGCGCCCGGGGTCCTGGAGGCGCTGGGCGCGGCCGACGCGGTGGTGGTGGCGCCGTCCAACCCGATCGTGTCGATCGCCCCGGTGATGGCCGTGCCCGGGGTGCGGGAGGCGGTCGAGGCCCGGCGGTCGTCGGTCGTGGCGATCTCGCCGCTGGTCGGGGGCCAGGCCCTGAAGGGGCCGGCCGACCGGCTCATGCGGGAGCTGGGCCACGAGGACTCGGTGGTCGGGGTGGCCCGGCTGTACGCGCCGTTCGCCGGGACGCTGGTGATCGACGAGGTCGACGCCGCCCACGCCGACGCCGTGCGGGCGGCCGGCTTGCGCTGCGTCGTGACCGACACGATCATGCGTGACCCGGCCGCGGCCGCCGCCCTCTCCCGGGTGGCGCTCGGCCGGTAGGCGTCAGCGACGACGGACCACGGGGAGGCATGCCGGTGACGATGACCGGCGGGTTGCAGATCATGCCGATCGACGGGATCGGCGAGGTGCGGCCGGGGGCGGACCTGTCCCGGCTGCTGGCCGCGGCCGCGCCCGACCTGGCCGACGGCGATGTCGTGGTGGTCACGCAGAAGGTGGTGTCCAAGGCCGAGGCCCAGCTGGTGCCGCTCGACCCCGGCGACCCGGCCAGCAAGGCCCGGGTGGTGGAGGGCGAGTCGGTGCGGGTGCTGCGGCGGCGGGGCGAGCTGATCATCTCCGAGACCCGCCACGGGTTCGTGTGCGCCAACGCCGGCGTCGACCTGTCCAACGTCGAGGAGGGGTGGGCGGCGCTGCTGCCCGAGGACCCCGACCGCTCGGCCCGCCGGCTGCGGGACGGCCTGCGGGGGCGGCTGGGCGTGAGCGTGGCGGTGGTCATCTCGGACACGTTCGGCCGGGCCTGGCGCCGGGGGCTGACCGACGTGGCCATCGGCTGCGCCGGCATCCGGGCGGTGGTCGACCTGCGGGGCACGGCCGACGCCCTGGGCCGGGAGCTGGCGGTGACCGAGGTGTGCGTGGTCGACGAGCTGGCGGCGGCGGCCGAGATGGTGATGGGCAAGGCCACGGGCATCTGCGCGGCCGCGGTCCGGGGCGTCGACCCGACGTGGCTCGGGCGCGGCGAGGTCGTGGGCGAGGTCGTCCGCCCGCCGGTCGAGGACCTGTTCCGCTAGTCGTTGTGGGCGATGACCATGACGGCGTGGCCGTCGGGGCTGGACCACATCTCGCAGCTGCCACCGCCCGTGCCGACGGACGCGCTGAGCCGCCAGACCGGATGCCCGCCGGCCACGGCCCGCCGGACGGTCGCGGTGCCCTCGCCCTCGGCGGGACCGGTCGGGTCGAGCTGCCCGGCGATCGCCCGCAGGGCCGCCCGCGCGTCGCGCACGGCCAGCACCGCCCCGAACGAGTCGAGCGCCGGCGTGCCCGCGCCGCCCACCAGCCGGGCGCCGGCCGGCACCCGCAGCCGGCGGTAGCCCGACTCGAAGCAGTTGATCTTGGCCCCGAACCGCTCTCCCGGCCCCGCCGTGTGCCGGCCCGCCGGTAGGGGCCGCACGTCGGCCCTGGCCCGGGCGGGGACAGGCGGGTCGTCGCCCTCCGGGAACGCCCGCACGGCGCCTGGATCGCCCGCCCGCACGGCCGTGGAGCCGACGCCGAGGACGTCGCCGGCCACCACGTCGAGGCCGAGCTCGGCGCCCTCGCTCCCCTGCCAGAGCCTCGCGGTCACCGACATCAGCTCGCCGCCGCCGATCGGGCCCTGGGCCGACGCCTCACAGCTCAGCGCGACCTCTCCCGGGGGCCGCCCGGCCGCGGCCGGCCGCGGCTGGCGGACCGAGCCCTCGTGGTCTCCGACGTCGTACCAGGCGCACACCCCGCTGGACGGCAGGGGCGCGCCGAGAGCCCGCGCCTGGCGGGCCAGGTCGTCCCAGGCGGCGAACGGGTCGCCGTCGACCTCCAGCAGCGCCACCGTCGCCCGGGCGCCCGGCGGGGCACCCACCACCTCCGGGGCGGGCCGGGCGAACACCGGCCCGACCAGCCGGGAGCCCTCGGGCACGCGCAGGCCCTCCATCATGGCGCTGCCCGGCGGGGCGGACGCCACGTCGGGGACGCTGCCACCCGCACCACCACCGCAGGCGGCCGCCACCAGCGCGGCAGCCACCGCGAGCAGGCCGAGCCGTCCCCCCACGGGGACAGTCTCGCGCAGTGCTAGCTGGGCTGGTTGAGCACCGCCCGCAATCCGGCGGGGTCGAGCGGGTCGACCCGGGTGAGGTCGTCGACGGCGTCGAACCCGCGGTCGGCCGACAGGATGACCGGGATGCCCTGGAGCCGGCACGTGGCGACGTGGAGCCGGTCGTTGGCGCCCAGGCGAGCGCCGGGGGCGATGTCGAGGGCGGCCCGCAACGCCGGGTCGGTGACCGGCAGCAGCGGGGTGAACAGGGCGTAGGCGTGGGCGGTGAGGCCCCGCAGGTCGCCGGCGCGCCCGCCGGTCTCGACGTGCCAGACCTCCTCCAGCACCGTCACCGACGTGCGCCCGTCGGCCTCGCCCCGTGCGATCGACCCCAGGGCGTCGAGGCACGGAGCCCCGTATGGCCCCTCGGTGGCGCTGTAGATGAGGACGTTGGCGTCGACGAAGAACGTCACCGCGGTTCGGTGCCGAGGATGGCCGCCGTGTGGAGCTCGTCGATGAGCGCACCCAGCTCGTCGGGCGGCAGGTACTCGCCCCGCAGGGCGCCGATGGCCTCGACCGCCCGGAGCCGCTCGTCGGGCGACACCATGCCCAGCTCGCCGTCGACCGCGTCGCGGATGACCGCAGCCACCGACGTGCCCCGGCGCCGGGCCTCGTGCTCGAGGCGGCGCCGCTGGTCGGGGCTCACCAGGATCTGGAGCCGCTCCGTGAACATGTGCAGAGCATACACATGCCCAGGTCACGCACGCAGCGCCTCCACCACCCGGGCCGCGCCCTCGGGGAGGTCCGTCCACGGCCGCCAGCCCAGCTGGATCGCCGCCCGGGTGGGGTCGAGCGCCGACCGCGGCGGCTCGCCCGGGCGCTCGGCCGCCTGGCGGGCCGGGCGCTCGACGCCCGCCGCCGCAGCCAGGCAGGCGTGCAGGGCGTTGATCGAGGTCTCGACCCCGGTCCCCACGTTGATGACCAGCCCGTCGCCACGCTCGGCCGCCCGGACCAGGGCGTCGACGGCGTCGTCGACGAACACGAAGTCCCGGGTCTGCTCGCCGTCGCCGTAGATCGTGCAGGCCTCGTCGGCCAGCAGCCGGCCGGCGAAGATCGCCACCACCCCGGTCTCGCCGTGGGCATCCTGGCGGGGCCCGTACACGTTGGCCAGCGCCAGGGCGGTGAACTCCACCCCGTGCAGGCGCCGGTAGACGTTGAGCATGTCGTGCGCCGCCCGCTTGGCCGCCCCCAGCGGCGACACGGGGGCGCAGGGCTGGGACTCCTTGATCGGCAGGTGGCGGGGCGCCACGTCGCCGTACACCGCGGCCGACGAGGCGAACACCACCTTGCGGGTGCCGGCCACCCGGGCGCCCTCCAGCACGTTCAGCGTGCCCCCCAGGTTGACCTCGAGGTCGAACGCCGGGCGGGCCACCGACACCCGGGCGTCGGTCTGGGCCGCCAGGTGGAAGACCACCTCGGGCGCCCGCCGGGCCAGCACGTCGACCAGGGCCGGCTCGCGGATGTCGATCTGGTGGAAGCTCAGCCGGTGGCTGCGGTCCGAGCGGGCCTCGGCCAGGTTGGCCAGCGAGCCGGTCGACAGGTCGTCGAGCACGTCGACCTCGTGCCCCTCGGCCAGCAGGCGGTCGACCAGCGTCGACCCGATGAAGCCGGCACCCCCCGTGACCAGCGTCTTCACGCGTAGGCCTCGGGCAGGCGGGCGCCGACGAGCCGTTCGCCCGGCGTCACCACCTGACCGTCGCCCACGACGCTGCACCCCGTGAGGTGCGCTCCCTCGCCCAACGTCGCGCTCACGCCCAGCACCGAGCCCTCGACCACCGCGCCGGCGCAGACGGTCGCCCCCGCCAGCAGCACCGAGGCCGACACCCGGGCCCCCGCCGCCACCGACGCGCCCGGGCCCACGACCGACCGCTCGACCACGGAGGCATCGTCCACCCGGGCGAGCGGGTCGAGGCCCCGCACGGCGCGGCCCCGCAGCCCGTCGACGAGGTCGAGCTGGGCCTGGATGTACTCGGCCGGGGTGCCGGTGTCGATCCAGTAGGCCTGGTCGTCCTGGGCGTAGAGGCAGCCGTCGGCCACCATGCCGGGGAACACCTCGCGCTCGATCGACACCCTGCGGCCCGGCTGGATGCGGTCGAGGACGTCGGGCTCCAGCACGTAGGTGCCGGCGTTGATGAGGTCGCTGGGCGCCAGGCCCCGGGGCGGCTTCTCGACGAACGCCTCGACCTTGCCGGCGTCGTCGATGGGCACCACGCCGTAGCGCGACGGGTCGGACACCCGGTGGAGGGCGATGGTCCCCTCGGCCCCCACCGACTCGTGGAAGGCCACGAACTTCCCCACGTCGAGGTCGGTGAGGACGTCGCCGTTGAGCACCAGGAACCGCTCGTCGATCCCGGCGTCGCGGGCGGCGAACAGGATGGCGCCCGCCGTGTCGAGCGGCTCGGGCTCGACCGCGTAGTGGAGGGCGGCGCCGGCGCAGTTGCCGTCGGGGTAGGCGTGGCGGAAGGCGTCGGGCTTGTAGCCGAGCGACAGGACGACGTCGTCGACGCCGTGGCGGGCCAGGTGCCCGACCACGTGCTCGATCATCGGCCGGTTGACGATCGGCAGCATCTGCTTGGGCCGGGTCAGCGTCAGGGGGCGCAGGCGCGTGCCGAACCCTCCGACCAGCACGACCGCGCGCATGTCAGCCCCCGGGCTTGGTGGTGGCCGTCGCCGGGGCCGTGGTGCCGGGGCTCTGACCCCCGGCGGTGGTGGTGGGCTGCTGGCCCGCGGGCAGCGAGGTGGCCGCGCCGCCGGCGTCAGCCGACCCGAGCTGGGCCAGCTGAGCCGCCGACTCGGGCTTGGGGATGTCGGTCGTGCCTTCCTTGACGAAGGCGATCGTGTAGCCCTCGCCGTTCTCGCGGAAGCGCGTGCTGCCGAAGTCGCGCCGGATCAGCGTCGGCTTCTCCTTGGTGTTCTGCACGTCCTTCCACTGGGCCAGGATCAGCTCGGCGTCCTTGCCGTCGCACTTCTGGTCGCCGACCTTCCACGACTTCTTGCCGATCTTCAGCTCGTCGTCGCTGAGCGAGATGCGGGGGTCGGTGCCCTTCAGGAAGTTGCCGAGCGTGGCGTTCTTGCCGGCCCCGCCCGAGGTGAACGGGTGGATGTGGATCACGCCGTCGCCGTGGGTGTGGATGCCGATGGGGCTCTCGAACTGGGGCGGCGCCGGCTGGAACTTGCCGCAGATGTAGATGCCGAAGGCGGCGTGCCAGTGGTCCTTGTTGACCGCGGGGGCGATGGTGGACTCGGTCTTGCGATCGTTCGCGGCGAAGGCGATGAGCGCCACGCCGAGCAGCACGATCACGCCGATCACGCTGGGGAACAGCAGGTCCCGCTGGCGGGATCCGGCCGACCGGCGGCCGCCCGCCCGGGCGGCGCGCGCCACCTTCTTCGATGAGGAGGCTTTACCCATGAGGGAACAACCGTATCGTGCGCGCCACGCGAACCTGGAACCGGCCCACCAGGCTCAGGATCGACGAGAGATCAGCTCCGCGAACAGCTCGTCGTAGCGCTCGGCGACGGCGGCGGGCGAGGCCCAGCGCTCGACGAACGCCCGACCCGAGGCGCCCATCTCCCGGCAGCCGGCGGGGTCGTCGAGCAGGGCGGCCACCGCGGCCGTGAAGGCGTCGGGGTCGTCCGGCGGCACGGCCACACCCGCGCCCGCGGCCTCGACCACCCGGGCCACCTCGGTGCCCTCGTCGACGCTGGCCACCACCGGCCGCCCGGCGGCCAGGATCGAGAAGGTCTTGGACGGCACGCTGGACGCCGCCAGCCCCCGGCGCAGCGGCACGACGTGGATGTCGCCCGCCGCCAGCACCTCGGGCAGCCGCTCCTTCGGCTGGAAGTCGACGAAGCGCACGTTGTCGAGGCCGGCGGCCTGCTCCATCAGCGGCTCCCGGGCTGATCCCCCGCCGTTGATCACGAAGCACACGTCGGACCGGTCGGCCAGCTTGCGGGCGGCCCCCAGCACCAGGTCGAGCGACTGGGACAGGCCGACGTTGCCGGCGTACATGACGACCCGCTTGCCGACCAGCCCGTTCTCCCGCCGGTAGCTCCCGGCCTCGGGGTCGGCGGGGGCGATGTGCGCGGTGTCGACGAAGTTGGGGATGACCCGGACCCGGTCGACCGGGTCGGCCAGCGAGCCCCGCAGCTTGGCCACCAGGTTGGCCTGGAGGTCGTCGGACAGGACCGTGACCGCGTCGGCCCGGCGGTAGGTCCAGCGCTCGAGCCAGGAGGCGAGCGCGATGACCCGGCGGTTGGTGATGGCCCCCAGCTCGACGGCCACGTCGGGGAACACGTCCTGGATGTTGAAGACGAACGGCACCCGCCAGCGGCGGGCGGCCAGCCAGCCGGCCGCGCCCAGCGTGAGCGGCGGCGACATGGCCAGCACCGCGTCCGGCCGGGCCCCCCACCGCCCCCGCAGGGCCACGGCGGTGGCCAGCACGGTGAAGCCGGCGAACGCCGCCGCCCGGGCGGGGATGTTGCGCTTGTCGCTCGGGAACGGGTGGACCCGGCTGATGCGCCCCCAGGGCGTGTCCTCGTGGCGGACCACCCGGCCCTCCCAGCCCGGCTCCAGCCGGTGGTGGCGGTACCAGGGCAGGGCGGTGACCACGTGGAGCTCGTGCCCCCGGGCCGCCAGCTCGGTCCCGATCCGGGTCATCACCTCGCCGGTGGGCGCCGTGTCCGGCGCGAAGTGGGGGCAGATCACGAGCAGCTTCACGTGGCGACTCCGTTGTCGTCTTCGGTCGGCGCGGGCGCCTCGGTGTCCTCGGTCGGCGCCGGCGCCTCGGTGTCCTCGGTCGGCGCGGGCGCCTCGGCGACCGCCTGCCGGTAGGCCGCCACCGTGCCGGCGGCGGTGACCGCCAGGCTGTAGTGAGCGGCCCGCTCCCGGCCGACGACGGCCAGGGCGGCGCGCTCGTCGTCGTCCACCTCCAGCATGGCCGCCATGGCCTCGGCCCAGGCCGCCGGGTCGCGGGTCGGCAGCAGCCGGCCCGCGCCCTCGACCAGCTCGGACAGCCCCGTGCCGCCCGCGGCCAGCAGCGGGGTGCCGAGCTGCATCGCCTCGAGTGCCGGCAGGCCGAAGCCCTCGTAGCGGGACGGCCAGGTCACGGCCACCGCGCCGCGGATGATGGCCAGCACGTCCCGCCGGGGGATGAGCCCGGTGCGCCGCACCCGGTCGCTCAGGCCCAGCCGGGCGATCTGGTCGCGGACGGCCTCCTCGGCCGGGCCGACGCCCCCGGTGAGCACGAGCACGACGTCGTACTCGTGGGCGGCGATCTGGGCGAACGCCTGGAGCAGCACCGTGTGGTCCTTGTGCCACCAGGTGAAGGCCGGGTACACGAACCAACGGCGGGGCAGCCGGTAGCGGGCCTGGACCTCGGCCACGCTGACCTCGCTGCTCGGCGGCTCGCACGCCCACGGCACCATCCGCACCCGCTCGGGGGCGATGCGGAAGCGCTCGATGACCCCCCGGCGCACGAACTCGCTGGGCGCGATCACCACCCGGGCCCGCCGCACCGAGGTGGGCAGCGTCCGCTGGAGGTAGAGCCGCTTGGCCAGGGAGAAGTTCTCGGGCAGGTCGTAGGGCTGGAGGTCGTGGACGGTGACCACGCTCGGCACCGACCCCACCAGGGGCACCACGCCTCCCATGTGGTGGACGAGGTCGAAGCCCTCGCCGAGGCGGCGGGCCAGCCAGGTGTTCTCGGCGACCACCCGGAGCGGCTTGAGCCGGCCCGTGAGGGGCACCAGCCGGGTCGGGAAGGCGGCGACGAGGTCGCGGTGGACGGCGCCGAACTCGTCGAGCGCGAACAGCGTGAGCTCGACGTCGTCGGGCGGGTCCTCGGCGAGCTCCCGCAGCAGGCCGGTGACGGCCGTCTCGCTCCCCCCGACCACGCCCGGCACCAGCCACAGCAGGTTGACCGCGACCTTCACCGGCCGAGCGCCTCCTCGTAGGCGGCGACGGTCAGCTCGGCCGTGTGCGCCCAGGTCGTCTCCTCGGCCCGGGCCCGCCCCGCCTTGCGCAGGGCGTCGGCCAGGTCCTCGTCGTCGAGCACCCGGGCCAGCGCCTCGGCGATGGCGCCGGCGTCGTGGGGGTCGACGGCCAGCCCGGCGCCCCCGGCCACCAGCTCCTCGGTGGCGGTGCCCGACGAGGTGACGACGGCGGCGCCCGCGCCCATGGCCTCGGCCACCGGGAGGCCGTAGCCCTCCCACAGGCTCGGGTAGCAGACGACCGACGCACCCCGGTAGAGCGGGCCGAGCTGGCTGCGGGGCACGAACCCGGTGAGCCGCAGGCGGTCGCGCAGGGCCTCGGCCGGGGTGGCCAGCGCCTCGCCCCAGCCCTCGGGCCCGACGACCACCAGCGTGACGTCGTCCTGGTCGAGGCGGGCGAAGGCGTCGAGCAGCCGGGTCAGGTTCTTGCGGGGCTCGAGCGTGCTGACCGAGAGGATGTAGCGCCCGGTCAGGCCGTAGCGCTCTCGCACCCGGGCCACCTCGTCGTCGCCGACGTCGACCGTCGTCATGCCCCACGGCACATGCCGCAGCCTGTCACGCTCGATGCCCGCCGCGGCGCAATCCTCGATCGTGGCCTGTGACGGGCACAGCACGAGGTCGGCGTCGTCGATCACGCAGGAGAGCGCCGACTCGAAGAAACGCACGCCGTTGCGGGTGAACATGCGCCGATCGCGCCGCCAGGCCAGGTCGTGCAGCGTGACCACCAGCGGCACCGAGCGGGGCGGGATGGCGTAGCCGGTGGCGTGGATGAGGTCGACCGGCCCCGTGGCCCGCTCGATCGCCGGGCGGCGCAGCAGGTGCCAGGCCCAGTAGAGCGGCAGGCGGGGCAGCGGGAGGTGGCGGACCGGCAGGCCGGGCCGCCAGGCCTCGGGTGGGGGCGAGCCGTGGCGGGCGGCCACGCCCACCTGGTCGACCTGCCCGGTGGCGGCCACCGCCGAGATCTGGTCGATGACGGCGCTGGCCGTGCCGCCGGGCACGCGATGCCAGCACTGCTCGATCACGACCGCGGCGCGCATGGCCGGGCATCCTGGCACGCCGCGGGTCGCCGGCGGCACTCGACCGCCGCGTGTGCGTCGGCCAACACCCACCGCGGCCGAATTGGGGGATTCCGTCACAGAGTGGTCGCAGACCTGGTGGTTACCATGGCTGGCTATGTCCGACGCCTGGTCCGATCGCACGGTGCTCGTCACCGGGGGCAGAGGGTTCCTCGGTCGCGCGGTGGGCGCCGGCCTGCGCCGGCGGGGCGCCGGCCGGCTGGTGACGCCCGGCTCGGCCGACTACGACCTCCGCCGCGCCGGCGACGTCGAGCGCCTGTTCGCCGACGTCCGGCCCGATCTGGTGATCCATCTGGCGGCCCGGGTGGGCGGCATCGGCGCCAACATGGCGGCGCCGGCCGACCTGTACCTCGACAACCTGCTGATGGGCACCCACGTCATCGAGGTGGCCCGGCAGGCGGGCACGCCCAAGACGGTGGTGGCCGGCACGATCTGCTCGTACCCGAAGCACACGCCGGTGCCGTTCAGCGAGGACTCGCTGTGGCTGGGGTACCCCGAGGAGACCAACGCCCCCTACGGCATCGCCAAGCTGGCCCAGCTGGTGCAGGCCCAGGCGAACCGGGCGCAGTACGGGCAGAACGTGATCTACCTGATGCCCACGAACCTGTACGGGCCGGGCGACAAGTTCCACCCGGGCGTGAGCCACGTCATCCCGGCGCTGATCAAGCGGTGCGTCGAGGCGGTGGAGGCGGGCGCCGAGCACATCGAGGTGTGGGGCACCGGCTCGGCGTCGCGGGAGTTCCTGTACGTGGACGACGCGGCCGAGGGGCTGCTCCTGGCGGCCGAGCGCTACGACGGCGCGGAGCCGGTCAACCTGGGCACCGACGAGGAGCTCCCCATCCGGGACCTGGTCAAGCTGATCGCCGACGCCACGGGGTACGACGGCGAGATCCGCTGGGACACCACCAAGCCCGACGGCCAACCCCGCCGCCGCGTGGACCCGTCGCGAGCGGCACGGGAGTTCGGGTTCCAGGCCCGGGTGCCGTTCGCGGAGGGGCTGCGGCGGACGGTGGACTGGTACCTGGCCCACCGGGCCGAGGCCGAGGCTCGGGACCACTAAACGACAAACGAGGCTTTCCACGAGGCCGCTGGGGCGGCCTCGTAACCCAGTGTTGTTGCCCTCGACGGCAGCTCTGGCGCCGTCGCCAGTCCCACCGCGCAACGACGTGAGTCCCCCGAGGCGAGTCGGGCGGTGTCAAGCCTCGCAGGCGACCGCCCGCAGGGCGGCTTGCCCTTGACACCGCCGGACCGCCCCCATCATCTGAAGATCTGGCCGGGCCCCGCCCGGCCAGATGTAGGCCTCGTTGTCGTTGTCGTTTCGGCGCCGCAGCTACCCGAGAACCCGCCGGTACCACTCCGCCGTCCGGGTGAGGCCCTCGCGCAGCGGGATGTCGGGCTCCCAGCCCAGCTGCGTGCGGGCCACCGTGATGTCGGGTTGGCGCTGGACCGGGTCGTCGACCGGGAGGGGCTCGAAGACGATCTCCGACTCCGACCCCGTGACCTCGATCACCATCTCCGCCAGCTCCAGCACCGTGTACTCGGACGGGTTGCCGATGTTGACCGGGCCCTCGATGTCGCCGTCGAGCAGGGCCAGGAACCCCCGCACCTCGTCCTCGACGTAGCAGAAGCTGCGGGTCTGGGTACCGTCGCCGTAGACGGTGATCGGCTTGCCCAGCAGCGCCTGGTGCAGGAAGTTCGAGATGGCCCGACCGTCGTCCAGCCGCAGCCGGGGCCCGTAGGTGTTGAAGATCCGCACGATGCGCACGTCCAGGCCGTGGGCGCGGTGGTACGCCATCGTCATCGCCTCGGCGAACCGCTTGGCCTCGTCGTACACGCCGCGAGGCCCGATGGGGTTGACGTGGCCCCAGTACGACTCGGGCTGGGGGTGCACCTGGGGATCGCCGTACACCTCGCTGGTCGAGGCGAGGAAGAACCGCGCCCGCTTGGCGAGGGCCAGGCCCAGGCAGTTGTGCGTGCCCAGGCTGCCCACCTTGAGGATCTGGATGGGGATGCGCTCGAAGTCGGCCGGCGACGCCGGGCTGGCGAAGTGGAGCACGGCGTCGACCTCGCCCGGCACCCACACGTACTGGCTCACGTCGTGGACCACGAAGGTGAACCCCGACCGCCCGAACAGGTGCTCGAGGTTGTCGACCGCCCCGGTCAGCAGGTTGTCGATGGCGACGACCTCGTCGCCCCGGTCGAGCAGCGCCTCGCACAGGTGGGAGCCCAGGAACCCGGCGCCCCCGGTGACCACGACCCTGGCCACGGCGGCCTCTCAGCGGCCGATGCCGACGTAGCTGAAGCCGCGCCGCTCGAGGGCGGGCTTGTCCAGCAGGTTGCGCCCGTCGACCACCCGGGGCTCGGCCATGAGCCCGGCGACCTTGTCGAAGTCGAGCCAGCGGAACTCGTCCCACTCGGTGAGCACGACCAGCACCTCGGCCCCGTCGCACACCGAGTAGGGGTCGGCGGCGGGTTCGAGGCCGGCGATCGGTCCCTTGACAGCCGGGTCGTAGGCCCGGACGTCGGCCCCCTCGGCGGCCAGCAGGCCGACGATGCGCAGCGCCGGCGAGTCGCGGGTGTCGTCGGTGCGGGCCTTGAACGTCAGCCCCCACACGGCCACCCGCACGCCGTCGAGCGAGCCGCCCGCCATCGTGCGGACCTTGGCCGCCACCCGGTGGAACTGCTCCTCGTTGACGGTGATCACGCCGGCGAGCAGGTCGAACGCGTAGCCGGCCGAGTCGGCGATGTGGACCAGCGCCTTGGAGTCCTTCGGGAAGCACGACCCGCCCCAGCCCGGCCCGGGCCGGAGGAACTCGTGGCCGATGCGCTTGTCGTAGCCCATGCCCAGCACGACGTCCTTGACGTCGGCGCCCACGGCCTCGCACACGGCGGCGATGGCGTTGACGAAGCTGATCTTGCTGGCCAGGAAGGCGTTGGAGGCGTACTTGATCGTCTCGGCCGACGCCGGGTCGGTGACGATGATCGGCGCCGTCACCCCGATGTAGAGCGCCGCCACCCGCACGGCGGCCGACTGGTCGTCGCTGCCGATGACGATGCGGTCGGGGTTGAGGAAGTCGTGGACCGCCGAGCCCTCCCGCAGGAACTCGGGGTTGGACACCACCACCACGTCGTCGCGGCCGAGCACCCGCTCGACCGCCCGGGTCGAGCCGACCGGCACGGTCGACTTGTTGACCACGACGGCCTCGGTCGGCAGCACCGGGCCGATCTGGCGGGCCGCGGTCTCGATGTAGGACAGGTCGGCCGAGCCGTCCTCGCCCTGGGGGGTGGGCACGCACAGGTAGGCGAA
Organism: Acidimicrobiales bacterium; assembly: GCA_035263165.1. GTDB lineage: Bacteria > Actinomycetota > Acidimicrobiia > Acidimicrobiales > VFJN01 > ZC4RG19. Next base: position 8,806 of record DATFRN010000069.1, on the reverse strand, counting down.
CTCGGCGTCGGCCGCGGCGTTCTCGGCGCCCAGCACGAAGCGCAGCCGGCCCTCCTCCAGGCCCTCCTTGACCAGGGCATCCAGGCCGGCCTCGACGATGGGCACCTCGCCCTTGCTCAGCCCGGCCACCCGGCCCTCGTCGATGTCCGCGCACACGACGTCGTGCCCGAGGTGCGAGAAGCAGGCAGCCGTGGTCAGGCCGACGTACCCCGCACCGATCACCGCGATCTGCGCCATGTGCTCCCTGACCTCCCTGGCCCGCTGCCCTGCGTTCCGCCGCCGGTCCCGGGCTGCGGCCGTACGGATCGAACACGGTAGCGGCCCCGGTGCCGGCAGGCGCCATCGGGGGCCCGTCGGCTAGCCTTGCCCCTTGATCTCGCGGCGGGCGTCGCGACCGGCCAGGGCGGACCATGAGGGCCGCTGCATTCTCCGAACGGGAAGAGGTTACGCAGGTGCGCAACGCGCTCGGAGCCATCCAATCGCTCGTGGTCCTCGGCGGATCCTCCGACATCGGGGCCGCCATCGCGGCACGCCTGGTGCCCGGAGGGTGCCGCAGCGTGGTCCTCGCCGGCCGCCATCCCGAGAAGATGGAGCCCGTCGCCGAGCGGCTCCGGGAGGCCGGCGCCGAGGTGGCGATCACCGCCTGGGACGCCGCCGACATCCCCGGCCACGCCGACGCGGTCAAGGCCGCCTGGGACGCGTTGCCCGGCGGCGGCGACGTCGACGCCGTGCTGCTGGCGGCCGGGGTGAACGCCCCGCAGGAGCGCCTGAGCGACGACCCCACCGCCGCCGCCGAGCTGGTGACCGCAAACTACACCGGCCCGGTGTCGACCCTCCTCCACGTGGCCCACCGGCTGCGCGAGCAGGGCCACGGCAGCATCGTCGTGCTCAGCTCGGTGGCCGGCGAGCGGGTCCGGCAGTCCAACTTCGTCTACGGGTCGTCCAAGGCCGGGCTCGACGGGTTCGCCCAGGGCCTGGGCGACTCGCTGGCCGGCACCGGGGTCGACGTGATGGTCGTGCGGCCCGGCTTCGTCCACTCGGCCATGACCGAGGGCAAGGAGCCCGCGGCCCTGGCCACGACCCCCGACGCCGTGGCCGAGGCGGTCGCCGACGGCCTGGCCGCGGGCCGCCACACCGTGTGGGTGCCGACCACGTTCCGGTTCCTGATGGCCGCCTTCCGCCACCTGCCCCGCCCGGTCTGGCGCCGGCTGTCGGCGAGGATGTAGGACCGCGGGCGGGATGAGCACCACGTCCGAGTCGACCTCGGGGGCAGCCCCGGCCGTCGAGACCCCCGGCGCGCCGCCGTCGCCCAACGGCAGCCGGGCGGGCTCGCTGCCGCTCGGGCTGATCAAGCTGGCCCGACCCAAGCAGTGGGCCAAGAACGTGCTCGTGTTCGCGGCGCCCGCCGCCGCCGGCGTGCTCGACAACCGGCAGTGGCTGGCCGACGCCCTGGTGGCGTTCGTGTGCTTCTGCCTGGCGGCCTCCGGGACCTACTACATCAACGACGCCCGCGACGTGGAGGCCGACCGGCTCCACCCCAAGAAGTCCCGCCGGCCGGTGGCGTCGGGCGTGGTCCCGGTGCCGCTCGCCTACGCCGGCGGGGCGGTGCTCGTCACCGCCGGCATCCTGCTCGGGCTCACGATCAACGTGAACCTGGCCGTGACCGTGGGCGGCTACGTGCTGCTCACCACCGCCTACTCGTCGGTGCTCAAGCACGTGGCCGTGGTCGACCTGGTCGCCGTGGCCGCCGGGTTCGTGCTGCGGGCCGTGGCCGGCGCCGTGGCCACCGAGGTCCCGATCTCCGACTGGTTCTTCATCGTGACCAGCTTCGGCGCCCTGTTCATGGTGTCGGGCAAGCGCGCCGCCGAGGTCGCCGAGATGGGCGACGACGCCAGCGACCACCGGGCCGTGCTGGGCGCCTACAGCGCCAGCTACACGGCCTACCTGCGGGCGGTGACGTCGGGCGCCGTGCTCGTCGCCTACTGCCTGTGGGCGTTCGAGAAGGCCGACCTGGCGGTCAACACGTCATTTCCCTGGTATCAACTCTCGATCTTGCCCTTCGTTATGGCGGTGCTGCGCTACGCGCTGGTGCTCGACCAGGGCAAGGGCTCGGCCCCGGAGGAGATCGTGCTCGGCGACCGACCCCTGCAACTCATCGGCATCGCGTGGGCGATCGTGTTCGCGATCGGGGTGTACACGGCATGACCGACCCCGAGCGCGACCGCGAGGCGCCGAGCGCCGAACCCCCCGAGATCGTCACGGGCTGGGGCCGCAACCCCACCTCGGCCTCGACCGTGGTCCGGCCGACCGACCCCGACGAACTGGCCATGGCGGCCAAGGCCGCCGGGCCCCGGGGCGCCATCGCCCGGGGGTTGGGGCGGGCCTACGGCGACTCGGCGATGAACGCCGGCGGCCTGGTGGTGGAGTCGACCGCCGTGTCCGGGCTGCTCGAGCTGGACAACACCGCCGGCACCGCCCGGGTCCTGGCCGGCACGTCGCTGGGCGACCTGCTGCGCCAGATCGTGCCCCAGGGCTGGTTCGTGCCGGTCACGCCCGGCACCCGCAACGTGACCGTCGGCGGCGCCATCGCCTCCGACGTCCACGGCAAGGACCACCACGCCACCGGCAGCTTCGGCGCTCACGTGCTGTCGATGGTCCTGGCCCTGCCCGACGGCACCCGGCGCACGCTCACCCCCGAGCACGACGCCGAGGAGTTCTGGGCCACGTGCGGCGGCATGGGCCTGACCGGCACGGTCATCGAGGCCACCATCGACCTCCACCCCATCGAGACCAGCCTGCTCAAGGTCGACACCGACCGGGTGCCCGACCTCGACACGCTGCTGGCCCTGCTGGTCGAGGGGGGCAAGCACCACCGCTACTCGGTGGCCTGGGTCGACTTCCTGGCGCGGGGCCGGTCGCTCGGGCGGTCGGTGCTCACCCAGGGCGACTTCGCCACCCTCGGCGACCTGCCCAGCCGGGGCCGCAAGGCGCGCGCCAGCCGCGACCCGCTGGCCTACGGCCACCTGCCGCCGCTGCCGGCGCCGGCCATGGTGCCCAACGGGCTGCTCAACCGGGCGAGCATCACGGCGTTCAACGAGTTCTGGTACCGGCGCCACCCCCGCCTGCGGCGGGACGAGCTCCAGTCGATCGGGACGTTCTTCTACCCGCTCGACGGCGTCGCCGGCTGGAACCGGATGTACGGGCCCCGGGGCTTCCTCCAGTGGCAGATCATGGTGCCCTTCGGGGCCGAGGACGTGCTGCGCGAGTCGATCGAGGCGCTGTCCGACCACCGGGCACCCAGCTTCCTGGCGGTGCTCAAGTACTTCGGCGAGGCCGACCCCGGTCCCCTGTCGTTCCCGGGGCCGGGCTGGACGCTGGCGCTCGACGTGCCCACCACCGACGCCGACCTCGGCCCCCTGTTCGACCGGCTCGACGAGCGGGTCATCGAGGTGGGCGGCCGGGCCTACCTGGCCAAGGACAGCCGCCTGCGGCCCGAGCTGCTGCCGATGATGTACCCCCGCCTCGACGAGTGGCGCGCGGTCCGCGACCGGCTCGACCCCGACCGGCGCCTCACCAGCGACCTGGCCCGCCGGCTCAACCTGCTGGGCTGACCCCGGCGCCGCCGGCGCGGCCCTCGCCGAACTGCGCGTCCCGGAAGGCCGCCGCCCCGGCGATGTAGGCGTCGGGATCGGTCGTCTTCATCTCGACGATCGGCTTGAGGTCGGGCGCGTAGGTCTCGAACGTGTCGCCCTCGATGGCGGCCACGATGGCGTCCGCCACCACCTCGGGCGGCTCCAGGTCGCCGTCGTAGAGCGGCGGGTCGTTGCCGGGCTGGTCCCAGATCTCGGTGGCGATGGCGCCGGGCTGGACCAGGCGCACCTCCACCCCCGTGCCGGTCAGGTCGACGGCCAGCGCCTCGCTCCACCCCGACAGGGCGAACTTGGAGGCGCAGTAGGCCGCCTCGGTGGGGACGCCGATGCGGCCGGCCACGCTGCCCACGTTGACGATCACCCCCCGCCCGGCGGCGAGGAACCGGTCGAGCAGGGCGAGCGTGAGCTGGATGGGCGACACGACGTTGGTGTGGAGCACCCGCTCGACGTCGTCGATCGTGAGCCGGGGCGCCGGCCGGCGCAGGGGGATGCCGGCGTTGTTGACCACCACGTCCAGCCCGCCGAGGGCGTCCCAGGCCTCGCCGGCCAGGCGGGTCACGGCGGGGATGTCGGCCAGGTCCACGACCCAGCGCTGCGAGCCCGGGGCGTGCGCCCGGCACCGCGCCAGCACGGCGTCGAGCCGGTCGGCCCGGCGGGCGACCAGCCCGACGGTCGCGCCCCGCTCGGCCAGCGCCACCGCCGTGGCGGCGCCGATGCCCGACGACGCCCCCGTCACCAGCACCCGGCTACCGGCCACCTCGAGTCCCACGGCCGGACCTTACGCTGTCGCCCGGGGACAGGCCGGATACCCGTGCGATCTGGGACGCCAACGCACCGGACTGCCGGCGGCCGTTCGAGATCACCTACGCCCGGCGCACGCTCGCGGGCTGGCCGCCGCCGCTAGCCGCCGCCCTGCAGCGCCGCCACCAGGCGGGACAGGGGCTCCTGGTAGGGCGGGAGGAGGGGGAAGCCGGCCAGGCGGAGGGCGGCGTTGTCGAGCACCGAGTTGGCCGGCCGGGGGGCGGGGCGGGGTGGGTCGAGCTCGGCCGTCGTGATCGGGCGCACCTTGTCCGGGTCGTGGCCGGCGGCGGCGAGCACGTCCCGCACGAACTCGTACCAGCTCACCGCCCCCTGGTTGGTCATGTGGTAGGTCCCCGGCGCCCGGGCGGCCGCCAGGCGGCGGATGCCGACCGCCAGGTCGGCCGTGAAGCTGGGGCACCCCCGCTGGTCGTCGACGAAGGCCAGCTCGGGCCGGTCGGCCAGGCGCAGCACGGTGCGGACCATGTTGGCGCCGTGCTCGCCGCACACCCACGACGTCCGCACCACCGACGCCCCGGGGGCGTGGGCCGCCACCTCCAGCTCGCCGCCCAGCTTGGACGCCCCGTAGACCGACGCCGGGCCGGTGCGGTCCCACTCGACGTAGGGCCCCGCCTTGGTGCCGTCGAACACGTAGTCGGTCGACACATAGACCAGGTGGGCCCCCACCCGCCGGCTGGCGTCGGCCACCCAGCGGGTGCCGAGCGCGTTGACCCGGTAGGCGGTGTCGACCTCGGTCTCGCAGGCGTCGACCGCCGTGTAGGCCCCGGCGTGCAGCACGACGTCGGGCGCCAGCGAGGTGATCGCCCCGTACACGGCGTCGCGGTCGCCCACGTCGAGCGCGGCGTGGTCGGCGGCGGTGACGTCGTCGCCCTGCGCCCTGCAGTGGGCGGCCAGGTCCCAGCCCAGCTGGCCCCCCGCGCCAGTGACCAAGACCCGCACTAGATGATCCCCGCCCGCTCCTTCAGCGGCCGCCACCACCACTCGTTGGCCCGGTACCAGGCCACCGTCTCCTCCAGCGCCTCGTCCAGCGTGCGCTGCTTGCGCCAGCCGAGGGCGGTGATCTTGGCGATGTCGACCGAGTAGCGCCGGTCGTGGCCGAGCCGGTCCCGCACGTACTCGACCTTCTCCTCCCCCACCCCGAACAGCCCCAGCAGCCTGTCGACCAGCACCCGGTTGGGGGTCTCGTTGCCGGCGCCGATGTTGTAGATCTCGCCAGCCTCGCCCTCGGCCAGCACCAGGGCCACGCCGGCGCAGTGGTCGTCGACGTACAGCCAGTCGCGCTGGTTGAGCCCGTCGCCGTACAGCGGGATGGGCAGGCCGTCGATGAGGTTGGTGGCGAACAGCGGCAGCGCCTTCTCCGGGAACTGGTAGGGCCCGAAGTTGTTGGTGCAGCGGGTCACCGAGACCGGCAGCCCGTAGGTCGAGTGGTACGACAGCGCGATGAGGTCGGAGCCCGCCTTGGACGCCGAGTAGGGCGACCGGGGCTCCAGCGGGTCGGTCTCCTTGGACGACCCCACCTCGACCGAGCCGTACACCTCGTCGGTGCCGATGTGGATCACCCGGGGGATCTCCAGCCGCCGGGCGGTGTCCATGAGCACGTTGGTGCCGAAGCAGTTGGTGATGACGAAGTCGTCGGGGCCGGCGATCGACCGGTCGACGTGGCTCTCGGCCGCGAAGTGGACCACGGCGTCGTGGCCCGCCATCGCGTCCTCCAGCGTGCCGGGGTCGCAGATGTTGCCCTTGACGAAGCGGTAGCGGGGATCGTCGTCGACGTCCTTGAGCGTCGACAGGTTGCCCGCGTAGGTGAGCGCGTCGAAGACGGTCACCTGGTCGTCGGTGTTGGCCAGGACCCAGCGCACGTAGTTGGAGCCGATGAACCCGGCCCCGCCGGTGACGAACTGCCGCATGGCTGTGCCTCCTCAGCCCGTCCGCAGCGACGGGTACGGCCGCCGGCCCGGCGGCAGGTCGGCCCGGCTGGGATTGTTCCGGTCGCGCTCGGACAGCACGGGGTCGCCGACCCCCCAGTCGGCGCCGACGAGCGGGTCGTCCCAGGCCACGCCCAGCTCGTCGGCCGGGTTGTAGTAGCCGTCGACCAGGTAGGTGATGGTCATGTCGGTCAGCGCCGCGAAGCCGTGCGCCACGCCGGGCGGGATGTACACGCCCCGGTGGTCGTGGTCGACGGCCGGGGTGCCCGGCCCGCTGCCGAGGTCGATGGTGAGCGTCTTGCCGTCGGTGGGCCCGCCCTCCCGCAGGTCGTGGAGCACGACGCGGCAGCGGCCGTAGGGCACGTACCAGTAGTCGGCCTGGTGCAGGTGGTAGTGCAGCCCGACCACGGCCCCGGCCCGGCGGTCGCCCCGGTTGCCCTGGACCATCTCCCGCCCGCCGGGGAACCACTGGCGCCGGTAGGTCTCGATGAAGATCCCCCGCTCGTCGCCGTGGATGTCCGGCTCGACGACGACGACGCCGTCGATCACGTCGGAGGGAACGATGGTGGCCACGGCAGTGCTCCTCGGGGGCGGGTCGGGGCGGTCAGTGCAGCTCGACGACCGAGTGGTCGCCCAGCATCAGGCGGAGGGCCCGCGGCCGGCGGGGCGAGCGGGTGACCTCGACGTCCCGCCCGATCAGGCTGTCGGTGAGCCGGGGCACGTCGACGATGCGGCTGCGGGTCAGCACCACCGAGTGCTCCAGCTCGGAGCCGCGGATCTCGCAGTCCTCGGCCACGGAGGTGAACGGGCCGACGTAGCTGTTCACGATGCGGGTGCCGGCGCCGATGATGACCGGGCCGAGCACCCGGCTGTTGACGATCTCGGCCCCGGCCTCGATGACCACCCGGCCCTCGATGAGCGAGTCGGCGTCGACCGAGCCCTCCGTCCGGGGGACGATCGCCTCCAGCACCAGGCGGTTGCAGGTCAGCAGGGGGTCCTTCTTGCCGGTGTCGATCCACCAGCCCTGGAGCACCTCGTGGTTGACCCGGTGCCCGTTGTCGATCAGCCACTGGATGGCGTCGGTGATCTCGAGCTCGCCCCGGCCCGAGGGCTCGATGGCGGCCACCGCCTCGTGGATGTGCCGGTCGAACAGGTAGACGCCCGCCAGCGCCAGGTCGGAGGGCGGGTCCTGGGGCTTCTCGACCAGGCGGACGACCTCGCCGTCGGGCCCGAGGGCCGCCACGCCGAACTGGCGGGGGTCGTCGACCTTGGCCAACAGGATCTGGGCCGACGGCCCGGCGAAGCCGTCCTCGCCCAGCCGGGGGGCGGCGGCCAGGGTGCGGGCGGCCTCGAACCCCTCGGTGAACTCGACCAGGCCCTGCTGGAGCATGTTGTCGCCCAGGTACATCACGAAGTCCTCGTCGCCGAGGAAGTCGCGGGAGATCAGCACGCAGTGGGCCAGCCCCAGGGGGGCGGCCTGGGGGATGTAGGTGATCTCGATCCCGAACCGGGACCCGTCGCCCACGGCCTCGACGATGTCGTCGGCCCCGGTGCCGCCGACGACGATGCCGATCTGCTTGATGCCGGCCTCGACCATGTCCTCGATGCCGTAGAACAGGATCGGCTTGTTGGCGATGGGCACGAGCTGCTTGGCGCTCGTGTGGGTGATCGGGCGGAGCCGGCTGCCGGTGCCGCCGGCGAGGATGAGGCCTTTCACGGGAGAGCCATTCTTGCAGCCCCGCTCACCCGACCGGCAACCCCAGGTCACGGGCGATGACCAGGCGCTGGATCTCGCTGGTGCCCTCGCCGATCTCCAGGATCTTGGCGTCCCGGTACTGGCGGGCGACCGGGGTCTCGTCCATGAACCCGTAGCCGCCGAAGACCTGGGTGGCCATGCGGGTGGCGCTGACGGCCGACTCGGTGGCGTAGAGCTTGGCCATCGCCGCCTGGCGCTTGTGGGGCCGGCCGGTGTCGCGCAGCCAGGCCGCCTGGTAGGTGAGCAGGGCGGCGTTCTCGGCCATGACCGCCAGGTCCGAGCAGGCGAAGGCGACGGCCTGGTTGGTGCCGATGGGCCGGCCGAAGGCCTGGCGCTCGCCGGCGTAGGCGGTGGCCTGCTCCAGGCAGCAGCGGATCACCCCGACGGCGAGGGCGGCGATGGCGATGCGGCCCTCGTCGAGGATCTCCAGGAACTGGGCGAAACCCCGGCCCCGCGGGCCGAGCAGGTGGTCCTCGGGGACCCGGCAGCCGGCCAGGGTGAGCCCGTGGGTGTCGGAGGCGTGCCAGCCCATCTTGCGGTAGGGCGGCTGGACGGTGAGGCCGGGGGTGCCGGCCGGGACGACGATCGCCGAGATCTCGCCGGGCCCGGTGCGGGCGGTCACCGTGACCAGGGCGGTCATGTCGGTGCCGGAGTTG
>DATFRN010000068.1:0-18721 GCA_035263165.1 Acidimicrobiales bacterium | reverse complement strand
CGCGGGTTGACCGAGTACGTCAGCTCGGCGCCCTCGGCGAGGCGGTAGTCCGGGATGCGGCTGTGCCACACGTCGAGCGCAGCCCGCAGCTCCATGCGAGCCAGATGCGATCCGAGACACCGGTGCCAGCCGCTGGCGAAGCAGATGTGGGCGTTGGGGGAGCGGTCGAGCCGGACGTCGAGCGGCTCCTCGAACGCCTCCGGGTCGACATTGGCTGCGGCCCACCACACGATGGCGTTGGTGTCCGCCTTCAGGGTGCCGCTCGGTAGCTCGACGTCCTCGACGACGTGGCGGAAGCCCTGGGTCACCGGCGACTCGAACCGCATGAGCTCTTCGATCGCGCCCGGCCACAGTGACGGATCGGCGAGGATCCTGTCCCGCTCGTCGGGCCGGCGGGCGAGGTGGGCGAGGATGCACGACAGGGAGGCGGCGACGGTGTCGAGGCCGGCGATCATGAGCAGGTTGCAGATCCCGTGGAGCTCGTCGCGCGTGATGCGGCGGCCGTCGACCTCAACCTGGAGGAGCCACCCGATGATGTCGTCGCCGTAGTCGCCGCTGCGCTCCCGGCGATCGAACTCGGCGGCGAACCACTCCTCGCAGTCGGTGTAGGCCGCGTGTCGCTCGGCCGGGTCGCGGGGCGCCGTCGAGTCGCCGGGGATGATGACGTTCTTGAAGCCGATGAAGTGCTCCCGCTCCGCCTGCGGGATGCCCATGATCGACAGGAAGATCGACGACGGCAGCGGATCGCACCACTCGGCGTAGGCGTCGGCCTCGCCGCGCTCGATGAACCGATCGATCAGCTCGTTGGCGCGGTCCCGCACGCGGGACTCGAGTGCAGCGATCTTCTTCGGGGCGAACACGGGGTCGAGGATCTTGCGCCACTTGGTGTGATCGGCGCCGTCGAGCTCGAGGGGGATCGCCACGTGGTGTCCACCCAGCCCCAGGCCGTCGCCGGCGCTCGACAGCAGGTCGGCCATGGCCCCCGTCCCGAACTGCCGCACCGCACGCGACCGGGTCAGCGCCTGGATGTCGGCCATCTTCCGGAGCGTGACGAGACCGGGCATGACGTCCTCGATGCCGCTCGCCAGCTTGGCGTTGTGGAACGGCTGCGGGTGGTCGCTGGTCAGCGCGGCGGCCTCGTCCTGGAGACCCGTCCGGACGGCTGCGGCAGTCGGCGTGTCGTCGGTCATCGATCGCAATTTAGCATCCTCAATCCGCCGACGGGGCTAGACTTGGCCCATGGTGACGAAGCTGTGGGCCAACTCCGGTGACTCGCATGCGACGGGCGAAGTCGAGCGCTGGCGCGAGATCCTCCCGAGCGACCTCGCCGAGCGCATGCCGCGCAGCGTCAAGGACGCCGACGGCGAGTTCGAGACGGTCCACGTCGATGGCCGGACGTTCCGTCGCAAGCTCCCCAAGCTGCTGACCAAGACGGACAAGTCGGGCAGGACGATCGGCGACCTCGTCAGCGAGCGGGGCGCGAAGTCGCTCGAGGGTCGGCTGGCTGACCTCGACCAGGAGGGCGTGTGGGGTGAGGTGGTCTACGCGTCGCTCGGGCTGTGGGAGTCGCTGCTCAGCGATCGCCACATGATCCGGGAGGTGACGCGCCTCCAGAACGAGTACGTGGCCAGCGAGGTGGCCGAGAAGTCGGGGCACCGTCTCGTTCCCGCCGCGTCGGTCCCGCTGCTCGACATCGACGACGCCGTGGCCGAGGTCGAGCACATGGCCGAGATCGGGCTGAGGTGCGTGAGCCTGCCGACGGGGCTCCCCGACGGGATGCCGGCGCTCAACCGTGACGACTGGGAGCCGTTGTGGGCCGCGTGCGAGGCGGCCGGGATGGTGCTCGGCGTGCACATCGGCACCGACGGTGGCGACGACGGGCCGGTGAGGTTCCGGGGTCCGGGCGGTGCGGTGCTCAACTACGTCGACACGACCTACGGCGGCCAGCGGGTCGCGACCCAGCTGGTGTCGTCGGGGGCGCTGGACCGCCACCCCGGATTGCGTGTGCTGATCTCCGAGGGCGGCGCCACTTGGGTGCCCTTCCTCGGCGACCGCATGAACGAGGGCTACCGGCAGCACGCCACCTTCGTCCGGCCGGTGCTGTCGCGGCTGCCGAAGGAGATCCTCTACGACCAGGTGTACACCTCGTTCCAGCACGACGAGTCCGCGCCGGCGGCGATGTGGGCGATGGGGTACCGCAACATCCTGTGGGGGAGCGACTACCCCCACATCGAGGGCACGTTCGGGCACACCCAGAAGACGCTGCACGAGCTCTTCGACGACGTGACCCCGGAGGTCAGCCACCGCATCCGCATCGGCGCCTTCCGGGAGCTGTTCCCGCACGTCCCTAGCCCGCCCGCCGAGTAGATGCTCGAGGAGCTCGCCGCGCTCGAACCGTTCCGCCAGGAGGTGCGGGCCTGGTGCCGGACGCACGTGCCGCCCGACTGGCGGGAGACGCAGCGTGGGGCCGGCCACGACGAGTTCGTGGCCTTCGGGCGCTGGTGGGCCGGGCAGCTCCGAGACGCCGGCTGGCTGGCGCCCCACTGGCCCAAAGAGTGGGGTGGCGGGTTCACCGTCGCCGAGCAGGTGGTTCTGGCCGAGGAGCTGGCTCGGGGCGACGCGCCCCGCAACGGCCTCTACCAGGTGGCGCTCTACAACGCCGCGCCGGCGATCATCCATGCCGGGACCGACGAGCAGTGCCGGCACTGGCTCCCGGGCATCCTCGACGGTGAGGTCTGGTGTCAGGGGTTCTCCGAGCCCAACGCCGGATCCGACCTGGCGAGCCTCCAGACCCGAGCCGTGCGCGACGGCGATCACTACGTCGTCACCGGCCAGAAGGTCTGGACGAGCGTGGCCATGGAGGCCGACTGGTGCATCCTGCTCGCCCGCAGCGACCCCGATGCACCGAAGCACAAGGGCATCACCTACCTGGTCGTCGACATGCATGCGCCCGGCGTGGAGGTGCGTCCGCTGCGACAGGCGACCGGCGCAGCCGAGTTCTGCGAGACGTTCCTCGATGGCGTCGTGGTCTCGGTCGAGCACCGCATCGGCGCCGAGAACGAGGGCTGGACCGTCGCCCAGACGAGCCTCGCCTCGGAGCGGGCGGTCGTCATCCTCGGGCTGGCCGAGCTCCTGCGCCGCAACGGCGTCGAGCGCGTGATCGCCGACGCCGGCACCTGGCCGCTCGAGGACGGGCAGGCCGCGGGCGACGACCCCGCGGTGCGGGAGACGCTCGCCGCCCGCTACGCCGAGGCGCTGGTCCTGCGCTACCTCATCAACGACATGATCGACGGCGTCATCCGCGGCGTCGACGTCGGCGCCACCTCGTCGGTGATCAAGCTCATGTACAGCGAGCTCCTGCAGGGCCTGATGCGTGACGCCACGGACATCCAGGGCCTTCCGGCCCAGCTGGATCGCCCGCTGCTCCCGCCCGCGGGCTGGGAGAGCGGCAACTGGATGCTCGACTACATCAACTCCTGGAGCTGGACGATCGCGGGCGGCAGCAACGAGATCATGCGGAACATCATCGGCGAGCGGATGCTCGGGCTGCCCCGATGAGCACGCTGACCGACGCCGAGCGGGACGACCTGCGGGCCGCGGTTCGCCATCTCCTCGACCGGGCCTCGTCCTCGGAGGCGGTCCGGTCCCTCCTCGACGACCCGGCCGGCTACGACGAGGAGCTCTGGCGCCGGCTGGCCGAGCTCGGCTGGACCGGCATCCACGTCCCGGAGGCGTACGGAGGAGGTGGCGCCGGCTATGCCGACGTCGCGGTCGTCCTGCACGAGCTCGGCCGTCACCTGACGGCCGGCCCGTTCCTCGCCAGCGCCGTGCTCGGGACGACCGCCCTGATGGCGTGCGACAACGACGAGCTGCGCGCCGATCTCCTGCCGTCGCTGGTCGCGGGCGACCGGCGGGCGACCGTGGCGATCGCCAACGACCGCGGGTCGGTCGATCCCCGCCGGCTGGGCGTCGCCTGGGAGCACGCGGGGACGGGGATACGGCTGCGCGGGACGACGGCATTCGTGCCGGACGCGGCCGGGGCCGACACCGGCTTCGTTGCGGCCCGGGCCGACGACGGCACGCCGGCGCTCGTCGCCGTCGACCTGACCGCCGACGGCGTCACGTGCGAGGCGACGCCGACCATCGACCCGACCCGGCGGCTGTCGAGGCTGACGCTCGACAGTGTCGTCGACCCCGCCAGCCTGCTGTGCGCGCCGGGACCGAGCGCCGTGCGGGCCATCGAGCGCCTCGCCGCGGTCGGCGCCATCGCCGTCGCCTGCGACGCCGCCGGGGCGGCCGAGCGGATGCTCGAGCTGACCGCTGGCTACGCCAAGGATCGGGTGCAGTTCGGCCGGCCGATCGGGTCGTTCCAGGCGGTGAAGCACCACTGCGCCGACATGGCCGTCGCCGTCGAGGGGAGCCGCGCCGCGGTGGCGGTGGCAGCCGAGGCGCTGGACGGTCCCGAGGACGCGACCTTGGCGGCCGCGGTCACGACCTCCTATGCCGGGCCGGCATGCTCAGATGTCTGCGCGGTGGCGATCCAGGTCCACGGCGGCATCGGCTTCACCTGGGAGCACGACGCCCACCTGTACCTCAAGCGCGCCAAGCTGGACGAGGCCTGGTTCGGGACGCCGTCGTGGCACCGCCGTCGCCTGGCCGACGCGGTGTTCCCCCGGGTGCTGGCGGTGGTGGACCGGTGACCGACGAGGTGCTGTTCGCCACGCGCGACCACATCGCGACGATCACGCTCCACCGCCCCGAACGCGGCAACGCCCTAACCCAGGAGATCCGCGACGCGCTCGTCCCCATGTGGGACGAGATCCGCGACGACCCGGACATCCGCTGCGTGATCATCACCGGTACCGGCGACCGTCACTTCTGCACCGGCGCCGACGTCGACCGCGTGGCGGCCCGCGGCGGCGTCCGGGGCGGGTACGGATCGGCCGCCCAGGAGGTCCGGCTGTCGTCGAGGCAGAACGGCATCTGGAAGCCGACGATCTGTGCCGTCAACGGCCTGGTCGCCGGGGCCGGTCTCCACTTCGTCGTCGACTCGGACATCATCGTCGCCGCGGAGAGCGCCACCTTCGTCGACACCCACGTCAACGTCGGGATGGTCGGCGCGATCGAGAACATCGGGCTGGCGAAGCGCCTGCCCCTGGGCACCGCGCTCCGCATGACGCTGCAGGGTCGCAACTTCCGGCTCACCGCCGACCGGGCATATCAGCTCGGTCTCGTCGACGAGCTGGCCCCGCCAGGCGGCGCACTGGACGCCGCTCGCGAGATCGCGACCGACATCTGCCGGAACTCGCCCAACGCGGTGTCGCTGTCGCAACGGGCGGTCTGGAGCTCGGTCGAGATGCCGTATACGCAGGCCGTGGAGTACGGCTACACCCTCCTGCGCATGCACTGGATGCACCCCGACTTCACGGAGGGGCCCCGCGCCTTCAGCGAGCGGCGCCAGCCCCGCTGGACGACGGGCGCGGAGTGACCCAGCGAGCGGTAGCGAGGGCGCGGGCGTGCCCGCCGGCGCCGGACAGCTCGAGCCGCAGGGTCTGGAGGCGGAGCGTCCAGACGTGCAGGTCGTACTCCCGGGTGAACCCGATGGCGCCGGTCATCTGGTGCAGCTCGGCACACACCGTCCCGGCCGCCGCTGCGGCGTAGGCCGCGGCGGCGGCCGCCCGCTCGCCACCGGCGCGGTGGAACGCCGCCTCCCGGGCCAACCAGGCTGCGCCCTCACAGCGGACGTACACCTGGCTCATCCGGTGCTGTAGTGCCTGGAAGGAGCCGATGGGTCGCCCGAACTGCTCCCGCTGCTTGTGGTAGGCGAGCGTCAGGTCGAACGCCGCCCGCATGGTGCCGGCGATCTCGGCCGCCAGGCCGACCCGCCACCAGCGCCGCGCCTGCTCGGCCGGGCCGGAGTCGAGCACCTCGGCGCCGGCCAGCGACACCCGGGCCATCGGGTAGCCGTACATGGTCGCGACCGGCTCCAGCGCCCCCGGGGCCAGGCGCATCAGCCGTGCGTCGTTCTCACCGACGACGAGGACGGCCTCCGCCTGGGCGAACCGGACGGGTCCCCGGTCGCCCTCGACCATCACGGTCATCGTCGGCGGGAGCTGACCGTCGAGCACGGCCGGGCCGACGAGCGCCCGGGCGGCGACGGGCACGATGCCGGCCGCCGCGGCGACCCACTCGACCACCAGCTCGGCGGCGAGCGGCCCGGCGTCCGGGTCTCCGAGGAGGTCGAGGTACCCCGCATCGGCCAACGCCCCGGCCAGGTCGTCGTCGATGGCCTCCGACGACGACAGCGCCTTGGCCCGCGCCGGTCCGGCGTGCCGTGCCAGCACCGTCGCGACCGCGCCGCGCAGCGCCTCCTGGTCTGCATCGAGGTCGTAGTCCACGTCAGCTCCGGGGGAGGTCGAGGGCGAGGCCGGCGATGAGGTTGAGCTGGACCTCGTAGGTCCCGGCGGCCACACCCGCCGTCATGCCGAACCGGAACTGGTCGTCGGCGACGGTGTCGAGCTCGAGGCCGTCCGGGCCCATGACGACCATGCCCGCCTCACCCACCGCCCACTCGGCCTGGACCATCGCGGCCCTCGCCACGTAGGCGTTGGGGCTCGGCGGCACGTCCTTGGCCCGCTCGTCGACCACCTTGTACACGAGGGCGCGGGCGGCCTCGCACGCCGCCTGCGCCTGGCCCAGTCGCTCGGCGACGCCCGGGTCGGCCAGCAGGCCGCGCTCGCTCGCCCAGGAGGCGATGAGGCCGAGCTGGAACATGGCGCGGCCGTAGCGGGGAACGCCGACCCGCTCGTGGGACAGCACCGAGCGGATGATGCCCCAGCCCTCGTTCTCAGGCCCCAGCCTGGTGCTGGCCGGGACGCGCATGTCGGTGAAGAACAGTTCATGGAACGCGTGCTCGCCTACCACGGCGTGCACGTCCCGGACCTCGAGCCCCGGCGTGGTCATCGGCACGAGGAAGATGGAGATCCCCTTGTGCTTGGGGGCGTCGGGGTCGGTGCGGGCGAGGAGGTAGCAGAACTCGGCCGCGTTGGCGTACGACGTCCAGATCTTCTGCCCGTTGATGAGGTACTCGTCGCCGTCGCGCTGGGCCCGCGTCTTCAGCGACGCGAGGTCCGATCCGGCGTCGGGCTCGGAGAACCCCTGGCACCAGATCACGTCACCCCGCGAGATCCGGCCGAGGTGGTAGCGCTTCTGGTCGTCCGTGCCGGCGGCCATGATCGACGGGCCGATCCAGTTCACGTTCATGTACTGCGGACCGCGGGGCTCGCCGATCGACCACAGCTCCTCGCCGAGGATCATGTGTTGCCAGGCCGGCGCGTCCCGGCCCCCGTGCTCCTTCGGCCAGTGCGGGGTGAGCCACCCCCGCTCGGCGAGCCTGCCGCAGAAGTCCTTGGAGCGCGCGACCTGCTCGTCGCTGTCCGGTCGGCGCCGGCGGGTCGTCCAGTCCGGCGGCAGCTCCGCGTCCAGGAAGGCCCGGATCTCCTTTCGGTAGGTCTCCTCCTCAGGCGACCAGGCGAAGTCCATAGATCAGGATACTATTTGTCCTCGTGCCCCGCGTCCACGCCCAGAAGCACCTCTTGCGCGAAGGAGGCGACGAGGGCGCCGTCGGCGGACCACACCTCGCCCCGGGCCAGGCCGCGTCCACCGGCGTTGACGCTCGACGACGCGTCGACGAGCAGCCAGTCGTCGACCCGCGCTCGGCGGTGCCACCACAGGCAATGGTCGAGCGACCTGGCGGCCAGGCGATCCCGCATCCGGGTGCCTGGAGCCAGGGCCGACCCGCTCACGCCGATGTCAGTGAGGAAGGCGACCAACGCGGCATGGACGCCCGGATCGTCCGGCAGGCGTGACCGGGCCCGCACCCAGTAGGGGTGGATCACCGGGCGAGGCGGCGACTCGACCGCGGCGACGACCTCGAAGTCGTCCAGCAGCTCGAGCGACCCGACCGCGGCGTCCTCGGCACGGCCCACGTCCGGGCCGACCACGCCCGCGGGCCGGGCCGGCTGCCAGCCCTGTCCGTCGGGTGCGTCCTGATGGAACCGGACCGACGAGACGACGATGGCCCGGCCCGCCTGTGACGCGGCCACCCGCCGTGTCGCCGCCCGCCGGCCGTCGTGCTCGTGGCTGACGTCGAGTACGACCGGATCGGTCCGCGCTCCCGCCCGGACGAACGTGGCCTGGAGGGCCGCCGGCGTGAGGTGGCCGCCGACCGTCGCCGCGGCGGCGGTAACCGACGCAGCCAGGACGCCACTGCCGAGCAGCCGGTCACCGCTGCTCGGGCAGTGGGCCGCCGTGTACCGGCCGTCGCCGTCCTGGCCGAGCGCGACGAGGTCGAGGACAGGCATCGGCCTCAACGGGCTCCGACGGCGCGCAGTGCGAACGCCTGGGCCTGCGCGATCGAGGTGCCGGCGTCGGTCGGTGCGGTGCCGTCGAGCAGTTCCCGCAGCATGCCGCCGCTGAGCTGGTAGATGGCGACGGCGTCCGGCTCCGGGTCGGCGAGCGGGAACTCGCCCGCCTCACGGCCTCGTGCGAGGACATCGACCAGGGGATCCAGGAGCGCCCGGCGGCCGGCGACGACCTCGTCCGGGAACCGCTCGGCGACATCGCCCAGCGACGAGAACAGCCGGGCACGACGCCGCAGGTCGGGTCGGGTCGCCGCCCGCATTACGCCGGCGACCCACACCCGCACCGCCTCGGCGTTCGAGGGAGCCGCCGCCACCCGGGCCCGGAGGCCGGCCGCGGCGCGGGCCATCTCGTCGAGCAGCAGGGCCAGCAGCAGCGCGTCCTTGCTCTCGAAGTGCCGGTAGAACGTCTTGGTCGACAGGCCGGCGGCCCGGATCACCGAGGCGACCTTGAACCCGTCGAACCCGGTCCGCTCCAGGACCGACCAGGCGGCGTCGACGAGCCGTTCCGCGGCGTCGTCGCCCGTCGTCACGGACCGGAGCCTACGCAGCCGGGATCGGCGGGACGTCGAACAGGCGCTCGAAGTTCTCGATCGTGACGAGCCGGCGGGTCTCGGCCGCGGCGTCGTCGAACAGCTTGTGGAGGGTCTGCTGCGTGTGGCCGTAGGTGCCCTCGAGGTGGGGGTAGTCGTCGCCCCACATCACGTTGGTGTAGCCCATGGCCTCGACCGCCGGGACGGCGCTGGCGTCGTGCTGGAACGACGTGAACACCTGGCGGAAGATCAGCTCGCTCGGCAACATCGACAGCTTGGGCTGCACGGCCGAGGCGTGCTGCCGGTAGGCCTCGTCCAGCCGATCGGCGAGCGCCGGGACCCACGAGGCCCCGCCCTCGGCGATCAGGACCTGGAGCCGGGGGTGCCGGTCGAGCGCCCCGCTCGCCACCAGGTGCGTCACCACCCGCTGGCCGGGCACGCAGGTCTCCCAGTAGTTGACGATCGCCCCTCCCGGCCCGCGGTACTGCACCGGGTTCGCCCCGGTGCCGATGTGGAAGGCGAGGACGACGCCGGCCTCCTCGGCCGCGGACCAGAGCGGCTCCCACAGGTCGAGGCCGTACTCCTGCCCGGCCGGGACGGAGGTCGGCAGGTAGGCGGCCTGGAAACCCAGGTCGACCGCGCGGTGCAGCTCGTCCACGGCGTCGGCCACGTCGACCGTCGAGATGGTGGCCGGCGGCAGGACGCGGGGCGTCCTGCGGATCACCTCGGATGCGGCCCAGTCGTTGTAGGCGCCGCACGCCGCTCGGGCCAGCTCCGGGTCGGTCAGCGACGACAGCCAGAAGCCGCGGGACGGGAACGCCAGCTGGCCCCAGACACCTTCGTGGTCGAGGTCGGTGAGGCGCTGATCGATGTCGTAGGCGCCGGGTGGGCGGAACTCCTCTGCGAACGAGTTGAGCATGCGGAACATCCGCTCGCCGTCGACGTAGACGTACTCGAACTTCTCGTCCCGCTCGACGCGCGGCGCCCGCGCCGCGAGGTCTGCCGGGAGCGCCTGAACCCACAGGTCGTCGGGCTCCATGAGGTGGGAGTCCGCTGAGTGGACACGGATGACATCGCTCATGAGACGACCGTAACCACGCCCTATGCCACCCGGAAGGGGAACGGGGTTTTCCGGATGAGAATACTGTTTTCCGGCAGACTGGCCGGATGGAGCGAGTGGCAATCGTCACCGGGGCGAGCCGGGGGATCGGCAAGCAGACGGCCCTTCTGCTCGCAGAGCGGGGCGTCCAGCTCGTGCTCGCGGCGAGGACCGAACTGGAGCGCCCGTCGACACCGGGGACGCTGGGCCAGACCGCCGACGAGCTACAGGCCGTGGGTGCGGATCCCGTGGTCGTCCGGGCCGACGTCGGGGTCCAGGCCGACCTCGACCGGATCGTGGCGACGGCGCTCGACCGGTTCGGACGGGTGGACATCCTCGTGAACAACGCCGCCTACACCGTCGGGCGGACGCTGTTCACCCATGTGCCCGACCTCACCCGGGAGCAGTGGGAGAAGCACTTCGCGGTCAACGTGACCGCGCCGCTCATGCTGATCCAGGGATGCTGGCCGTCGATGGTGGCCAACGGCGGTGGCGTCGTCGTCAACCTGACGTCCGGCGCCTCGCTCCTGCGGCCGGTCGCGCCGCAGCCCGTCGGCTCCACGGGCCTGCCGGAGAACGGGCCCGCCTACGGTGCCAGCAAGGCGGCGCTCAACCGCATGGTCAACGTCATCGCCCAGGAGGGCCTGCCACACAGGATCGCGGTCGTTTGCGTCGACCCCGGCTTCGTGCTCACCGAGACGATGGCGGCGACGTTCGCGCGGACCGGCGTCCAAGAGACGGCCACCATCCCGCCATCCGTCCCGGCTCAGGCGATCGCCCATCTATGCACCTGCGAGGAACCGATGCGCTACACGGGCCAGATCGTCAGCGGCCCCGAACTTGTCGAACGGCTCGCGCTGTAGGAACTACCGGCCGTTCCTCCTGGCGAGATTGGGACATTTCAGCATACTGTTTCATTATGTCCATGGCCTCAACGTCTGCCGAGTTCGAGAAGGCGACCGACTACAAGTTCCGGGAAGAGGACATCGAACGAGCGAAGGCTCTGGTCGGCCGCTGGGCTCCCTCCGGCAACCGCGAGTGGCTCACGCGAGCGACGCACGACGCGATGCGCAACTTCGCGCGCTGCTACGGCGACGACAACCCGCTGTTCGCCTCCGAGGACTACGGCTGCTCGACCCGGTGGGGCGGGCAGATCGCTCCGCCGATGATCCCGATCGGGTTGAACCGCCCGCTCTACGGGGACCCGCCGAAGGAGCCGATGAAGCGGCCGTCGTTCCGGGGCATCCACGTGTTCGTGTCGGGGAGCACGTGGAACTGGTACCGGCCGTTGGTCGAGGGCGACGAGCTGTACAGCTTCGGTGGCACCGAATCGGTGGAGGAGAAGCGGTCCGAGTTCGCCGAGCGCTCGGTCTTCGTGACCTATGCCAGCGTGAAGATGAACCAGCGGGCCGAGATCGTGGCGATCTCCCGGACGCTGGCGATCCACACCGAGCGGAAGACCGCGAGGGAGCGCGGGAAGTACGGATCGATCGAACCGGCGACCTACAGCGACGACGACATCGCCCGGATCGACGCGATCTACGACGCCGAGGAGGTGCGCGGCCCGACGCCCCGCTACTGGGAGGACGTCGCTGTCGGCGACGCGCTGCAGCCGATGGCAAAGGGCCCGCTGACCACCACGGACATGATCGTCTTCCACTCGGGTGGCTACGGGTACGTGCCCTACGAGCCGTGCTCGAACCGGATCGCCCACCGCAACCGCCAGCGGATCGCGCCGTTCTACGTGAAGAACGAGTACGGCGTGCCCGACTGCGCCCAGCGGGTCCACTGGGACAGCGCCTGGGCGCAGGCCATCGGCAACCCGATGGCCTACGACTACGGCGTGATGCGCGACTGCTGGCTCTCGCACTTCATGACCGACTGGATGGGGGACGACGGCTGGCTCGTCAGCCAGAGCAGCCAGATCCGGAAGTTCAACTACATCGGCGACACGCACGTGCTCACGGGCGAGGTCACCGGCAAGCGCGTGGAGGACGGGCGTTGCCTGGTCGACATCGAGATGCGGGGGACCAACCAACGTGACGTGGTGACGTGCCCCGGCACCGCGACGATCGCGTTGCCGAGCCGGGAACACGGGCCGGTCGCCCTGCCGGCGCCGCCCGCCAATCTCCAGGCCGCCGCGCAGAACCTCATGGACCGGCACCTCGAGCTGGTCGCGGAGCGCAAGCTCGCCGGGGAGGACTAGGGGGCGGCGTCCCGCGCTCCGCTAGTCGAGGGTTGCGATCGTCGCCTCCAGGTGGCGGAGCATCCGCCGCTGGGCCAGAGGAACCTCGCCGGCGATCACCGCATCGACGATCGCGGTGTGGGCTTTGGACACCTCGGCCCAGATCGCGTCGCGCTCGCTCTGGGAGCGCCGCCGCCGTGGGACGTGCGCCATCGTCAGCTCGGTCAACACGTCGACGAACAGCGCCAAGGGTCGGCTCCCGCTCGCGGTCGCCAGGTGACGGTGCACCTCGTGGAAGTCCGCCGGGTTGGCGCTGCCGATCGGGTCGGCCGCCAGGGCGGCCCGGAGATCCTCGGCGACCTCGTCGTCGATGCGGGCCGCCGCGAGGCGCACAGACTCCATCTCCAGCGCGGCCCGCGCGTCGAGCAGCTGGGGCAAGGTCACCCCCTCGTGGTCCAGCTCGAGCTCGGCCGCACGCACGATCGACTGCCAATCAGGTCTGATGATCACCAGACCGCCGCCCGGACCGCGCTTGGTCGTCACCGCGCCGTAGTGCTCGAGGATGCGCACCGCCTCCCGGAGCACGGCCAGGCTGACGCCGTAGCGTTCCATGAGGTCCGCCGACGAGCCGAACACCGAGCCCTCCTGCCATCCGCTGCGCTCGATGTCGTCGGCGATGGTCATCGCGACCCGCTCGCCCAGCTTCCCCGGACCTTCCGGGATCACGGGGCCGTTGCGCCGCGGTCGGAGAGGCCGGTCCTGCATGCGGGCGGCCGCGGCCCGGAGCATCGCCGCCATCCGCGCCTGGGCCTCGCCGCCGTCGCCGCGGATGATGGCGTCGGCGACCCGCCGATAGCCCGTGAGGTGCAGCTCGGCACTCTCGCGATCGACCGGGGGGACGAGCCGGGTCCGGGTGCCGAGCAGCCGGCTGGTGAGGACGTCGCTCAGCGCGCTGATGAAGAGGTAGAGGACCGGGCTGCCGCTGATGCGGGCTATGAGGACATCGATCTCGATGAAGTCGCGCGGTCCGAGTCGGCCCGTCTCCTGGAGCTCGGAGACGAAGGCGTCCAGCTCCTGCACGCCGTCCTCGTCGCTGCTCTCGGCGGCGCCGCGCACTGCGGTCAGCACCAGCGGGTCACGCGCGTGCAGGACCTCGCTGGCCGAGATCCCGCGGGATGCGAACCACATCGACGCCGCGGTGGCCACGGCGGTCGGGTCGGGGGCGGTCACGACGAGTCCGCCGCCCGGACCGCGGCGCATGGTGGCGGCGCCGTCGTGCTCGACGATGCGGATCGCCTCACGGATCGCGGCGCGGCTCACGTGGAAGCGCTCGATCAGCTCGGCCTCTGAGCCCAGGACCTCACCGACCGGCCACTGCAGCGAGCGGATCTCTTCCTCGAGCTCGCGGGCGATCTTGCTCGCAAGCTTGGTCGTCACCTCGGCGTCATCTCGGGCAACGGCCACTCAATGAATCTACCGGTCGGTGCGCGATGTACATGGATGCTCACGGCTGGCCGGGCAGGAGTTGGACGAACAGACCTTCGGCATCGGCCACCACCCGGTCACCGTGGAGCAGACGGCCCGTCGCCCAGCGCTTTCGGCCCTCCTCGCGCTCAAGGGTGGCCTCGACCGTGAGGTCGGTCTCGATCGGCGTGATCGCTCGATAGTTGACGTGCAGGTAGGCGGTCCGGGCGACTGGTCGCCCTGCCCCGTTCTGGAACACGCCGAGGACCTCGTCGAACAGCAAGGGGATCGCACCGCCGTGGGCGGCGCCGTTGCCGCCGAGATAGAACCGCCCGAAGCGGACACGGCCGCGCAGGACGGTGTCGGTCCGCTCCTCGGGGACGAACGGTGGGAGGAAGGGGTGTGCTCGGCCGGGGTCGTCGGGGCGCTTCCCGGCGGGCGCCCGCCTCTCCTCGGCGACCCAGGGGGCCAGCCGGTCCGCGAGCTCGCGGAGGGTGTCCCGAGCCGCGACGACGACCTCCTCCGGCGGGTCCGTTGAGGCGAGCAGGTCCTGCACGTCACGCATCGCGACGACGAGCTGGCCGAAGGCCTCGCTGCCGAGCGGGTGGTCGACGGCGCGGTTCTGCCAGGGGTCGATCGGCTCGGTCACGGCCCGGAACATACCCGGACCTCAATGAGGTAACTGAATCGGGTCACGGCGCCGGCGCGATGACGATGCCGCGGGCTTCGAGATCGGCGATCTCGCCCTCCGACCACCCGAGCTCCGCCAGGAGCGCCCGGTTGTGCTCGCCCCGCATACACGGCGGCGCGACCCGAGCCGAGCTCTCCGAGAACCTCACCGCGGGCGCGGCGCGGACCATCGTGCCGAACAGCGGGTGCTCGACCTCGACGGTGAGCCCTGTCTCGCGCAGCACGGGATCGAAGCTCGTGAACACGGGCTGGCCCTGGAGCTGGACGGCAACGCATCCGACCCGGGCGCCCCGCAGCACCGACTCCCACTCCTCAGCCGGCTTGTCCCTGAACCGGGCGGCGAGCCGGTCGGTGAGCTCCTCGTCGTTGTCGCGGCGGCCCTGGCTCGTGGCGAAGCGGCTGTCGGCGACCAGCTCAGCGAGGCCCGTCGCGTCGAGCAGGCGCCGGAACTCGTGGTCGCCGCGGACCGTCACCTGCACCCACGACCCGTCGGCGGCCCGATAAACGCGGTCCAACGCGCTCGTCCCGTACTGCTCCTCGTCGCAGCCGGGGACGGGTGGCTTGCCATCGTAGGCACAGAAGTCGTCGGAGTAGGCGAGCGCATTCCCCCCGATCATGGACGTGCGCAGGAACTGGCCTTCGCCGGTGCGCTGCTGGTGCAGGAGGCCCAGGCTCAGCGCGCCGAGCAGGGCGAGAGCGGCGTTGGAGTCGCCGTCGATGACATGGGCGAGGCGCGGCAACACGATCGCCTGGACCTCCATCAGGCTCATGTCACGATTGCGGGCGGGGTCCGACCAGTACCCAACCTGCCGCCCGAAGCTCCCGCCGACCGCCTGGGCGGCCTGGGCGTACAGGGCACGGTGCGCCTTGGGGCCGTCGGTCCCGTAGCCGGCGGCGTGGACGTAGAGCAGCCCGGGATTGAGGCGTCGCAGCTCGTCGTGGCCAAGCCCGAACTTGTCCGCTATGCCGGACCGGAAGCCGGTGACGAACGCGTCCGCTCGGGCGACGATCTCCTGGGCGATGCGCCGGCCCTCGTCCGTCTTCAGGTCGATCGACAGGCTCTCCTTGCCCGCCGTGGTCTTGGCGCTGGCGACCTCCGGGCCGAACGAGGCGCGGTGGGGGTCGCCCTTGGCGTCCTCGATCTTGATCACGCGGGCACCCAGCGACGCCAGCATCGCGGTGGCGTAGGGCATCGCGTAGAAGTAGCCGAACTCGACGACGGTGACGCCGGCGAACGGGTGCGCAGGGGCTGCAGCGGTCCCCGTCGGCGGCGCCGACCGGACCCACGGGGCTCCGTGCGCGCCGACCGCGGGCGCCGACCCGCGGGGCCGCATCGGCGTCCGATCGAAGTGCCCGATCGGCCCCACCTCCCGGACCGCGCCGTGACGGTCGTCGCGGACGGTGACGACATCGCCGTTGTGGACGATCTGCGGGTGCTCCAGACCCTCCTCGCTCGTGACCGCGACCTCGTAGGCGATGTCCGGGCTCGCCTCGAGCAGCGGCAGCCAGTGGTCCAGGTCGTGCGCTCGGAACGCGGCGAGCAGGAGGTCTTCCCAGTCCTGGGCGTCCTCCGCGGTGTCGAACATCGGCAGCTTGGCGAAGCGCGGCTCGTCGAGCACGTGCCCGATGCCGGCGACCTCGCAGAGGGCCTTGCCCTGGTGGGGCAGCAGCGTCGAGGTCTGCAGGAAGCGGCCATCCCTGGTGACCGCCAGCACGCCGTACCGGGTGGCGGCCATGGCGTCGCGGGCGTCGCCGCCGGCCTGCTCGCCCTGCTTGGCTCTCAGCTGGACGATGGTCGACACGAAGTAGTCGATCGGGTCGAGGCCGGCGACGAGGGTGGCGTCGACGGACTGGCCGCGGCCGGTCTGGTCGCGGACCAGCAGGGCGCCGGCGATGCCGGCGACCGCCTGCATGGCGGCACCGAAGCTCGCCCAGTTCATGGGGTACACGATGGGGCCGTCGCGGTAGCCGAAGGCACCCCTGGCCCACACCCCCACCTTGGCGGCGACGATCGGGTCGTACGCCCGGAGGTCGGCGTAGGCACCGGTGCGGCCGAACCCGGTGATCGAGCAGTGCACGAGCGCTGGATCGTCGGCCCGCAGCGCGTCGGGCCCGACGCCCCAACCGTCCGTCGTCCCCGGCGCGAAGGCCTCGATGACGACGTCGGCGCCGCCGACGAGCTGGCGGTAGGCGGTCCGGCCGTCGGGTGTCCGCAGGTCGGCCACCATCGACTCCTTGCCCCGGTTCCACACGAGGGAGCCGCTCGGGTTCGCGATCCGGAGGCCGTCGCCGCCGGGCGGCTCGACCTTCACGACCCGGGCGCCGGCGTCGGCGAACACCATCCCGGCGATGGCCGCGGCGATGCTGCCCGACCCCACCTCGACGACGTTCAGGCCTCCGCAGATGTCGGCCATGTCTCCCCTCCCGCAGTATCAGCCGCCACCACAGGTGTCGTGAAATATAGGATACCATTTTGTGGGAATGCACGCCGCCGCAGGCGGCGGCGGTCCTCGGCGAGACGTCACGGTCCGTGCCAATGAGGGGGAGGAATTCGCATGCACATCACCGTTCCGGTCGGACCGGGACCTCTACGGGGCCTGTCCGAGGACGGCGTCGCCGCCTTCCGCGGGATCCCGTACGCACAGCCCCCCGTCGGCGACCTGCGGTGGCGGGCACCCGAGCCGGTGCATCGGTGGGACGGCACGCTCGACGCGTTGGCATACGGTGCAGCCTGTCCCCAGCCCTCGCTCGGGGGGATCTCGCTCCTGCGGGATGGGTCAGAGATGAGCGAGGACTGTCTCTACCTCAATGTCTGGGCATCGGCCGACGTGGTCGGATCCGGTGCTCGGTTGCCGGTCCTGTTCTGGATCCACGGCGGGGCCTACCAGTTCGGATCCGGCGATCTCGGCGAACGGGGTAATCTGTTCGGCGACGAGTTCGTCCTGGTGTCCCTCAACTACCGCATCGGCCGTTTCGGCCAGTTCGCCCATCCGGCGCTCACCGCGGAGGATCCTGCGACAAGCTCCAACTACGGGTTGCTCGACATCCTCGAGGGTCTGCGGTGGGTGCGGGCCAACATCGCTGCGTTCGGCGGCGACCCGGGGAACGTGACCATCTTCGGGATCTCGTCGGGCGCCGGCATGGTGAACCTGCTCATGGTGTCGGCGCTCGCCGATGGCCTCTTCGCGAAGGCCATCTCCGAGTCTGCGAACGGGTTCCACCCGTTCCCCGATCGGGAGTGGATGGAGCGGCAGGGCGAGGCGTGGGCGCTGTCCGTCGGTGCCGCCGAGGCGGACGGCGCCGGGTTGCGCGCGCTGCCGAGTGACGTCGTTGCGCAGATGGCACTCGACCCCACCCACGCGCCCATGCCGATGGTCGACGGGATCAGCGTGCCCGTCCGACCGCACGTCGGCTTCGCCAACGGGATGCAGCAGAAGGTGCCCTACCTCGTCGGCGCCACGAGCCTCGAGGGGACGCTCATGCAGGTCTTCCCGATACCGCTCGAGAAGGTGTTGGCGTGGCTCGGGGGCGATGCAGATCGAGTCCAGACGCTGTACGACCCGTCGGGCGACCGTGACCCCACGGACGTCACCGTCGACATCTACGGCGACGCCGGGTTCGTCGCCCCGTCCAGGTGGCTGGCGAGGGGAATGGACGCCGTCGGGTGCCCCACGTACCTCTACTACTTCGACTACGTGCCCGAGCAACTCCGTGGCCAGCTCCGCGGCGCTCCGCACGGAGGCGAGGCGCCCTTCCTGTTCCGGAGCTGGGACCTGATGCCCACGATGAACCCGTACGCGCCGACGGAAGCGGATCGGGCCGTCGGCGAGGTCATGCAGGCGTACTGGCGCAACTTCGCGCAGACCGGCGACCCGAATGGCACCTCCCGCCCTGCGTGGCCGCGGTTCGACCCGACATCCGAGCTGGCGCTCACCTTCGGTCCAGAGGGGCCACTGGCGGGTCCCCACCCGACGGCAGGGCGCCTCGATCTCGTCGAGGCACCTGCTGCGAAGGACGGACCACCCATCGGGTAGGCGGCACCTAGCCCAGTCCTGTCCGCACAACCAGTGGGAGGTGGTCAGAAGCGTCCGAGTTCAGGACCTCGGCGTCCGCGGTGATGCCGTCCAAAAGGCAGTAGTCGATCGCCTCGACCGGCCGATCGGCCGGATAGGTCGGGCGCTGCAACGTGGGGACCGCTGTGCCTGCACTCGCGGACCAAGAATCGGGGGCTTGGTTGAAGTCCCCGCAGACGATCCACGGAGCTTGCAGACCGGCCAGCAACTGCGCGAGGCGCTCCGATGCCGTGGCGCGCATTGCTTGGTCGCTGCGG
>DATFRN010000067.1:0-3297 GCA_035263165.1 Acidimicrobiales bacterium | reverse complement strand
GGCCCCAGAACCGGGTGGCCAGCCGGGACAGCCCGTTGGCCATCGGGTACCAGCCGTCGTTGGCCAAGGTCAGCGCCAGCGTGGTGTCGCCGGCGTCCAGCATCAGCGTGCGGTCCGCGGCCAGGGCCAGCTCGGCCAGCGTGCCGGCGAAGCAGCTGCCCGGCTCGATCAGGGCCACCAGCGTGCGGGCGGACACGTCGAGCCGCTTGAGCGTGCGGCCCCAGAACAGGCGGACCTCGCGTGGTAGCCAGCCGTCCGCCCCGACCTCCTCGTCCGCCGCCAGCACCGCGGCCGCGTCGCCGTCCGTGTCCAGCACCCAGGTCCCCACTTCGGGCTCGTTGAACCGCAGGTCGAGGACGGCGGCGTCGGCGGCCACCAGGGCCTTGCCCAGCGTCGCCCGGGCCCGGGCCAGCTCGTCGTCGCGGCCCCAGAACCGGGTGGCCAGCCGGGACAGCCCGTTGGCCATCGGGTACCAGCCGTCGTTGGCCGCGGTGAGCCGCAGCGTGGCCGGCGGGGCGTCGTCGCCGTCCCGGTCGCCGTCGAGCATGAGGCTGCGGTCGGCGGCCAGCGCCAGCTCGGCCAGCGTCCCCGCGAAGCAGGCGCCCGGCTCGACCAGCGCCACCAGGGTGCGGGCCGACTGGTCGAGCCGCTTGAGCGTGCGCCCCCACAGCAGCCTCACCTCCCGGGCCAGCCAGTGGCCGGGCTCGGTCCCGAGCACCGCCTCGGCCGCCGCCACCGCCGCCGGGTCGCCGGTCGTGTGCAGCACCCAGGTGCCGACGCCGGGCTCGTCGAATCGCAGGTGGAGCAGGGCGTCGTCCAGCTCGCGGGCGGCGGCCACCAGCCACGCCGTCGCCCCCGCCGCGACCAGGTCGTCGCCGCTCGCCGGCTGGTCGCCCTCGGGGCCCCGCAGCGTGAGGTGGGCGGCGCCCAGCGCCCGGTCGAGGTCGACGTCGACGTGGGGGTAGCGGACGGCGTCGCCGTCGCCCCGGCGGTCGAGGGCGTCGAGAGCCACCCCCGGCCCGCCGTCGGGCCGGTCGGAGGCGGCGGCGCGGGCCTC
The DNA here is from genome assembly GCA_035263165.1 of Acidimicrobiales bacterium. Lineage (GTDB taxonomy): Bacteria > Actinomycetota > Acidimicrobiia > Acidimicrobiales > VFJN01 > ZC4RG19. The sequence continues at coordinate 2,240 of DATFRN010000067.1, read as the reverse complement.
GGCCCGCTCCCGCACCAGGTCGGCGAACCCGCTGGGCGGGGCGACGGCGTCGACCAGGCCCCACTCGACCGCCTGGCGGCCCTTGGCCCCCTCGGCCCGGGTGGCGAACAGGTCGGCGAGGTCGCGCCGCACCCGGCGCTTGTCGACCACCCGGGTCAGCCCCCCGGTGCCCGGCAGCACCGCCAGCAGGGGTACCTCGGGCAGCGACACCGCGGTCGCCCGGTCGTCGACCAGCAGGATCTCGTCGCAGGCCAGCGCCAGCTCGTAGCCGCCGCCGGCCGCGGTGCCGTTGACCGCCGCCAGCCACACCTGGCCCGAGTGCGCCGACGCCTCCTCGATGGCGTTGCGGGTCTCGTTGGTGAACTTGCAGAAGTTGACCTTGTGGCCGTGCCCGGCCCCCGCCAGCATCTGGATGTTGGCGCCGGCGCAGAACACCCGCTCGAGCCCGCCGGTCAGCACCACCGCCTTGACCCCCGGGTGCTCGAACCGCAGCCGGGTCACGGCGTCGGCCAGCTCGATGTCGACGCCCAGGTCGTAGGAGTTGAGCTTGAGCTCGTAGCCGTCGCCCAGGCCGGCGTCGGGCGTCACCGCCATCTCCAGCGTGGCGACGGCGCCGTCGACCTTCAGGCGCCAGTGGCGGTACGACCCCGGATCCGTGGCGAAGGTGATCGCCATGAGGTCACTCTATGGGCCACGACCGTGCGCAAGGAGGGGCCATGGCCACGGACTACAACGCCTGCGTCGACTTCCTCGACCGCAACGTCGAGGGCGGCCGGGCGGACCACCCGGCGGTGGTGACGCGGGATCGCAGCGTGAGCTACGGCGAGCTGCTGGCCGAGGTGCGGGCCACCGCCGCGGGTCTGCGCGGCCTCGGCGTGGCGCCCGAGCAGCGGGTGGCCATGGTCATGCTCGACTCGGTCGAGTTCTTCGACGTGTTCCTGGGCGCGCTGCGGATCGGGGCGGTGCCGGCCCCCGTCAACCCGCTCCTGCCCGGGCGCGACCTGGGCGCGGTGGTGGCCAACAGCCGGGCCCGGGTGCTGGTGGCGTCGGCCGAGCGGGCCGGCGAGCTCGACGCCCTGCGGGCCGCCGCCCCCGAGGTGGAGACGGTGGTCGTGACCGGCACGCCCGAGTGGGACGCCCTGGTCGGGGGTGGCGGCGCCGACCCGGCGGGCCCGGCCGGCGACCCGTGGCCGTCGTGGGACGAGTCGCCCGGGTTCTGGCTGTGCACGTCGGGATCGACCGGGCGGCCCAAGCTGGCCATGCACCGCCACGGCGACCTGCGGGCGACGGCCGAGACCTACGCCGCGGCCGTGCTGGGCGTCCGGCCCGACGACCGCTGCTACTCGGTGGGGCCGATGTTCCACGCCTACGGGCTGGGGAACTCGCTCACCTTCCCGTTCTCGGTGGGGGCGACGGCGATCGTCGAGCCGACCCGGCCGCCGACGCCGGCGCTGGTGGGCGAGATCGCCCGCACCCTGCGCCCGACGCTGCTGTTCTGCATCCCGACCTTCTACGCGGCGCTGGCCGCCTCCGACCTGGCGGCCGACACGTTCGCCTCCGTGCGCTGGGGCGTCTCCGCGGCCGAGCCGCTGCCGGCCGAGACGTGGCACCGGTTCGAGGACCGCTTCGGCGTGCGCATCCTCGACGGCATCGGCACGACCGAGATGACCCACATCTTCATCTCCAACGCCCCCGACGCCATCCGGCCCGGCACCTCGGGCCGGCCGGTGCCGGGCTACGAGGTCGGGCTGGTCGGCCCCGACGGCGGGCCGGTGGCCGACGACACCCCGGGGCACCTGGAGATCGGCGGCGAGTCGATGGCGCTCGGCTACTGGTGCGACCAGGGGGCGACCCGGTTCAGCTTCGCCGGGCTCCGCATGCGCACCGGCGACATGTACGCCCGCTCGGCCGACGGCTACTACACCTACCTGGGCCGCAGCGACGACATGCTGCGGGTGGCGGGGGAATGGGTGTCGCCGGCCGAGGTCGAGGCGACGCTCGTCACCCACCCGACGGTGCTGGAGGCCGCGGTGGTCGGGCGCCGGGACGACCAGGGGGTGCAGCGGCCGGTCGCCTTCGTCGTCGCCGCCCCGGGCGAGGCGGTCGACCCGGCCGAGCTGGAGACCCTGTGCAAGGCCGAGCTGGCCGGCTACAAGCGGCCCCGGCGCTACGAGGTGGTGGCCGACCTGCCCAAGACGGCCACCGGCAAGGTTCTGCGCTACCGGCTGCGGGAGGGCTAG
>DATFRN010000066.1:0-17235 GCA_035263165.1 Acidimicrobiales bacterium | reverse complement strand
GCCCACCCGCTGCTGAGCCAGGCGGTAGAGCAGCTCGGGGCGGTGCTTCAGGCCCAGGGTGCCGGTGTAGAGGTAGACGAAGCGGTCGCCGAGGCCCTGGCGCCGGCGCCACGGGTTGTCGCGGGGGCGCAGCGGCAGGTCCGCCAGCGGAGCCCAGTTCTCGATGACCGTGCAGCCACGGAGGTCGACGCCCCACGACTCGAGCATGGGGCTGAAGTCGTCGGTGATCGACACGACGCCCGACGCTTGGCGCAGCAGCCGGCGCTCCAGCGCCTCGAAGGTGGTGCCGACCCGGCGGCCGAGGCGGCCGGCCCGCTTCTCGGCTTCGGCGGTCATGGCCACGCTGTGGAGGTCCTGGAGCCAGAACACCCAGGGCACCGACCAGCGCCGGCACCACGAGGCGACCACCGACTTGGCCACGAGCGGGACGTTGCAGGCGAGCAGCACGTCGGGCCGGAACTCGGCCGCCACCCGGGTGAAGCGCCGGCCGTAGGCCGCCTCCTGGCTGATGCGGCGCACGGGCGCGTAGCGGGCGAACGACTCGCCCGCGGGCACCGCCACCACCGACAGGTTGGGGTCGCCGACGTCGTCGAAGCGGCCCTTCCCGCTGACGTAGGACCCGCAGTAGACGTGCTTGACCGTGTGACCCCGGCGGGCGAGGGCGCGGCTGAGGTCGATCTGGAACGGGTGCCCGGCGAAGTCGTGCACGAGCACGCGGAGCGATCGCCGCTCCGCGTGGTCGTTCGGCGTCACTCCGCAGACGGGCGCGGGGTCAACAGTCACCGTCCGAGCCGTGTGCGCATCGTTCTCGCGGAGCCACATCGACGTGTCCTCCCCCACGTTGCGACCGCGGCAAAAGGCGTCCCTGCTCACAAAGCGGAAAACACCCCATGACGGCGGCCCCCAGCTTCCCCGGGTCGCTCCGACGACCACTTAGTGACCGAAGAGTAAGGTGCGAATCCCCTGCCGTCCACTCGTGTGTCGGGAGCCGCACCATGAGGGTCCTCGTCGTCCACAATCGCTACTCCTCGCGCACGCCGTCGGGGGAGAACATGGCGGTTGACGACGAAGCGCGGTGGCTGGCGGAGGCGGGCGTCGACGTCGTCCGCCACCTGGTCTCCAACGACGCGATGGTCGACGTCGGGCCGCTGGCGCGGGTGCGCGACGGGATCGGCGCGGTGTGGTCGGTGCCCGCCGGCCGACGCTTCGAGCAGGTGCTCGACCAGGCACGGCCCGACGTCGTCCACGTCCACAACCTGTTCCCGCTGCTGACCGCCAGCGTGCCCGCCGCCGCCGCCCGCCGGGGCGTGCCGACGGTATGGACGGTCCACAACCGGCGGGTGGCCTGCGTGGCCGGGGGCAACTTCCGCGACGGCCACCCGTGCCACGAGTGCCGTCGTGGCTGGCGGGTGCCGGGGATCGTGCACAGCTGTTACGCCGGGTCGCGCAGCGCCAGCGCCCTGGTCACCGCGGCCACCACCGTGTTCCGGCGGGAGGCCGCCCGCGACCGGTTGGTGCCGGTGGCGATCAGCGAGTCGATGGCCGACTGGCTGGCCGGCACCGGGGCCTTCCCGAGGGACGCTGTGCGGGTCAAGTACAACGGCGTTGCCAGCCCGGTGGGCCCGGTGCCGCCGGCCGCCGGCCAGCGCGGGTTCCTGTGCGTCGGGCGGCTGTCGGCGTACAAGGGGGTGCGGCTGCTGCTCGACGCCTGGGCCCGGACGGACGTCGACGCGGAGCTGGTGATCGTGGGGGACGGCGACCTCGGGCCGGAGGTGGCCGCGGCCGCGGCCCGCGACCCCCGCGTCCGGTGGGCCGGGCACCTGCCGGCCGAGGGCGTAGCCGAGGAGCTGCGCGCCGCCCGGGTGGCGGTGGTCCCGGCACTGTGGGATGAGCCGTTCGGGCGCACGGCGGCCGAGGCGCTGGCCTACGGGCGCCCGGTCATCACCACCGGGCGGGGAGCGCTGCGGGAGATCGTCGACGACAGCACCGGCTGGGTGGTCGAGGCCACGGTCGACGCCCTGGCCGCCGCCCTGGGGGCGGCTGCGGTCGACGACGAGGACGTGGCGGCCCGCAGCCGGGCGGCCGACGCCCGTCACGCCGCCCGGTTCAGCCCTGAGGTGACCACCGAGGTGCTCGTGCGCCTGTACAAAGAGGTCAGGGACCAGGGGTAGCCGTGCGTACACTCGTCGTCCACAACCGCTACTCGGCCCGCACGCCGTCGGGCGAGAACGTGTCGGTCGCCCAGGAGGTCGACTGTCTGCGCGCTGCCGGCGCGGACGTGGTCGTGCACGAGACCTCCAACGACGAGGTCATGGGTGGCGGGCTGGCCATCAAGCTGCGGGCCGCGGCCGAGACGACCTGGTCGCCGGCGGCTGCCCGGCGCTTCGACGAGGTGCTGGAGCGGGTGCGGCCCGACGTCGTCCACATCCACAACCTGTTCCCGCTGTTCACGGCCAGCGTGCCGTGGCGGGCCGTCCACCGGCACGTGCCGGTCGTGTGGACGGTCCGGAACATGCGGGTCGTGTGCGTCGACGGCACCCAGTTCCGCGACGGCGCCCCGTGCACGTCCTGCCGCCCGGGGTGGCGATTGCCCGGCGTCCGCCACCGCTGCTACCGGGGGTCGCTGACCGCAAGCGCCCTGGTCACCGGGGCGACGTCGATCTTTCGGCGCCTGGCGCGCTCGCACGTCACCGCAGTGGCGATCAGCGAGACGCTGCGGACGTGGCTGATCGATGACGCCGGGTTCGCCCCCGCGCGGGTGCACGTCAAGTACAACCCGATCCCGGCTCCGCAGCCCGCCGAGCCGGTCAGCCCGGCCGCGGCGTGCGCCGGCTTCGTGTTCGTGGGCAAGTTCGCGCCGTACAAGGGCATCGACCTGCTGCTGGCCGCCTGGCGGCAGGTGCAGGCCGACGGCGCCCGGCTGACGTTCGTCGGCGACGGCCCGATGGCCGGCGTCGTGCGGGAGGCGGCGAACGCCGATCCCCGCATCTCATGGGTCGGTCAGGTGCCGGCGGACGAGGTCACACGCCACATCGGCGAGTCCCGGGCGGTGGTCGTGCCGTCGGTGTGGGACGAGCCCTTCGGGCGGGTGGCCGCCGAGGCGCTGGCGCTGGGCCGGCCGGTCATCACCACCGGGCAGGGGGCGCTGGGCGAGGTCGTGGGCGACAGCGCCGGCTGGGTGACGGGCACCGATGCCGGGGCGCTTGCCCGGGCCATCGACGAGGCGGCGGCCGCCGACGCCGCCGTGGCCGCCCGGGGCGCAGCCGGCCGGGACCGCCACGCCCGGCTGTTCAGCCCCGAGGCCACCACCGCCCAGCTGCTCGACATCTACCGGCGGGCGATCGACGAGCAGCGCGCGCTGGCGCGAGCTGGGCACTAGGTCGCTACCATCGGTAAGGCTGCGGGACCGACTTGGGGGGCAGCGTGGACACGCCGACGTCGACCACCACACGCGTGCCGTTCCGGGCGACCACGCCCGGCGGTGTCGCACCGGTCGATGCCACGGAGCCCGCCGTCCAGCCGGCTCCCGCCGCCCCCGTGCCGGTGCCGCCGGTGCCGCGGCCGGCGTGGTTGACGACCTATGTGGGTGTGCTGGTCGGGGTGGACGCCCTGGCCATGGCGGCGGCGACGCTGGTGGCCAAGCGGTGGTGGCTGGGCGCGGACGCGGTGACGCTGCACATCCGGGACCTGGGGCTGCCGTACAGCCTCATGCCGCTGGCGACGGTGCCGACGTGGCTCGTGATCCTGGCGCTGGCGGGCGCCTACGACGTGGGGCCCTTCGGCGCCGCCCGGGGCCTGTGGACCCGGATCGTGCGGGCGGGGGCGCAGCTGCTGGCCGTGGTGGCGGTGACGTACTACGTGCTGCACCTCCAGATGCTGGGCCGGGGTGTGCTGGTGGCGGTGATCCCGCTGGCGGTGGCGTGCACGATCGCGGGCCGCGCCGGGGTGAGCGTCGTGCTGCGGCGGGCCCGCCGCCAGGGCCGCGCCCGCCGCACCGCCCTCGTCGCCGGCTCCCGCAGGACGATCGAGGCGGTGGTGACCCAGCTCGCAGACCACCCGGGCGCCGGCATCACCCCGATCGACGCGCTGGTGGTGGCCGGCACCAACGGCAAGTCCGAGGTCGACCCGGCGATCCCGGTGGCCGAGGGCGACGCACCCGCCGCGATCACGGACGCGCTGGTCGCCTCGGGTGCGGAAGCGGTGATCCTCACCGGCGGCCTGGCCAAGGGCCAGCTCCGCGAGATCGCCTGGCGCCTTCAGGGCACCGGCGTGGAGCTCCTGGTGGCCCCGGCCCCGGGCGAGCTCGACGGCCTCCGCTCCCAGGTCCGCCCGGTCGCAGGGCTACCTCTGCTCTACGTGGACTAGCTGAGCAGGCAGAGAAGCCGCGGCCGAGGGCAGTCAAGGGTCAGCCGAAGGCTGAGGCCGCACGACGTGCGGCCGGCCCTTGACAGCCCGATGCGCTAGTCCCCGCGCCGCCCCCATCATGAACGACGAGGCCGCCCCAGCGGCCTTGTGGCTGCCCCGTTCACCTCCGGCGCCCGCGCCCCTTGCCCCCAAACGCTGCGGGACGACGGCAGCGGCCGGGGTGGTAGGGCGCTACGCCCCCGGGGTGCGGCGGCGGCGGGCCTCGAAGAGGGCGACCGCCTGGCGGAGGGGGACCAGGTCGCGGCGGTACTGGCGGTGGGTGTCCTCGACCGCTTCGACCGCCTTGCGGCGGACCTCGGCCAGCTCGTGGCGGAGGCGGGCGACCTCGGCCTCCAGCTCCAGGACCCGCTGGACGCCGTAGAGGTTCAGGCCCTCGTTGGTCAGCTCCTGGATGCGGCGGAGCGCATCGATGTCGGCGTCGCTGTAGCGGCGGCTGCCGCCGCTGGTGCGGGCGGGGTCGACCAGGCCCTTGCGCTCGTAGATGCGCAGGGTCTGGGGGTGGACCCCCGCGAGCTCGGCGGCCACGGAGATCACGTAGACCGCACGGGTCGGTTCACGGCCGTCGGCGGGCATGGCTCATCATCCTTCCTCGACCCCCAGGTGGGCCCGGGGGGACTTGCCGTTGGCGGCGGCGGCCAGGGCCTCGACCGCGGCGCGCTCGTCGTCGTTGAGCTCGGGGGGCACGGCGACGTCGACGGTCACCAGCAGGTCACCGGTCTTGCGCCGCCCCGAGGAGGCCACGCCCCGGCCCTTCACCCGGAACGTGCGCCCCGAGGGCGTGCCCGCGGGGATGCGCACCTTGACCGGCACCCCGTCGAGCGTCGGCACCCGGACGTCCGCGCCCAGGGCCGCCTCGGCGAACGTGATCGGCACCGACAGCGTCAGGTCGCCGCCCCGCCGCCCGAACAGGCGGTGGGGCGTGACCCGGGCGGTCACGTACAGGTCGCCCGGCGGGCCGCCGTTTCGCCCCGGGCCGCCCCGGCCCCGCAGGCGGATGCGCTGGCCGTCGTCGACCCCGGCCGGGATGCGGACCTTGACCTCGCGGGGCCGGTGCTCGACCCCCGAGCCGCCGCAGGTGGGGCACGGGTCGTCGATCAGGTAGCCCCGGCCGGCGCAGTTGGGGCACGGCTGGGAGAAGCTGAAGAACCCCTGGTTGTCGTCGAGCACGCCCCGACCGCTGCACTGCGGGCAGGTGTGGGGCGTGGTGCCCGGCTTGGCGCCCGACCCGTGGCAGGTCGAGCAGGTCGCCTCGCTGGTCAGGTGGATCGTGGTGGTGAGGCCCCGCACCGCGTCCTCGAAGTCGAGGTGCAGCTCGGCCTCGAGGTCCTGGCCCCGGTGGGGACCAGTGCCCCGGCCCGGGCCGGCGCCGCCGCCACCCCGGCGCCCGCGCCCGAAGATGCCCCCGAGCACGTCGCCGATGTCGCCCATGTCCTGGAACCGGAACCCGCCGCCGGGCGCGCCCGCGCCGCCGCCTCCGCCGAACATGCCACCGACGGGGCCCAGCTTGCGGACCTCGTCGTACTCCTTGCGCTTCTCGGGGTCGCCGACCACGTCGTAGGCGGCCGACACCTCCTTGAAGCGCTCCTCGGCGCCCTTGTCGCCGGCGTTGGCATCCGGGTGGTACTGGCGCGACAGCTTGCGGTACGCGCTCTTGATCTCCTTCTGCGAGGCCGTCTCGCCGACCCCGAGGACCCGGTAATAGTCCTTCTCGAACCACTCGCGCTGCGGCGCCATGGCCTCCCGCCCCTAGTCGGTCACCTTGACCATCGCCGGACGGATGACGCGCCCGCGCCAGCGGTAGCCGGGGCGCAGGACCTCGGCCACCACCTGGTCGCCACCCTCGCCCGGCTCGTGCATGACGGCCTCGGCCTCGGCGGGGTCGAACGCCGAGCCCTTGGGGTCGATGCGCTCGAGGCCCTCCTTGGCCAGCTCGCCGTACAGCGCGCTGAGCACGGGCTCGACCTCGCTGGCCCCGTGGGCCAGCGCGGCGTCGCACGAGTCGAGGACGGGCAGCAGCCGCTCGACGAAGCCACCCAGCGAGCGGACGACCGCGTCGTCGAGCCGCTTCTGGGCCTGCTTGCGGTAGTTCTCGAAGTCCGCCTGGGCCCGCCGGTAGGCGTCGAGGTACTGCTCGCGCTCGGCCAGCAGCAGCTCGAGGTCGATCTCCAGCGCGTCGGCCGCGGCCTGGAGGTCGGCGTCGGCCTCGGGGCCGGACCCCGCCTCGCCGTCACCGTCGCCGTCGGCCGCCTCGCCCGGGGCGTCGGTGCCGGCAGGGGCGTCGGCCTCGGCCTCGGCCGCCGGAGCGGGAGACTCGCTCGCCGCGTCGTCGGCCGCCGCCGTCGGCGGCGTCGCCTCCTCGTCCGCGGGGGGCCCGGCGTCCCCGGAGGGACGCCGCGGCTTCTCCGTCATCGGTTGTCCTCGTCGTCGACGATCTCGGCGTCGACCACGTCGTCGTCGGCCGGCTGGCTGGCGGCGTCGCCGGCGCCGGCGCCCGGCCCGGCGGTGCCGCCGGCGGCCGCGCTCTCGGCCGACGCAGCCTCGTACAGCTTCTGCGTGAAGGTCTGGCTGGCCGACATGAGGGCGTCGGTGGCCGACCGGATGGCCTCGACCTCGTTGCCGCCGAGGGCGGTCTTGAGGTCGGCCAGCTTGTCCTCGACGGCGGACTTCTCGTCGCCCGAGATCTTGTCGCCCTGCTCCTTGAGCAGCTTCTCGGTCTGGTAGACGAGCGTGTCGGCCTGGTTGCGGGCCTCGGCCTCGTCGCGGCGGCGCCGGTCCTCCTCGGCGTGCTGCTCGGCGTCGCGCACCATGCGGTCGATGTCGTCGCGGGCCAGCGAGGACTGGCCGGTGATCGTCATCGACTGCTCCTTGCCGGTGGCCCGGTCCTTGGCGGCCACGTGGACGATGCCGTTGGCGTCGATGTCGAAGGTGACCTCGATCTGCGGCACGCCCCGGGGGGCCGGAGGCAGGTCGACGAGCTGGAACTTGCCCAGCGTCTTGTTGAACTGGGCCATCTCGCGCTCGCCCTGGAGCACGTGGATCTCCACCGACGGCTGCATGTCCTCGGCGGTGGTGAACACCTCGGTGCGCTTGGTGGGGATGGTGGTGTTGCGCTCGATGAGGCGGGTCATCACGCCGCCCTTGGTCTCGATGCCGAGCGACAGCGGGGTGACGTCGAGGAGCAGGACGTCCTTGACCTCGCCCTTGAGCACGCCCGCCTGGATGGCGGCGCCCACGGCCACGACCTCGTCGGGGTTGACGCCCTTGTGGGGCTCCTTGCCGGTGAGGTCGTGCACCAGGTCGTGCACGGCGGGCATGCGGGTGGAGCCGCCGACCAGGATGACGTGGTCGATGTCGTCCTTGGACAGGCCGGCGTCCTTGATGGCCTGCTCGAAGGGGCCGCGGCACCGCTCGAGCAGGTCGGCGGTCAGGTCCTGGAACTTGGCCCGGCTGAGCGACTCGTCGAGATGGAGCGGGCCCTCGCTGGTGGCGGTGATGAACGGCAGGTTGATCTGGGTCTGCTGGACCTGCGACAGCTCGATCTTGGCCTTCTCCGCGGCCTCCTTGAGGCGCTGGACGGCCATGTTGTCGGCCGCCAGGTCGACGCCGTGGGCGGACTTGAACTGGTTGACGAGCCAGTCGATGACCCGCTGGTCCCAGTCGTCGCCGCCCAGCTGGGTGTCGCCGTGGGTGGCCTTGACCTCGAACACGCCGTCGCCGATCTCGAGGATCGAGACGTCGAAGGTGCCGCCGCCCAGGTCGAACACGAGGACGGTCTGGTCGGCACCCTCCTTGTCGAGGCCGTAGGCGAGGGCGGCCGCGGTGGGCTCGTTGATGATGCGCAGCACCTCGAGGCCCGCGATCTGGCCCGCCTCCTTGGTGGCGGTGCGCTGGGCGTCGTCGAAGTACGCGGGCACGGTGATGACGGCCTGGGTGACGGTGTCGCCCAGGTAGGCCTCGGCGTCCCGCTTCAGCTTCTGGAGCGTGCGGGCCGAGATCTCCTGCGCCGTGTAGCCCTTGCCGTCGATGTCGATCTTCCAGTTGGTGCCCATGTGGCGCTTGACCGACCGGATGGTGCGGTCGGGGTTGGTGATGGCCTGGCGCTTGGCCACCTCGCCCATGAGGACCTCGCCGCCCTTGGAGAAGGCGACGACGGAGGGAGTGGTGCGCGACCCCTCGGCGTTGGGGATGACAACCGGGTCGCCGGCCTCGAGGACCGCGACGACGGAGTTGGTGGTGCCGAGGTCGATGCCGACAGCCTTGGGCATGGGATGCCTCCGTGATGGATGCTTGGTGAGTCCGTGATTGAAGCGGAGTCCAGAATAAAAGTTGAGTGTGGGGTTTGCAACTTTGGGATGAGGCCGGTCGGGCGGGCAGGGACTAGCTTGGCGGGCCGATGACCACGCCCGCGTCCGTGACGGACGCGCCCGACGCCGCCACCGGGGATGCGGCGCCGCCGACCGGGGGGTTCAGCGACCTCACGCTGGTCGTCGTCACCGCGGTCCTGACCCTGCCGATCCTGTGGATGGGCTACGGCACCGACATCGACGTGACCGACGTCATCCGCACCGCGGCCGGCATCCGCCACGGGACCTACCACCCGTCGCGCACCCCCGGTGTGCCGGTGTTCGAGGGCATCGCCGCCGTGCTCGACCCCATCGGCGGGCACCTGCTGCTCAACCTGGCCACGGCGGCCGCCGGCGCGGCCGCCGTGGTCGGCATCGCCCGGCTGGTGCGGGCCTGGGGCCACGCCAACGCCGACCTGCTGGCGCTGGCCTTCCTCGCCTCGCCCTCGACGCTGATCGCCGCCACCTCGACCGGCGACTTCATCTGGGCGGTGGCATTCCTGGTGTGGGCGGCGCTGGCGCTGGTCGCCGACAGGCCGGTCGTGGCCGGCCTGCTGTTCGCCCTGGCGATCGGCAGCCGGCTGTCGTCGGTGTTCGTCGTGCTGGCGTTCCTGGTGGCCGACGGCTGGGACCGCGACCGCCGTGCCCGGGCGCTGCGGGCGGGGCTGGTGGCCCTGCCGCTCGGGGCGCTGCTGTACGTGCCGTCGTGGCTGGCGTTCGACCGCTCGTGGGCCTTCCTGCACACCGCCGAGGGCTGGCGGGGCCTGGGCAACAACCTCGGCCGCTTCGGCTACAAGGGCTACGTCACCTTCGGCGGCCTGTTCCTCGTGCTCATGGTGGTGGCGCTGCCGGCCCTGGTGGCGGCCCTGCGGCGCTGGGACCGCGACCCGATGGTGCGGGCCGGCGTGCTCGGGCTGGCGGTGAGCCTCGGCCTGTTCTTCGTCCTGCCCTGGAAGTACAACCACCTGCTCCCCTGCCTGGCCACGGCCCTGCTGTGGCTGGGCGCCAGCCGGCGCAACACCCGGGGGTTCCTGTGGCTGGTGATCGGGGCGCTGGCGATCAACGGTGTGGTCACGTTCCGCCCGCTGGCCCCGGACACGCCGGCCGAGGCCCGGGGCGGCCGCTGGGACCCGGCGATCACCGCCGGGCTGCTCGTCAACGACATCGACTGCCGGCTCGACGCCATGCGCCAGCCGCTGCGGCGGCTCAACGGCGACGCCTGGGACTGCACCCTCAAGCCCATGCGGGGCGCGGTCACCGAGGACGGGACGGGGTCGGGCGGCTAGCGGCTGCGCCGATAGGCGTAGCCGTGGCGCGAGCGGCCCCCTGCGAAGGAGCAAGAGCGGGAGACACAGGCCACTGTGGCTGTGACGACGTGCCTATCCGCGCACGTTCTAGGCCCGGCGCAGCAGCAATCAGCCCCAGAAGATGCCGTTGGGATCGTCGGCGACCTCGTCGAGGAGATCGCCGACCGGTCCGGGGCCACTGTCCTGGTAGCGGTGCCAGCGGTTGTTGTGTCTGCCCACCACAGCGTCCAGTCATCGTCGGCGGGCCTGGTCGCGGAGGTGGGGCGGGATGCGGCCGTCGCAGAACCGGCGAATGACGGCGAGGTCGCCGTCGGGGACCGGGGCCATACCGACACGGTAGGGGCCGGCTAGACCCGGCGCAGCAGCGAGAACGCCTGCGAGTTGAGCCACCAGGGCAGGCCCGGGAACGGTGAGCAGGCCGTGTCGGCCACGGCGAAGCCGTCCAGCTTGCCAAGCACCGAGCGGTGGTCGAAGCCCTTGTGGGTCACCCGGATGTTCTCGGGCCGGGGCGCGGGCCGGCCGGCGAACGAGGCCGCCAGCAGCTCGCCGGCCCGGTAGTCGCTGCGCCGGCGGAACATGACCGACCGGTTGAGCTCCTTGAGCAGCAGCGGCGGCCCGCCGATGACCGGCACCGACACCAGCATCAGCCCTCCCGGCCGCAGCGCCCGGGCGGCGTCGGCGGCGAAGGCGGCGATCTCGGGGTCGTAGAGATGCTCCAGCGTCTCGAAGCAGCACAGCAGGTCGACCGACCCGTCGCCCACGGCCGCCATGTCCTCGACCAGCGCGTAGCGGTCGGGCACGTGGCCGGACTCGGGGTCGTAGCCGAGCAGGGTCGCGTCGGGACGGGCCTCGGCCAGCGCGTTGAGGAAGGTGCCCTCGCCGCAGCCGTAGTCGAGCACCGTGCCGCCCTCGGGCACCTCGGCCGCCGCCCGGTCGAGCGACAGGCGGTGCCGCTGGCGGTGGGCGTAGCGGGCGACGGGGTTGGCCACCTCGAGCGTCTGGCGGCTGTACGCCACCTCGCGGGTCACGACGCGACGCCCGCGCCGGCGGCGGCCAGGAAGTTGCGCAGCAGGTCGTGGCCGCTGGCGGTGAGCACCGACTCGGGGTGGAACTGCACGCCCTCGACGCCGAGCGTCCGGTGGCGCAGCCCCATGACCGTGCCGTCGTCGGTCCAGGCGGTGACCTCGAGCTCGTCGGGCACCGACTCGGGCGCCACCACCAGGCTGTGGTAGCGGGTGGCCTCGAACGGGTCCGGCAGCCCGGCGAACACCCCCTGGCCCCGGTGGCGGATGAGCGACGTCTTGCCGTGCATGATCTCGGGCGCCCGCACGACCTCGCCCCCGTACACCTGGCCCAGGCACTGGTGGCCGAGGCAGACGCCCAGCACCGGGCGGCGGCCGGCGAAGTGGCGGATGACGTCGCTCGACAGGCCGGCGTCCTCGGGCCGGCCCGGGCCCGGCGAGATCAGCACGGCGTCGGGATCGAGCGCCACGAGGGCGTCGAGCGCCTCCTCGTCGTGGCGCCGCACCACCGGGTCGGCCCCCAGCTCGCCCAGGTACTGGACGAGGTTGTAGACGAAGCTGTCGTAGTTGTCGATGACGAGGACCCGGGCGCGGTCTGCCACGGCGCACGAGGCTAACCCCCGGTCACGCCGGGGTGGGAAGCCGTTCCCTCGCCTCCTCGTCGCGGCCCTCGATGACCACGACCGGGCTGCGCAGCGCCTCGGCCAGCAGGTCGGCCCGGTTGTTGGCCGAGAACAGCTCGAGCGACACGTCCCGGTCGTCGGCGGGGACGGCCTCGATCGTGATCGTGCCGCCGCTGCCCTCCCGCGCGGTGACCGTGCGGATCCGGGCGCCGTGGTTGCGATCGAGGCCGACGGCCACCCGCAGGATGCCGGCCAGCACCCGCACCCGGTCCTGGTCGGCCTTGTCGAGGGCGGCGAACTCGGGGTGCTTCTTCCGGGGCGCCGACTTGCGGTGGTAGCGGGCCACCTGGGCGATGAGCTCGATCTCCCGGTCGGTGAAACCGGTCAGCTGCTCGCTGTTGCGGATGATGTAGTAGCTGTGCTTGTGGTGCCCGGCGTGGGACACGAACAGCCCCACGTTGGCCAGCAGCGCCGCCGCCTCCAGCACCTCGCGGCTGTCGTCGCCCAGCCGGTGGCGCTCACCGGTGGCGTCGAACAGGTCGAGGGCCAGCCGGGCGACGTGGTCGGAGTGGTTGCGGTCCTCGTCCATCAGGTCGGCCAGGCGCAGCACGCTGCGGCGGCGGAGGTCGGACAGGTGGTGCAGCGACCCGCCGTGCTCGCGGCGCCAGGTGTCGAGCAGCACGCCCTCCCGCAGGGCGTAGTCGGAGAAGGTCAGCTCGTCGGCCCCGATCTCGTGCATGACCTGCTCGAGGATGAGGGCGCCGGCCAGGATGATGTCGGCCCGCCGGGGATCGAGGCCCGGGGTCTTGGCCCGCTCCTTGACCGTGCCCGCCCGGACCAGCCGCCGCACCACCCCGTCGACCTCTTCGCGGCTGGCGGTGAAGTTGTTGAGCGTGCGGGGCACGCCGGCCTCGCGGCGGGCGGCGACCATCTGGCACACCGCGCCGATCGTGCCCGACGAGCCCACCGCCACCTCGAACCCGGCCCGGCGGATCTCCCGCACCGCCGGGGTGAGCACGCCCCGGATGTCGCGCCGGCAGGCGTCGACCGCCCGGGACGAGGCCTTGGGGTCGGGGAAGTAGCGCTTGGTGAGTCGGATGGCGCCCAGCTTGAGGCTGCGGGCGGTGAGGATCTCGCCCCGGGTCCCGACGACCAGCTCGGTCGAGCCGCCGCCGATGTCGCACACGACGATCTGGCGGTCGAAGACGGGGACGGCCTGGAGGACGCCCAGGTGGATCAGCCGGGCCTCCTCGAAGCCGGAGATGACCTCGACGTCGATGCCCTCGGCCCGGGCCCGGTCGAGGAACACGTGCCGGTTGGCCGCCTCGCGCACGGCCGACGTGGCGACGGCCCGGACGGTGGCGCCGTGGATGGCCGCCACCTGCTTGAACCGGATCAGCGCCTCGATGCCGCGGTTCATGGCCGCCGGGGTGAGCCGCTTCATGTCGCCGGCCGACGAACCGAGGCGGACCATCTCGCGCTCGCGGTCGAGCACCTCGATGCTGTTCTCGCCGACGCGGGCGACGACCAGGTGCACCGAGTTCGTGCCGATGTCCACGGCGGCCAGCGGGTTCGTCACCGCCACTACTCTCTCGCGCCCAGCCGGGCGATGCGACGACAGCGGGCGGCGAACGCGGACCAGGTTGCGGCGCACCCGCCGGGTCCTACCCCCGGGCGCGGCTCGTCTATTCTGCGGGACCTATGGCGAAGCCAGCGAAGCGCCACGTGCCGGGGGGACGGGTCACGCCCAAGGGCACCGGGTCCAAGGGCACCTCGGCCAACCGGGGCCGCCCGGTCAGCACGGGTCGCTACACGCCGCCCGTGCCCCGCGAGGTCAAGGTCAGCCCCACCTGGGTGCCGGTGCTGATGTTCACGCTGCTGGGGCTGGGGATGGTCGTGATCTTCCTCAACTACCTCAGCCTGCTGCCCGGCGGGGTGAGCAACCTGTACCTGGGGCTGGGGCTGCTGGCCATCTGCGGCGGGATCGTCACCGCAACGCAATACCGTTGACATATGACGCGGCCGACGGGGTCGCAATGGTGCTGGGCACGCTGCGTGGTCCATCCGCCGTTGTCCGGCGTGTCACCTGGCTGACGGCCGGGATTCCCACCAGGTGACGGCCAGACATCCGAAGTTACATCGCTGTTACTCTCCCCAGGCTTGTCCACAGGCTGTGGGCATACAGGTGTTGGGGGGCACCGCCGCGAACGATTCGTCACCCCTCGATGGGGGCGACGAGGTCCATGTCCTCCTGGCAGTGGCGGGGCGGCTCGGGGACCTCGTCGTTGGCGCTGGTCATGCGGACCTCGGTGCCGCAGATCGAGCACCGGTAGGTCAGCCGCACCTTGCGCAGCTCGCCGGGCGGCGGGGGCGGCGGCAGCGGCGTGGCCAGGCCGGACACGACGGCGACCCCGAGCTTGAGGATCGCCCACCCGACCAGGACCGCGACGACCACGGCCAGCGGCGCCGCGCCGGTGAGCCACCACGCCAGGACGCCGACGACCGCCAGCACGACCAGGGTCGGCCACGAGATCTTCGGCTTCCGCACCAGGTCAATGCTAGAGCGACGGCGTCACGGCGCCTTGCCGGCCGGGTTCGTCGTCGCGACGAAGGGGCGGCAGGGTTGGCCGCGCAGGCCCGGGCACGGCATCGGGTCGTACGGGGCCTTCGGCACCGTCACACCCGGGAGCCGGGACAGGACCAGCGCCGACGGCATGGCCGACGTGCGGGCCACCTCGTTGGTGGGGACCCTGCCGCCGTAGTCCGGGTTCTCGAACTCCCACGTCGCATGGTTGCGGCCCGGGGTGGCGATCGACAGCCGCAGGCGGGACCCGGCCCGCACCGGGGCGGCGAACGCCGGCAGGTCGATGCGGGCGTGCACCCACGTGCCCGGCCGCACCCGCCGCTCGGCTTTGGCGGTGAACAGGTGCACGACCTCGAGCCCGTTGGTCCGCTTGTGGTCCTCGGCCCGGTGGGCCAGGTTCAGCCAGCCGTTCTGGAGCAGCGACTCGGTGCCGTCGGGCCGCACCTCCGACACCGACACCTGCACGTCCACCTTGTCGGCGTCCGAGCGCACCCACAGGTCCGCGTACCCCGGCCCGGCGAAGACCGTGTCGGACGCGAACGGCGTGGTCAGGTAGGACAGCTCGTCGCCGGCCGGGAACCGGGTCCAGTCGGTGTCCCACGTGGGGTCGAGCAGCGGGTAGTCGCCGGTGCCGCCGAACAGCGTCGAGCCGCCGGCGGCCGGGTCGAAGCGGAACGCGTCGGTCGCCCCCCGGCCCTTGGGCTTGGCGGTGCCGAGCGACTCGTCGCCGCCCAGGTACCAGGTCGCCGCCTCGGCGTCGGGCGTGGGCCAGGTCTTGAACGTCTTCTCGAACGTGCCCCCCGGCTCGCCGACCTCGTTCTGCCCCAGCCCGCTCTCGAACACGACCCGCACCGGGTCCTCGGCCTGGTAGGCCTGGCGGGCCGCGGCCACGTCGTCCCCGTACTTGGCGAAGTGGTCGGGCTCGAGCGTCGTGTCCTTCAGGTGGAACTGGTCGGCCAGGAACGCCGGCAGCACCGCCCGCAGCGTCGGGTTGATCTTCGGCACCCGGTCGGCCACGTACAGGTCGAGGAACTCGTACCAGCGGACCAGGTTGATCGGCGCGTAGCCGTCGGGATGGCGGCCGTTCCACATCGTGGCCCGGAACACCTTGGCGTGGTCGAAGTTGTCGACCATGGCCCCGAACTGGGGCCCGGTCTGCTCGTCCTGGAACGCACCGGTCAGGTACACCGGCGACTCGATGTCCCGCACCAGCCGGCGCAGGTCGCGGGCCGCGGCCGAGGACGAGTAGGTGGTCAGGCTGTGGGCCAGGCCCTCGAAGTCGGGGTTCTGCTCCCGCAGCTTCAGGTTGGCGGCGCAGGTGGCGTCGCCGTCGGCCACCCGCTCGCTGACCCAGTCGGTGCCGCCCTGCTGGCTCTCGGCGTCGCGCTGGCGGATCCACTGCTGCGTGAAGCCCGAGTTGAAGATGCCGCCCGGCCACGCCTCCAGCCACGGGTCGGCGATGACCGACTGCGGCGTGACCGCGGCGAGGTGGGGCGGGTTGGTGGCGGCCGTGTAGAGCTGGGTGATGCCCGAGTAGGACAGGCCCACCATGCCGACCTTGTGGCCCCGGACCCAGTCCTGGCGGGCCACGGTCTCGACCACGTCGTAGCCGTCGGCCATCTGGGCGGGGTTGAACACGTCGAACACGCCGCCCGAGCAGCCGGTGCCCCGCAGGTTGACGGCCACGGTGGCGTAGCCGAGGGCCCGGGCCAGCCGCACGCCCGGCTCCTCCGAGGCGGGGTTGGAGGGCCCGTAGCCCGAGTACTCGATGACGGTCGGCCAGGGGCCCTTGCCGTAGATGCCCTCGTCGGGGAAGCGCACCATGGCGCTGAGCTTCACGCCGTCGCGCATCTCGAGGTAGTGGTAACCGTCCTCCAGCGACCCCGAGGCCAGGTTGGACAGGATGTCGAGGTGGGCGCCGCCGAAGTGCTGGCGGTCGTACAGCGCCGTGTCGGGGTGGTCGTCCCGGCCGGGGACGGCGAGCACGTCGGTGGCCAGGCGGGGCGAGGCCTTCTCGTCGACCAGCACGTAGCGGCCGGGGGCGACGGTGGTGCCGGCGGGGACGTCGAGCTTGCTGAAGTCCATCGCGTGGCCGGACTCGAGCGTGGCGTAGGTGGGCGGCAGGTAGGCGAACTGGGCCTGGCCGTCCTTGTCGGCCAGCAGGGTGAGCAGCTTGCGCCGGCCGGCGCCGTACAGGGTCAGCGCCTCGCCGGGCTCGGCCCCGGTCACCGTGATCTGCTCGACCCCGGTGCGCACGGTCCACGGGGCGGCATCGGTGCCACGGCGCAGCCGCGCGAAGCCGTCGTCCTCCGACCCCCCGCCGCTCGGGCTCGGCGTGTGGCACGCCGCCGCAGTGGCCACCAGCACCAGCACCGCCAGTGCGCCGGCCAGCCGACGCCGTCCCCCGAACCTCATACCTCGTCCCCTCCCGATGTTGTCCGGTTCCGTGGACGCAATTGGTTGGGACTCAACCAATTGCGTCCACGGAACGATCAGATGCGCTCGATGATCGTGGCGTTGGCCATGCCGCCGCCCTCGCACATCGTCTGGAGGCCGTAGCGGCCGCCGGTGCGCTCCAGCTCGTTGACCAGGGTGGCCAGCAGCTTGGTGCCCGAGCACCCGAGCGGGTGGCCGAGGGCGATGGCGCCGCCGTTGACGTTGGTCTTGGCCAGGTCGCCGCCGGTCTCCTTCTCCCAGGCCAGCAGCACCGGGGCGAAGGCCTCGTTGACCTCGAACAGGTCGATGTCGTCGACGGCGAGGCCGGCCTTGTCCAGCACCTTCTGGGTGGCCGGGATGGGGCCGGTCAGCATCATGATCGGGTCGACGCCGGCCAGGGCGAAGGTGTGGAACCGGGCCCGGGGCCGCAGGCCGAGGGCCGCCGCCTTCTCCTCGCTCATGATCAGCACGGCCGAGGCGCCGTCGGTGATCTGG
>DATFRN010000065.1:0-15717 GCA_035263165.1 Acidimicrobiales bacterium | reverse complement strand
TCGCCCGGTTCCACGACGAGCGGGGGGCGCTGGCCACCATCGGGCTCACGCCGGTCGAGAACCCGCTGGAGTTCGGCATCGTCATCACCCGCGAGGACGGCACGATCGAGCGCTTCCTGGAGAAGCCCACCTGGGGCCAGGTGTTCAGCGACACGATCAACACCGGCATCTTCGTGCTCGAGCCCGAGATCTTCGACTACATCGACGACGGCCGCTCGGTGGACTTCAGCTCCGAGGTCTTCCCCCGCCTGCTGGAGGACGAGCGCCCGCTGTACGGCGCCGTGGTCGAGGGCTACTGGGAGGACGTGGGCACGCTCGAGTCCTACGTGCGGGCCCACAAGGACGTGCTCGACGGCCGGGTCGGCGTGGAGATCCCCGGCTTCGAGATCAGCGACGGCGTGTACGTGGGGGAGGGGGCCGACATCCACCCCGACGCCCGCATCGAGGGCCCGGTCATCATCGGCGACTACTGCCGGGTCGAGGGCGACGCCCGGCTGGGCGAGTACACGGTGCTCGGCACCAACGTCCGGGTCCGGGCCGGCGCCGACCTCCAGCGGGCGGTCATCCACGACAACACCTACATCGGCGAGGGCGTGCGCCTGCGGGGCACGACCGTCGGGCGCAGCTGCGACCTGCGCAACGGCGTGCGGGGCGAGGAGGGCGTGGTCCTCGGCGACGAGTGCTTCGTCGGCGAGCAGGCCGTGCTCAGCGCCGGGGTCAAGGTGTACCCGTTCAAGACCGTCGAGGGCGGAGCGGTCATCAACAGCTCGCTGGTGTGGGAGTCGCGCGGCTCGCGCACCCTGTTCGGGCGGCTCGGCGTGTCGGGCCTGGCCAACGTCGACGTGACCCCCGAGCTCGCCACCCGGGTGGCGATGGCGTTCGCCACGACGCTGAAGAAGGACGCCACGGTCATCACCTCCCGCGACTCCAGCCGCTCGGCCCGGATGCTCAAGCGGGCGATGATGGCGGGGATCAACGCCGCCGGCGCCAACGTGCGCGACCTGGAGGTGGCGTCGGTGCCGGTGACCCGGTTCGCGGTGTCCCGCCCCGAGGCCGACGCCGGCATCACGATCCGGCTGGAGGAGGACGACCCCCAGTCGGTGGTCATCCGCTTCTTCGACGGCAAGGGCGCCGACATCACCGAGACGGCCCAGCGCAAGATCGAGCGGCTGTTCCTGCGGGAGGACTTCCGCCGGGTGTTCCCCGGCGAGATCGGCGACATCGGCTTCCCGCCCCGCCACCTCGAGCAGTACAGCGCGGCCCTGGAGGCGGTGGTCGACGTGCGCCGCATCGCCAGCGCCGAGTTCAAGGTGGTGGTCGACTACAGCTACGGCGCCGCCAGCTTCGTGATGCCCAACATCCTCTCCAAGCTCGGCGCCGACGTGCTGGCGGTGAACCCCTTCGCGTCGACCCGGGGGATCATGGCCTGGTCGCGCGACGACCACGCCCAGGCGGTGGCCGGGCTGGTGCGGGCGTCGGGCGCGTCGCTCGGCGCCGTCATCGACCCCGACGGCGAGCACCTCACGGTGGTGGACGACGCGGGCCACGTGCTGAGCGACGACCAGGCGCTGCTGGCCTACGTCACGCTGGTGTCGGGCCACCTCGACGACCGCTGCATCGCCGTGCCGCTCTCGGCCACCAGCCACGTCGACCGGCTGGCCGCGGACCAGGGGGCCGAGGTGGTGCGGACCAAGCTGTCGACCGCCGCGCTCATGGAGACCGCCTCCGACCCCAGCGTCGGCTTCGCGGCCAGCACCGACGGCGGCTTCATCCTCCCGGCCTTCCTGCCCGCCTTCGACGCGGCCGCCGCCATGGTCAAGCTGCTCGAGCTGCTGGCGCTGGAGGGGATCGCGCTGTCCAAGGTGGTCGAGGGGCTGCCCAGCGTGCACATCCACCACGAGACGGTGGTGACCCCGTGGGAGCAGAAGGGCACGGTCATGCGCACGCTGGTCGAGCTGTCCAAGGACCGCGAGGTCGACCTGATCGACGGGGTCAAGGTGCGCCACGACGACGGCTGGGCGCTGGCCCTGCCCGACCCCGAGGAGCCCGTCACCCACATATGGGCGGAGGCCGCCACGGACAGCGCGGCGCGCCGGCTGGCCCAGGAATACGCCCGGCGCATCCGCCAGCTGCTCCGATAACGGGCGTCATCGCTGGTCAGCGGGCGGCAAAACCATCAACTCTCAACCTGGCGTCGAGGTTTGACAGGGTTCGCTAGCCTGCCCCCTCATGGACATCCCCTCCGAGCTCCGCTACTCGACCGACCACGAGTGGATCAGGGCGGAGCAGGGGCGGGCACGCGTGGGCATCACCGACTACGCGCAGGACGCGCTGGGCGACGTCGTCTTCGTCGACCTGCCCGACGTGGGGGCCAAGGTCACCCGGGGCGAGAGCTGTTGCGAGGTCGAGTCCACCAAATCGGTGTCCGAGGTGTACGCGCCGATCGACGGCACGATCGTCGAGGTCAACGGCGAGCTGGGCGAGAACCCCCAGCGCCTCAACGACGATCCCTACGGCGACGGCTGGATGTTCGTCGTCGAGCCCCTCGACGACGCGCAACTCGGCGACCTGCTGGACGCCGAGGGCTACCGTGCGCTGATCGAGGGGTGAGGCCGTGGCCGAGGACGTCTTCTGCAGCCAGTGCGGTCATCGCAACCCGGCGACCGCCAACTTCTGCTCCTCCTGCGGGGCGCCGCTGTCGCGCCTGCGGGAGGACTCGACGACCGTCACGTTCTTCCCCGAGGCGGGGGAGGGCTACGACGAGCTGGCGGTCGACTACGACGAGGGCGTGCCCTCGGGCACCGGCATCCTGGTCGTGAAGCGGGGGCCGAACATCGGCTCGCGGTTCGCGCTGGAGAAGGACGTGGTCCGGGCCGGCCGCCACCCCGACAGCGACATCTTCCTCGACGACGTGACGGTGTCCCGGCGCCACGTCGACATCGTGCGGGGCGAGGGCGGCTACGTCGTCAAGGACGTGGGCTCGCTCAACGGGACCTACCTCAACCGCGAGCGGGTCGAGTCCGCGCCGCTGTCCGACGGCGACGAGCTGCAGATCGGCACGTTCAAGCTGGTGTTCCTGACCGGGAGGGGAGATGCCACGTGACACGTGCACCGAGTGATCGCTCCCACCTGTCCATCGGAGAGGTCCTCTCGCTGCTCCAGGAGGAGTTCCCCGACGTCACGATCTCGAAGATCCGGTTCCTCGAGAGCCAGGGCCTGCTCGACCCCGAGCGCACGCCCTCGGGCTACCGCAAGTTCTACGAGGCCGACATCGACAGGCTGCGGTGGATCCTGCGCCAGCAGAAGGATCACTACCTGCCGCTGAAGGTGATCAAGGACCGGCTCGACGACGGGGCCGCCCGGGCCGCTGCCGGCCCCGAGCGCAACGGCGCCGCCGCCGCCGGCGAGCGGTCGCTCGCCGTGGCCCTCGACGACCGCCGCCCCGACGGGCCCACGCTGTTCGAGCCCGACGTCCGGCCCGAGCGGGTCGCCGAGCCGCCGGCGGCCGCCCCGGCCCCGGCCGACCCGACCGGCCCCGGCCGCACGGTCCGCGGCACCCCGCCCACCGCCGCCGCCACCCCGGCACCGCCGCCCGCACCCGCCCCCGCAGAGGCGGCGCCCGCGCCGGCCCCCGCCGCCTCGGGTCCGTCCCGCCGGCCGGCGCGCGCCCCCGATCCCGGCGCGCTCAGCCTCACCGCCGACGAGCTGGCCCACGCCAGCGGGCTCACCGCCCGTGACGTCCGCGACCTCGAGCGCTTCGGGTTGCTGGAGGGCTCGACGGTGGGCGAGGCCACCTACTACGACGGCGACGCGCTGGTCGTGGCCCGCACCGCGGCCGGCTTCCTCCAGCACGGCATCGAGGCCCGCCACATGCGCAGCTACAAGGTGGCGATCGACCGCGAGGCCGGCATGTTCCAGCAGATCGTGGCGCCGGTGCTCAAGCAGCGGAACCCCGAGGCCCGCCGGCGGGCCGCGCAGACGGTGGCCGAGTTGATGCGCCTCGGCGAGGACATGCGCAGCGTCCTGCTCCAGCGCGAGCTGCGCGATCACCTCCCTCCGGGGTGAATCGCAGCCGACCAAAAACGGCAACAGGGGAGTAGGGTTGCGGGCAATGGCCGTCGAGATGGAACTCGTGAGCGTGGAAGCGCCAGAGCGTCCGACCCGCACCCCGGTGGTCATCCTGCGCGAGACGAGCGGCCAGCGCCGCGTGCTGCCGATCTTCATCGGCACGCCCGAGGCCCAGGCGATCGCCCTGTCGATGCAGAACATCGAGACGCCGCGGCCGATGACCCACGACCTCATGAAGAACCTGCTCGACGAAGTGGGCGCCCGGGTCGAGCGCATCACGGTGACCGCGCTGCGTGACGGCACCTTCTATGCCGAGATCGCCCTGACCAGCAGCGGCGAGGTCCGCACGGTCTCCAGCCGCCCCTCCGACGCCATCGCCCTGGCCATCCGCATCGGCTCGCCCATCTTCGCCGAGGAGGAGGTCCTCGACGAGGCCGGCCGCACCGAGCAGCCCAACGAGGAGCAGGCCGAGCAGATGGTCGAGGAGTTCCGGGCGTTCATCGATCACGTGAACCCCGAGGACTTCGCCACCTGATCGGCCGGGGGCATGGCACCCCCGGGCGTTGACCCCTGCGTCAGCGCGCCGTACCCTGCACCGTCGTGACACGGGCGTAATTCCGCGCGTGTGACCCCCCGGACAGGCAGGAGACCCTCGTGAGCAGCGACACCCGCATCTCCCCCGACGAGGGGTACAGCGGCAAGCGGGCGGCCGACATCGTCGGCATCACCTACCGGCAGCTCGACTACTGGGCGCGCACCGACCTCATCCGGCCGTCGATGGCCGACGCCCACGGCAGCGGGTCGCGCCGGCGCTACACCTACCGCGACCTCATCGAGCTCAAGCTGGTCAAGACGCTGCTCGACCACGGCATCAAGCTCGAGTCGGTGCGGGAGGCGTTCTCCTACCTGCGCGACGAGCTCGACGAGGACCTCACCACCGCCCGGCTGGTCATCGCCGACAACACGGCCGTGCTGGTGCGGGAGAACGACGAGCTGATCGACGTGATCAACCGCTACCGCGGGCAGGGGATGCTCAACCTGCTCGACATGGACGGCATCACCTCCCAGGTCGACGCGGCGGTGCGGGAGCTCCACCCTTCTGAGCCCGCCCCCGGGGCCGCCAAGGCCGGCGGGGGCAGCGAGCGCACCCCGCTAGCGTCTCGCGGGTGACGCTGCGGACCTCGCCCCTCGACGATCGCCACCGCGCCCTCGGGGCCAAGACCGCGCCCTTCGGGGGCTGGGACATGCCGATCCAGTACCCCTCGGGCACGCTGGCCGAGCACCAGGCCTGCCGCACCGGGGCGGCCGCCTTCGACGTCAGCCACCTGGGCACCGTGCGGGTGACGGGGCCGGAGGCGTACGAGCGGCTGCAGTCCACGCTCACCGCCGACCTCGGCAAGGTGGCGCCCGGCCGCACCCAGTACACCCACCTGCTCGACCCCGCCGACGCCTCGGTGCTCGACGACATCATCGTGTGGTGGGTGGGCCCCGAGCGGTTCGACGTCATGCCCAACGCCTCCAACACCGAGCGGGTGCGGGCCGCCATCGGCGGCGAGGACGTGACGGGCGAGCGGGCCATCATCGCTGTGCAGGGCCCCGAGGCCCGGGCCCGGCTGGCCACCGTGGCCCCCGAGGCCGCCGCCGTCGAGCGCCGGCGCGTGGCCGAGGTCGAGGTGCGGGGTGTGCCCTGCGTGGTGGCCGGCACCGGCTACACGGGCGAGGACGGCGTCGAGCTGGCCGTGCCGGCCGCTGCGGCCGGCGACGTGTGGGACGCGGTGGTGGCCGCCGGGGTGACGCCCGCGGGCCTCGGCGCCCGCGACACGCTGCGGCTGGAGGCGGGCCTGCCGCTGCACGGCCACGAGCTGGGCCCCGGCATCACGCCGCTGCAGGCCGGGCTCGGCTGGGTGGTGGCGTGGGGCAAGGGCGGCTTCGCCGGCCACGACGCGCTGGCCGCCGAGCGCGAGCGGGGCGTGTCCCGGCGCCTGCGGGGACTGGAGGTCGAGGGGCGGCGGCCGCCCCGGGCCGACTGCCCGGTGCTGGCCGGCCCCGGCGGCGAGCGCATCGGCGTCGTCACGAGCGGGAACTTCGCGCCCACGCTCGGTCGCGGCATCGCCTTCGCGTTTCTGCCCCCGGACATGGGGGAAGGCACCGAGGTGGTCGTCGACATCCGGGGCACGGACACACCGGCGCGGGTGGTCCCGACGCCCTTCTACAAACCGCACAGTCATTGACAAAACCCGTAGCCTGATTGCAACGGCCCTCGGGGAGGAGGATGCGCGATGGCGCTGGCACCGTTGGTGGGCGAGATCCTGGGCGGCGAGCTGCCCGTGGCGGTCGAGGCCTACGACGGGAGCCGGGCGGGCCCGGAGGACTCGGCCACGACCGTGATCATCCGATCGCCCGACGCACTGCGGCGCATCGTCACCTCGCCCGGCGAGCTGGGCGTGGCCCGGGCCTACGTGGCCGGCGACATCGACGTCCGGGGCGAGATCTGGGGCCTCATGGACCTGCGCGACACGGTGAGCGAGGTCAGGTTCTCGCCCGGTGCGGTCCGCCGGTTCGTGGCCGAGCTGGGCGGCTGGCGCCAGGTCCACCGGGTCGACCCGCCGCCCGAGGAGTCGCACCTGCACGGCCGGCGCCACAGCAAGGCCCGGGACGCGGCGGCCATCAGCCACCACTACGACGTCTCCAACGCCTTCTACCGGATGGTGCTCGGGCCGAGCCTGACCTACTCGTGCGCGGTGTTCACCAGCCCCGACGACACGCTGGAGCAGGCCCAGGCCAACAAGTACGAGCTGATCAGCCGCAAGCTCGGGCTGGCCCCGGGCATGCGGCTGCTCGACGTCGGCTGCGGCTGGGGCGGCATGGTGATGCACGCCGCCGAGCACCACGGCGTCCGGGCCGTGGGCGTGACGATCTCGGCCCGCCAGGCCGAGCTGGCCGAGAAGCGGGCCGGCGAGGCGGGGCTGTCCGACCAGGTCGAGATCCGGCTCCAGGACTACCGCGACATCGCGGACGGCCCCTACGACGCCATCAGCTCGATCGGCATGTTCGAGCACGTGGGCGAGGCCCGGCTGTCCGAGTACTTCGAGCGGCTCAAGAGCCTGCTGCGCCCCGAGGGGCGGCTGCTCAACCACGGCATCGCCCGCCGGGCCGGCGAGCGGGCCCGCCTGCCCCGCCGCAGCTTCGCCAACCGCTACGTGTTCCCCGACGGCGAGCTGCACGAGGTCGGCCGGGTCATCTCGGTCATGCAGGGCGCCGGCTTCGAGGTGCGCCACGACGAGAGCCTGCGCGAGCACTACGGCCTGACCCTGCGCCGCTGGGTGGCCAACCTGGAGGCCAACTGGGACGCCGCCGTCGAGGAGGCCGGCGAGGGCCGGGCCCGGGTGTGGCGGCTGTACATGGCCGGCGCCGCGGTGAACTTCGAGCGGGGCGGCAACCAGCTCCAGCAGGTGCTGGCCGTCCCCGACGGCGGCGACGGCTCCTCCGGGATCCCGCTGCGCCCCGACTTCCAGCTCTGACGCGATCGGTCGGCGAGCGATGCAGGCATATCCCGGCGAGACCCCGGAGTACCGGGCCGCCCGCGACGAGCTGCTGACCCAGGAGATCGCGCTGCGGCGGCAGATGGAGGCGGTGGCCGCCGCCCGCCGGGCCCCCGGGACGGCGCACTGGCCGGCCTGCCATTGGACGAGACGCCCTGCCCGTCGTGCACGGCCTTCGTCGACGAGCTCGACGGGGCCGAGCCGCATGTCGCGGCGCACGCCAACCTGGTCGTGGTGGCCAGGGCGCCGATCGACCGGCTGGCGGCCTGGGGCCGCGAGCGGGGCTGGCGCCACGTGCGGCTGCTGTCGTCGGCCGGCACCACCTTCGCCCGCGACTACGGGGGCGAGGTCGACGGCCAGCAGATGCCGATGCTCAACGTGTTCACCCGGGACGGCGCGGGGACGGTCCGCCACTTCTGGGGCTCGGAGATGCTCTACGCCGACAGCGACGCGGGCGAGGACCCGCGTCACGTCGGGACGATCGAGGTGGCCTGGAACCTGTTCGACCTCCTGCCCGGCGGGCGGGGCGCCGACTGGGAGGAGCAGCTGGACTACGGCAGCTGCGACTGAGCCAGGATCGCCTCGACCGCGTCGAGGGCCGGCGGGCGCACGACGTAGCGGGTGATGCCCCAGCGGCGCTTGATCGTGCGCACGTGGTCGACGATCTCGGCCGGCGTGCCGATGAGGGCGAACGGCGTGGCCAGCGCGTCGGCCTTGGTCAGCCCGGGGACCTGCTTGGCCAGCCGCTTGGCGGCCCGCTCGCGGTCGTCGGTCAGCTCGACGTGCTGGACCAGCGCCTCCAGCGCCGGCGGGCTCCGGTGGCCGGCGCCGTCGGCCGCCCACCGGACGAGCTCGACGGCGGCGTCGAGGTGGCGGGGCGCCCACGCCGCCTCGTGGCGGTGCCCGTCCTCCAGCGTGCGGCCCAGCCCGGTCAGGCCCACGATGTCGGCGTAGCGCCCGGCCAGGCGGAGCACGCCCCGGCCGCCACCCCCGATCAGCAGCGGCACCCGGGCCTGCACCGGCCGGGGGTCCTCGACCCGGGCGCGGTCGAGGCGCAGGTGGCGGCCGTGGTGGGTCACGGTCTCGCCGGCCAGCAGGCGGGGCACGACCGCCACGGTCTCGGCCAGGCGGGCCAGCCGGTCGGCGGGGGAGGGGAACGGCGTCCCGGCCGCGGTCCACTCCGCCGGCGTGTGGCCCGCGCCCAGGCCGAGCACGGCCCGCCCGCCCGACAGCCGGTCGAGCGTGGCCACGTCGACCGCCAGCTGGACCGGGTCGCGCAGGCCGGCGTTGGCCACGTAGGTCCCCACCCGCAGCCGCCCGCCGGACGACGCCACCGCCGCCGCGGCCAGCGTCGGGAACGGGGAGGGGGACACGCCCGGGTGGTCGGCGGCGAGGAAGGCGTCCAGCCCGAGCGCCTCGGCCCTGCGGACCAGTCCGAGCGGGTCGTCGCCGTCGCCCAGCACCGGGCTCTGGAGGGAGAACGTGGGCCGGAACGGCCGCGGGAAGGTCGTCAACGCCGGGCGCAGCTCAGGCGAGCTGGCGGGCGATCGTGCCCGTGTCGTAGTAGGCCCGGGCGCCGACCAGGCGCTCGCCGTCGAAGGCGAAGATGAGGGCGCTGCGGCACCGGAACCGGCGGCCGGTGGCCTCGAACTCGGGCCCCGAGCCGAGGTGGGTCCCCGACATCCACACCTCGCACACCACTGCGTCGTCGCCGTGGTGGAGGGCGATCACCTCGAAGTGCATGTCGGGGAAGTAGCGCCGGGTCACCTCGTAGTAGTGGCGCACCTCGTCGGGCCCGTCGTACACCCGCTGGTTGCCGATGAGCTCGTAACGGGGATGGGCGAAGCAGGCGAGCGCGCCCGCCATGTCGTGGGCGTTCTGCGCCTCGAGCAGCCGCCGCAGGACGTCCTCCCTCCGCTGCTGGAGCTTCGTCCCGATGGGCGTCACCTCGGCCATGTGCGGCCTCCGGGCCCGTAGATCAGTCGAGCAGGTCGGGCTGATCGCGGACGATCTTGTCGTAGAGCGGCTGGAAGCTGAACCACCCCGCCGCCGGGTTGCCGACCTGCTTGGCCGTCGTCCGGGCGCACTCGTCGTCGATCCTCACGGTCTCGCCGGCGGCCTCGGCCACCAGCTGCACCTGGCAGGTGCGCTCCATGGTGATGAACCACCAGGCCGCCTCGTCGACGGTGGTGCCCACGGTCAGCAGGCCGTGGTTGCGCAGGATGGCCGCCTTGTTGGAGCCGAGCGCCTCGGCGATGCGCCGGCCCTCCTCGACGTCGAGCACCACGCCCGTGAAATCGTCGAACAGGGCATGGTCCTCGTAGAAGGCGCACGAGTCCTGGGTGATCGGGTCGAGCGTGCGGCCCAGCGTGGAGAACGCCCGGCCGAAGGTCGAGTGCGTGTGGGCCGCCGCCTTGACGTCGGGACGGGCCTGGTGGATCTGGCTGTGGATGGCGAACGCGGCGGTGTTCACCGGCCAGTCGCCCTCGACGACCTTGCCCTCGTGGTCGACGCAGATGAGGTCGGAGGCCCGGATGAGCCCGAAGCTCAGCCCGAAGGGGTTGACCCAGAACAGCTCGGGGTGCTCGGGGTCGCGCCCGGTCAGGTGCCCGGCCACGCCCTCGTTGAACCCGAAGCGGTCGAACAGGCGGAAGGCGGCCGCCATCCGTTGCTTCATGTGGGTGCGCTCCTCGTCGGGCGAGGAGAAGTGGGGGAACTGGTGGGGCTGGCGATCGGACATCTTGATACGGCTCCCGGTCGTGTGGCCCCCTCAGTCTACGACGGCGCCGCTCCCCGGGACCGGGGCCAGCTCGTCCCACAGGCGGCGCAGCCCGCCCTCGGGGTCGGCCAGCACGGAGGGTTCGCGGTCCAGCACGCAGGTGGCGCGGTCCGTCGTGTCGTAGGCCGGCCAGGCCAGCTCGTCGGTGGCCGGCGAGCCGGCGTGGGCCATCGTCGTCCAGGCCCGGGCGGTGCGGCCGGCCAGGCGGTGGGCGCCGGCGTCGAGCCCGTCGCTGCCGGCCAGCAGGAACTCGACGCCCTGGCGGTCGAGGTTGTCGAACACGAAGGGCACGTCGATGGCGTGGCAGGCGCCGAAGCTGGGCGACGCGTAGTCGAAGCGGTACATCGCCACCGGGGCGTGGGCCGACTGGGCCTCCGCCAGGCGGACGGCGGGCATGCGGAACACGAAGTCGGTCATCGCCGCGCACAGGAGGCCGTCGGGGTCGGCGCCGGGGCGGGCCTCCCGGTAGGCGTCCCACACCTCGCCGACCCGGTCGGGCTCGACCACCGCGCCCAGCCGCCGGCGGACCTGGTCCTCGTCGAGCGGGCCCCGGGCCCGGACGATGGCGTGGAACAGGTTCCACTCGTCGGCCGTGCTGCCTGCCACCAGGGACACGCCGGCGGCGCTGCCGGCCCGCACGGCGGCGAGGGGCGGGGCGGGCAGCACGGTGCCGTCGACGACCGGTTGGAAGGTCAGCAGGCCGTAGCGGGGGCGGTCGCCGGCGACCTCGCCGCCCGCCCGCGGGTCGGTGGCCACCTGGGCGGCCAGGACGGCGTCGACCGGCGCCGCCCGCAGCCCGTCGAGGTCGTCGGGGGCGAGGCCGAGGGCCTCGACGAACCGGTCGGCCACCGCCGCGCCGCTCGCGGCGTCGTGGACGTTGGCGCAGGCGCCACTCTGGGCGATCGCCCCCCGGAACAGCCCGTCGGCGCCCGGCGTGCCGAGCAGCGTGCCGACGCTCATGCCGCCGGCGGACTCGCCGAAGATCGTGACCCGGGCGGGGTCACCGCCGAACGCAGCCACGTTGTCCCGCACCCACTCCAGCGCCATGACCTGGTCGCGGATGCCGTTGGCGCCCGAGCCGGCCAGCTCGGGGAAGCGGTGGGCCAGGTGGAGGAAGCCGAGCGCGCCGAGGCGGTAGTTGATCGTGACGACGACGACGTCCCCCTTGGCCGCCAGGCTCGTCCCGTCGTACCAGGGCACGCTGCCGGCCCCGCCGGTGAAGCCGCCGCCGTGGATCCAGACCATCACCGGGCGGGAGCCGTCGAGCCCTCCGGTCGGGGTGAACACGTTGAGGACCAGGCAGTCCTCGCTGCCGCCACCGGGCCGCGCGCCGAGCGGGCCGGCCGCGGTGGCGGGCTGGGGCGCGATGGGCCCGAACCTGGTGGCGTCGCGCACGCCGCTCCAGCGCTCGATGCGCCGCGGCGCGGCGAACCGCTCGGCCGTGGCGTAGGGGATGCCGCGGAACTGGAGGACGCCCCGCTTCTCGAGGCCCTCGACCTTGCCGGAATGTGTGTCGACGATCACATCACGCACATTATCCGCCCGCCTTGACCGGCGGTCAGGCGGGCGCGCCTCAGGGGAGGACGAGGGGCAGCCGCTCCCAGCCCCGCACGGTCGAGGTCGGGGCCAGCCGCATGCCCTCGCGGTCGACGTCCCACTCCGGGAAGCGGTTGAGCAGCTCGTCCAGCGCCACCCGGCCCTCCAGGCGGGCCAGGTTGGCCCCCAGGCAGTAGTGCAGCCCGAACCCGAAGGTGAGGTGCTGGGTGTCCTCCCGGCGGATGTCGTAGACGTCGGCGTCCGGGTAGCGCCGGGGGTCCCGGTTGGCCGACGCCATCAGCAGGAGGATCGCGCTGCCCGCGGGGATCGTGGCGCCGTGGCACTCGACGTCGCGCATGACGTAGCGCGCGGTGGCGTGGCCGGTGGGCTCGTAGCGCAGGGTCTCGTCGATCACCCGCGGGATCAGCGACCGGTCCTCGGCCACGGCCCGGCGCTGGTCCGGGTGCTCGGCCAGCACCTTGGCCAGCCAGCCGATGAGCCGGCCGGTCGTCTCGTTGCCGGCGCCGGCCAGCACCGCGGTGTAGGTGAGGACCTCCTGGCGGGTGAGCGTCCTCGTCTCGCCGTGCTCGTCCTCGAACTCCGCGGTGAGCAGCTGGGTCATGAGGTCGTCGGAGGGGTGCTCGGCCCGCCAGGCGACGTAGTCGGCGAACATGTCGCCGCTGGCGACCCGCTCCTGGCGGACCGCCATCGGCCGGCCCGGCACCGTGCGCAGGTCGTCGTCGGTCCGGTCGCGCACGGCCACCTGGTCCTGGGTGGGGATGCCGAGCAGCATGCCGATGACCCGCATGGGCAGCACCGAGGCCAGCTCGGCGATGATGTCGAACCCCGACGAGCCGACCAGCGGGTCGAGGCAGCGGATGCAGAAGTCCCGGACCTGGTCCTCGAGCGCCGCCATGCGCCGGGGCGTGAAGACCCGGGACAGCAGGCCCCGGTGCATGCCGTGCACGGGCGGGTCCTCGAACAGGAGCACGCCGGACGGCAGGTCGACGCCGGACCGGATGAGGTCGAGGATGTCGCTGCGGGTGTTGGAGTAGGTCTGCCAGTCGCGCAGGGCCTGCTCGACGTCGGCGTGCCGGGACAGCGCCCAGAAGTCGTAGCGCTCGTTGCGGTAGGCCGGCGCCTCCTCCCGCAGCCGGGCGTAGGTGGGGTAGGGGTCGGCGTTGATGCCGACCTCGTAGGGGTCGTAGTAGACGTCGGGCCCTCCCATGCCGACGTTCTAGCCAAGTTTTAACGGTCGTTCAACTTTCGCCGCCGGGCCGGGGGGAGTAGGAAGCGGGGGATGGCCGAGCGCCGACGCCCCCGGGCCGCGACCGAGGAGAAGCGGACGCGGCTCCTCGACGCCACCGAGGAGATCATGCTGCGGGACGGCTACGCGGCGGTCAGCTCCCGCAGCGTGGCGGCGGCGGTGGGGATCCAGGCGCCGCTGGTGCACTACTACTTCCCGACGATCGACGACCTCTTCGTCGCCGTGCTCCAGCGCCGCTCCGGTCGGGTGGTCGACCGCATGGCGGACGCCCTGGCGTCGCCCGAGCCGCTGCAGGCGTGGTGGGACCTGGCGTCCGACCCCCGGGGCACGGCCCTGTTCGTCGAGCTCATGGCGGCGGCCAACCACCGCCCGGCCCTCAAGGCCGAGGTCGGCGAGGTGGCCCGCCAGGTCAGGGCCATGCAGATGGACCGCCTGAAGACGCTGCTCGACGAGTACGGCCTCGACCCGGACCTCTACCCGCCGGCCCTCGTCGCCGCCACGATCCAGGGCCTCGCCTTCGGCGTGGTCCAGGACCAGGCCGCCGGCTACGACACGGCGGCGGACGAGGCGGCCGCGGCGATGAGCCGCCTCATCGCCCACCTGGAGGACGCTCGCTCCGTCGAGGGCGGTGCCTAGTCGGGGATTCCGGGGCGCGGCCCGCGAGAACGTGTTTCAGTGTGGCGTCGTCGATCGGCACGGAGGCAACAGGGTGGTGGCGCTACGGGTGATCCAGTGGGCGTCGGGCGGCGTCGGCCGCGCCGCGATGGAAGGGGTGCTCGACCACCCGGATCTCGACCTGGTCGGGTGCTGGGTCCACTCGGTGGACAAGGACGGCGTCGACGTCGGCACGCTGATCGGGCGCGATCCGATCGGGCTCACCGCCACCGCCGATGCCGAGGCGCTCCTCGCGGTCGACGCCGACTGCGTGGTCTACAGCCCGCTGCTCGCCGATCCCTCCCTGGTGGTCCGGTTGATCGCGTCGGGCAAGAACGTCGTCACCCCGCTGGGTTGGTTCTACCCACCCGGGGACGAGCGGGAGCGGTTCGACGATCTGTGCCGCGCGTCGGGAGTGACGCTGCACGGCACCGGCATCCACCCGGGAGGCATCACCGAGCGGTTCCCGCTGGTGATCTCCGCCCTGTCGGGCGCGGTGCGCCACGTACGGGCCGAGGAGTACTCGGACATCCGCACCTACGGCGCGCCGGACGTGATCCGCGACTGGATGCTGTTCGGCACGACGCCCGAGCAGGCCCGTACCAGCATCATGGCCGACGCCCTCGGCGCCGGGTTCCGCCAGTCGGTCTGGATGCTCGCCGACGAGTTGGGCTTCGACCTCGAGCCGCACCTGCGCACCACCCACGAGGTGGCGGTCGCCACCGCGCCGATCGAGTCGCCGATCGGGACGATCGCGCCGGGCCTCGTCGCGGGCCAGCGCTTCCGCTGGGAGGGCCTGGTCGACGGCGAGCCGGTCGTCACCGCCGCGGTCAACTGGTTGATGGGGGAGGAGCACCTCGATCCGCCGTGGGCCTTCGGGCCCGGGGGCGAGCGCTTCGAGGTCGAGATCACCGGCGATCCCGGCACGCTCGTCACGTTCAAGAAGCTGCACCCCACCTCGATCGCCGCCGGCCTCGAGCGCAACCCGGGCATCGTGGCCACGGCGCTGCACTGCGTGAACGCCATCCCCTACGTGGTCGCGGCCCGGCCGGGCCTGCTGAGCTACCTCGACCTGCCACCGGCGGCCGGACGAGCGGCGGCCGATCTCCACCGCGGCCGCGTCCGATGATCCTCGACCGCTTCGGCCTCGACGGCAAGGTCGCCATCGTCACCGGGGCCGGGCAGGGGATCGGACGGGGGATCGCCATCGGCCTGGCCGAGGCCGGGGCGGACGTCGTGCTCGCGGCGCGCACGGAGTCCGACCTCGAGGAGGTGGCGGGCGTGGTCGAGGCCGCGGGTCGCCGGGCCCTCGTCGTGCCGACCGACGTGACCGACGCCGCGGCCCTCGAACGCCTGGTCGGCGCCACTGTCGATGCGTTCGGGCGGCTCGACGTGCTGGTGAACAACGCGGGGGGCACGATGCCGCGCCCGGCCATGGCCACCAGCGAGCGGTTCCTCGAGCGCGCCTTCCGGTTCAACGTGACGTCGGCGTTCAACCTCACGCGGCTCGCCGCACCGCGGATGGTCGACACGAGCGGCGGGGGTGCCGTGGTCAACATCTCGTCGCGGTCGGCGAGCATGACGCAGACGAGTTTCGTGGCCTACGGCGCCGCCAAGGCCGCGCTCGACCGGATGACCCGCAACATCGCCCCCGAGCTGGCGCCGCGCGTGCGCGTCAACGCGATCGACGTGGGCGGCGTGGCCACCCGCTCGCTCGACGTGGTGCTCACGGACGACGCGCTGCGCAGCCAGTTCCTCGCCGGCACGCCCATGGGTCGCCCGGGCGAGCCCGAGGACATCGCCTGTGCGGTGCTCTACCTGGTGAGCGACGCGTCGTCCTGGGTCACCGGCAAGGTCTTCGAGATCGACGG
>DATFRN010000064.1:0-3677 GCA_035263165.1 Acidimicrobiales bacterium | reverse complement strand
TGCTCATGGTGGCCGCCGGGATCTTTCTTTCTCTTCTACGTGATCATCTCGGTGTCCGACGACCGCGGCTACCAGCGCCTGGGGCGCCCGCCCGAGGCTGTGGCCAAGCGGGCGGCCGCCATCCTCGACGGCGGGGTTCGGAATCACTCGGGCGATTCCGGTAGCAACCTCGATAGTGACAGTGGCGCATCGCCAGCTGCCCGAGCGAACGACCAGGAACAATCCCCTGGTCAGCCGCCCGGTCCGGAACGCTGACGGCCCGTGGTGGACGGTTGGTGGAGACGATGGGATTCGAACCCACGACCCCCTGCTTGCAAAGCAGGTGCTCTAGCCAGCTGAGCTACGTCCCCCTTGGGGTACCTCAGGCTACGGGGTTTGGATCACTGCCTGCGTCTGGGTTGTCTGCGTCGCTCGGCGGCCGGACTCGTCGCGGATGTCGGTCTGGAGGACGATCGTCGTGCGGCCTACGTGCAGTGGGACCGTTGTGGCCACCGCCGGGCCCGAGCGGATCGGGCGGAAGAAGTTGGTCTTCGACTCGATCGTGCTCGTGCCCGCCCCCTCCGGCAGGTTGAGGAACGCGCACACCGCGCCCAGCGTGTCGGCGAGGGTCATCAGGGCTCCGCCGTGGAGGACGCCGCCCGCTGTGCAGCGGGTCGGCTGCCACTCCATGCGGCCCTCGACGCGGTCCGCGGTCGCCGAAGCGATCGACACGCCGCATTCGGCGGCGAACGGCATCATCTGCAGCAGAGTGTCGGCGTCGGGCATTCGCGTCACAGTACGTTGGCGCCCGATGAAGGGCTGGGCCGCCGCTTTGGCGCTCTTCGCCGTCGTCGTCGCGGCGGCTATCGGACTGTGGGTCACCTGGGATTCCACCCAGACCAGCGCGACCGGACCCCAGGACCACGACGCGCTCACGCTCCCCTCCACCACCGACGTCACCGCCGCGCCCGGCAAGCGCACCCGGGTGACGGAGCCCGCGCCGCCCTGCACCGCCGGCGACGGCACGGTCACCGCCGACCCCGACCACGACTGGGCCCGGGTCGTCATCGACACCGGCCACCGCCTCTCGCCCACCTACGCCCCGGCCGACCTGGTCAGCGTCACCGGGGCCGGCTTCACCAACGCCGACCAGGTCCGGGCCTTCGTCATCCCCGACCTCACCGCCCTGCGGGTGGCCGCCGAGCGGGCCGGCGCCCCGCTGCACGTCGTGTCCGCCTACCGCAGCTACTCCTACCAGGAGCAGCTCTTCCAGCAGCGCAGCGACGAGGTCGGCGAGGCCCAGGCCTCGCTGCGCACCGCCCGGCCCGGCCACTCCGAGCACCAACTCGGCACCGCGATCGACGTCCTCGACCCCGCCAACGCCGAGCTGACCCCCGCCTTCGCCACCACCGAGCAGGGCCACTGGGTCGCCGCCCACGCCTACGAGTTCGGCTTCGTGCTCAGCTACCCCGAGGACGGGCGCGCCACCACCTGCTACGAGTACGAGCCCTGGCACCTCCGCTACGTCG
This sequence comes from Acidimicrobiales bacterium, assembly GCA_035263165.1. Taxonomy (GTDB): domain Bacteria; phylum Actinomycetota; class Acidimicrobiia; order Acidimicrobiales; family VFJN01; genus ZC4RG19. The sequence goes on along the minus strand of DATFRN010000064.1, from coordinate 2,169 downwards.
GCCGGGACGTCGCCGCCGCCATCCACGAGGCCCAGCTCACGCCCCGACAGTGGATGCTGTCCAAGGCGGGACGCGCCGGCAACGGGGGCTGACCCCGATAGCGTCCGGGGGTGCGCCGCCGCCGGTCCCCCGCTCTCCTCGCCCTCGCGGCCGCCCTGCTGCTCGCCGTGGCCGCGGCCTGTGCCAGCAAGGCGGACGGCAGCCGCCTCGGCGCCGGCGACCCCGCCACGACGGCACCCGGCGACGGCAACGGCAACGGCCAGGGCAAGGGCAGCAGCACCGGCAGGGACACCCTCGACTGGAAGTCGTGCAGCCTGGGCGCCCAGTGCGCCGTCCTCGAGGTCCCGGTCGACTACGCCAAGCCCGACGGCGACACCCTCCCCGTCAGCATCGCCCGGGTCCCCGCCTCCGGCGACCGCATCGGCGCCCTGTTCGTCAACCCCGGCGGCCCCGGCGGCACCGCCACCGACTTCGCCCCCGCCATCGCCGCCGGCCTCCCGAGCGACGTCACCGAGCACTTCGACATCGTGGGCGTCGACCCCCGGGGCCTCGGGTCCAGCGACATCGACTGCAAGGGCGACATCACCGGCCTCTACGACGTCGACTACTCGATCGACTCGCCCGCCGACACCAAGGCCCTGCTCGACGTCAGCCGCACCTACGTCGACGACTGCCAGCGCAACGTCGGGAGCCTGCTCGCCCACCTGGGCACCGCCGACGTCGCCCGCGACATCGACAGCGTCCGGGCCGCCATGGGCGACGACAAGCTCAACTACCTGGGCTTCAGCTACGGCACCGCCATCGGCCAGATGCTGGCCCAGCTGTTCCCCGACCGGGTCCGGTCGATGGTGCTCGACGGCGTCGTCGAGCTCGGCCCCACCGGCGTGCAGCTGGCCGACGACCAGGCCGCCGGGTTCGAGAAGGCGCTACGGGCCTTCGCCGAGGACTGCGACGGCAAGGACAGCTGCCCCATCGGCGGCGGGGACGGCGCCATCGCCGCCATCGAGAAGCTCGAGGCCAAGGTCGAGAAGGCGCCGGTGCCCGCCGAGCCGCGCAACCTCGGCCCCGGCGAGCTGTCGACCGGCCTCGCCCTGCCCCTCTACCAGGAGAGCCTGTGGCCGGACCTGGCCCGGGCCGTGGACGAGGGCCTGAACGGCGACGGGTCGGCGATGGTCGACCTGGCCGACCAGTACCTGGGGATCGCCGACAGCGACATCTACTTCGCCGTCAACTGCCTCGACTTCGCCTGGCCCAAGACGCCCGAGGAGCTGCTGGCGGACGGCAAGGCCGCGGCCCGGCGCTCGCCCCACTTCGGCGAGCCGATCGTCAACGACTACGTCCGCTGCTCGATGTGGCCGGCCAAGGCCGAGCCTCTCCCGGCCGTGACCGCCCCCGGCGCCCCGCCCATCCTCGTCGTCTCCACCACCAACGACCCGGCCACGCCCTACGAGGCCGGCGTGCGCACGGCCGAGCGGCTCCGCTCGGGCGTGCTGCTCACCCACAAGGGCGAGGGCCACACGGTGGTCGGCAACGGCGACGAGTGCGTGGACGACGCCGTGGCCCGCTACCTGGTCGACCTGAAGCCGCCCCAGGACGGCGCCAGCTGCGACTGAGGAAGGCGCAGGCGGGCGGGATCAGCCCGCGGTGCCCTCGGCCACCAGCCGGTCGAGCGTGAGCTCGGGGCTCTCGGACTCGACCCGGGCCAGCCAGTAGGGCGACTCGAACAGGGCATAGAGCGTGCCGTCGGCCCGGGCCAGCACCCGCACACCGGGCATGCCCCGCAGCTCGGGCGCCGACGCCTCGTCGGTGCGCCGGGCCACCGTGTAGGCGGTGGGCATCATCTCGGTGGCCGCCCCGAACTCGTGCTCGAGCCGCCACGACGCCACCTCCAGCTGCATCGGCCCCACTGCCGCCAGCAGCGGCGCCTGGTCGCCCAGGTCGGGGTCGCGCAGCACCTGGACCACGCCCTCCTCGTCCAGCTGGGCGATCCCCTTGCGGAACTGCTTGAACCGCCCCGTGTCGCGGGCCCGGGCCGACACGAAGTGCTCGGGGGCGAACTCGGGCAGCCGGGGGAAGGCCACCGGGGCGTCGACGTAGAGCGTGTCGCCCACCCGCACGTCGGTGGCGTTGACCAGGGCCACGATGTCGCCCGGGTAGGCCTCGTCGATG
>DATFRN010000063.1:0-2320 GCA_035263165.1 Acidimicrobiales bacterium | reverse complement strand
GCCGACCCGCACGGCGCGCCCACGGTCATCCTGGCCAAGACGATCAAGGGCTGGACGCTCGGCCCCGACGTCGAGGGGCGCAACGCCACCCACCAGATCAAGAAGATGACCGTCGACCAGCTGCGCCAGCTGCGGGAGCGGCTGTACCTGACCGACGTCATCCCCAGCGACGCCCTGGCCGACGACAAGGAGCCGCCCTACATCCGCTTCGAGCCCGGCTCGACCGAGCACGAGTACCTGATGGGGCGGCGCAAGGCGCTCGACGGCTCGATGCCGGCCCGGGTGGTGCGGGTCAAGCGCCGCCTCGAGCTGCCGGGCGACGGGCCGTTCGAGGAGGTGCTGGCCGGGTCGGGCCGCCAGGCGGTGTCGACGACCATGGCGTTCACCCGGCTGCTGCGGAACCTCTGCCGCGACCCACAGGTGGGGCCGCGGGTGGTGCCGATCATCCCCGACGAGGCCCGCACCTTCGGCATGGACGCCCTGTTCAAGGAGTTCAAGATCTACGCCGCCCAGGGCCAGCACTACGAGCCGGTCGACGCCCAGCTGCTGCTGTCCTACAGCGAGGCGCAGAACGGACAGGTGCTGGAGGAGGGCATCACCGAGGCGGGGTCGATGTCGTCGTTCATCGCCGCCGCCACGTCCTACGCCCACCGGGGCGTGCCCATGCTGCCGTTCTTCACCTTCTATTCGATGTTCGGCTTCCAGCGGGTCGGCGACCTGATCTGGTCGGCGTCGGACTCGCGGGCCCGGGGCTTCCTGCTGGGCGCCACCGCGGGGCGGACCACGCTGCTGGGCGAGGGCCTCCAGCACCAGGACGGCCACAGCCACATCCTGGCGTCGACGGTGCCGTCGGTGCAGGCGTGGGACCCGGCCTTCGCCTACGAGATGGCGACGATCATCCGCCACGGCATCCGGGAGATGCTGGTCGACGAGCGCGACGTCATCTACTACCTGACGCTCTACAACGAGAACTACGAGATGCCGCCGGCGCCCGAGGGGTCGGAGGAGGGCATCATCGCCGGCCTGTACCGGTGGGCCGAGGCGCCCGACGGGCCGGGCCACCGGGCGGCGATCCTGTTCTCGGGCACGGCGCAGGCGGCGGCCCGGGCCGCGCAGGCCGAGCTGGCCGAGCGGTGGGACGTGGGCGCCGAGCTGTTTTCGGCGACCAGCTACAAGCGGCTGCGGGAGGACGCGCTGTCGACCGAGCGCTGGAACCGCCTGCACCCGACCGAGCCGCCCCGCACCCCGCTGGTGTCGTCGCTGCTGGGCAGCGAGGGCGGGCCGGTGGTGGCGGTGACCGACTTCATGAAGGCGGTGCCCGACCAGGTCGCCCGGTGGGTGCGCCAGCCGTTCATCCCGCTGGGCACCGACGGCTTCGGCCGCTCGGACACCCGCGAGCGGCTGCGCCAGTTCTTCGAGGTCGACATGCGCCAGGTGGTGGTGGCGACCCTGTGGGGCCTGGCCCAGCAGGGCGAGGTCAAGCCCGAGACGGTGGCCGAGGCCATCGCCCACTACGAGATCGACCCCGACCGCACCGACCCCCGGGCGTTCGACCTGTAGGCGGCGGGGGTGGCGTTCGCCCCCCTCCCACCCCGCGCCGCCTGGCGCCACGGGACGGCCCGCGAGGGGTTCGAGGTGGTCTGGATCACCCCGACCCCGGCGGGCGGCCACGTGCTGGCGGGCCACACGGTGGCGGTCGAGGGGCCGGAGGCGTGGGCGGTCGCGTACACGATCGAGGTCGACGCGGCGTGGCGGACGACCGCGGCGGCGGTCCGCACCCGCACGCCGGAGGGCGAGGAGCGGCACCTCCGCCTGGACGCGACGGACGGCTGGCGCCTCGACGGCCACCCGGCCGCGCACCTCGCGGGGTGCATGGACGTGGACCTGGAGGCGTCGGCCTGCACCAACACGCTCCCGATCCACCGCCTGGCGCTGGCGGTGGGCGAGGAGGCGGAGGCCCCGGCCGCGTACGTGAGGGCGGCAGACCTGGCGGTGGAACGCCTCGACCAGACCTACCACCGCCTCCCCGACGAGGACGGTCGGCCGTGCTTCGCATACGAAGCACCGAGGTTCGCCTACGCCGACGTGCTCACGTACGAGGCGAGCGGGCTGGTGGTGGACTACCCGGGGCTGGCCGTCCGCGTGGAGTAGCACTCACAGCCGCCCCAGCAGGTCCAGCGGGAACGGTGGCTGGGCCAGCGGCCCCACCGCGATCTGGACCAGCAGCAGCGGGCTGTCGTCTCCCGCCGTGCGGTTGAGGTGGACGCTGCCGCAGCCCGTGCAGCGGTGGACGAGGACCCACTCGCCCCTGTCGCGCACG
>DATFRN010000062.1:0-11666 GCA_035263165.1 Acidimicrobiales bacterium | reverse complement strand
GGCCGCGGCGCACAGGACGAAGGCGACGGCGCAGTAGTCGTCCACCCGCTCGGCGATGCCCATGCCGATGACGTCCGACCCGCCGGACGGGACGTGCCAGCCCTCGCCCGCCGGCTGGCGGGCCGCCATCCCGGCCTCGCCACCCGCATGGTGGACCTCGTAGCCGATCTGCTGGATCGTCACCCGTAGATCGTCGGCGAACATGATCGGGTCGGGCACGTGCCACCGGTAGAACCCGACGAAGTCGGGGTTGCCGCCCGCCGGCGCCCCCGGGTCGCGCACCTCGAGCGGCGCCCCCGCGTACAGCCCCTGGTGCGGGCCCATCCCCCAGGCGCTGCCGACGTAGTCCTCCAGGCCCGTGCCACAGATGGTGGGCAGGTCCCGGTCGCCGTCGAGGTACACCTTCACCTCGCCCTCGCCGTACCAGGCACCGCCGTCCAGCACCCGCACGCCCACCACGCAGCCGAGGAACCGCCCCGGCCCGGCCAGCCCGTCGGCGATGACGAAGTCCCGCCGCAGCACGGTCGGGTTCTCCCGCCGGAACGTGGCGTGCAGGTAGCCGGCGGCGGCCGGCAGGTCGGGCTCGAGCGTGTAGTCGACCTGGACGTAGAGGTAGTCGGCCCGGCCGGCGCCGTTCAGGTACTCGATCCGGACCGAGCCCCGGAACGGCATCGGCACGTAGCTGTTGAACCCCCGTCCCTCGTTGATCGCCGTCAGCGCTGTCGACAGCGGCACCGGCCGGCCCCAGGGGATGCCGAAGAAGTCGACCGCCGGCACGCTCACGCTCGGCTCGTCGGCGCCGTCGTAGAACACCTCGATCACCTTGGCCCGCAGCGCCTCGGGCGGGCCGGGCGGGAACGTCATCCACAGGTGGCGGATCGTCCCCGGCCCGGCGATGTCGGCGATCACCGCCCGCTCGCCCGGCCCGACGATGCGGTAGGGCGCCCCCTTCCGGCCCCCGGCCGCGGTCCCGCCCGCGCCCCGCGCGCCGGTGGGGTTCTCGAAGGTGACCGCCCGGCTGGCGACGGTGGGCGTCACGAGCGACAGGTCGTACGGGTCCACCCGCCGGAGGCTAGGGCAGGGGGTGCGGCTGGGACGGCTCGGCCCCTCGGCCCCTCGCCCCCTCGGCCCCTCATCCCCGCAGCTCGCCCAGCCGCCGGGCGATGAGCCGGCGTTCGGGGGCCGAGGGGCCGAGCGTCAGCGCGTGCTCGTAGGCGGCGACGGCGTCGGCGGTGCGGTCGAGGCGGGCCAGCAGGTCGGCCCGGGCCAGGTGGACTGGCACCCAGCCCGCCAGCCGGGGGTGGAGGGCGACCGCGTCCAGGATGACCAGCCCCGCCGCCGGCCCCTCGGACATCGCCACGGCCACGGCCCGGTTGGCCTCGACCACCGGAGTCGGCTCGTAGCGGACCAGCTCGCCGTACAGCAGGGCGATCTGGCGCCAGTCGGTGTCGGCCGCCGAACCGGCGTCGGCGTGGCACGAGGCGATCGCCGCCTGCAGCTGGTACGACCCCGGCCGGTTGGCCCGCAGCGCCCGCTCCAGCACCGCGTCGCCCTCGGCGATCTCGTCCCGGTCCCAGAGGCGGCGGTCCTGGTCCTCCAGCAGCACCACGTCCCCGGCGGCATCGGTGCGGGCGGCCCGGCGGGCGTCGGTCAGCAGCAGCAGGGCCAGCAGCCCGCCCGCCTCGGGCTCGCCGGGCAGGCGGCGCACGAGCGAGCGGGTCAGGCGGATGGCGTCGTCGCACAGCTCGGGCCGCACCAGCGCATCGCCCGAGGAGGCGTGGTGGCCCTCGGTGAACACCAGGTACAGCACCCGCAGCACCGACGGCAGCCGGTCGGGCAGGTCGTCCGGCCCCGGCAGGCGCAGCGGGACGGCGGCGTCCCGCAGCTTGGCCCGGGCCCGGGTCAGGCGCTTGGCCATCGCCGGCTCGGCCACCAGGAGGCGGGCCGCCACCTCGGCGGTGGTCAGCCCGCACACCGACCGCAGCGCCAGCGCCACCCGCACCTCGGGGGCGAGGGCCGGGTGGCAGCAGCCGAACACCAGCCCCAGCTCCTCGTCATCGAGCCCGGCGGGGTCGAGCGGCGCCGGGTCGTCGGGCGGGGCGGGGATCGTCCCCGTCCACCGGGCCGCCGCCTCCTCCTTGCCCGCCCGCCGGGACTCCCGGCGCAGCCGGTCGATCGCCTTGTGGCGGGCGGTCCCCACCAGCCAGGCCCGGGGGTCGGCGGGCACGCCGTCGCGGGGCCAGCGCTCGACGGCGACGGCGCACGCCTCCTGGACGGCGTCCTCGGCCAGGCCGAGGTCGCCCACCACCCGGGCGACGTGGGCGACCGCCGCGCCCCACGACGACCGCAGCACCTCGCCGTCGATCAGCGCCCGCGCCCCGTGTCGATGACGGCCCGGACCTCGATCGAGCTGTCCCGGGCTGCCGGCAGCGTCGACGCCCACTTGAGGGCCTGGTCGAGGTCGTCGCACTCGACCAGGGTGTAGCCGCCGACCCACTCCTTGAGCTCGGCCGACGGCCCGTCGGTCAGCAGCACCTCGCCGTCGCGCACCCGCAGGGTCGTGGCCGACGCGGCCGGGGTGAGCGGGGCGCAGTCGATCAGCACGCCGGCGTCGGCCATGAGGGCGGTGGCCTCGCCCCACTCGCGGAACAGCCGCTCCGACTCCGGCGTGCCCGGCTCGGCCGCCGGCCCGCCGCCCGGCGAGTTCAGCAGGAACAGATAGCGCATGTCGCAACCTCCGGTGCGGGCCGGCCCCCGGTGGGCACGGTCCCACCTGGTAGTCGAACGGCGGCGGCCGCGCCGGACAGGGCCGGGCCGGTCACCGGTCCGCGGTCGGCGTGCGGGGGACCCCGACCGCCAGGTTGGCGAGCCCCCCGATCAGCGCGCCGAGGCCCGCGCCGCCCAGTACGTCGAGCGGGTTGTGGGCGCCGACGTAGATCCGGCCGAACCCCACGATCACCGCCAGCACCCAGGGCACGGCCTTCCACCGCCCGGCCAGGTACGGCGTGACCAGGACGGCCAGCGCCACCACCAGCACCAGGTGGCCGGACACGAAGCTCTGCCCCCGCAGCGGGGCGTCCCCCCGGGTGGTCACGTCGTGGATCACCGCCGCCGGGCGCTGGCGCTCGACCGCCGCCTTCACGATGCGCTCGCCCACCAGCTTGGCCACCGTCACCCCGAGGGCGGCGACGGCCAGGCGGTAGCGGGCCAGCGCCGCCGCCACCAGCGCCACCAGCGGCCCGATCACGATGTTGCCGAGCTGCATGAACGGCCACACCAGCGGATAGAGCGCACCGGGCAGGTCGTTGATCGCCCGGAAGACGGCCCGCTCGGCTGCCCCCACCTTGCCGTCGCTGGCCACGACGCCACACGCCACGAGCACGCCCGCGCCGACGGCCGCGGTCACGACGTCGGCCATCCGGCGGACGAAGACGGTCGGGCGCGTCGCCCGGACGCGGGCCAGGAGGTGGGGCGACGTCACGGCACCTCCGTGCGGCTCGGACTGGCGCACGCCACCAGCCTGACCGATCGGGAACCGCCGCGCCGGGCCGTTCGCCCGGCGGGCGCTACTTTCTCTGCTTGCGGCCGAGCAGCACGAACGCCAGGACCGCCACCAGGGCCACGGCCCCGAGCGCCTCGTTCTGCTTGTCGGCCAGGGCGCTCGACCGCTTCTCCAGCTCGTCCTGGATGTGCTTGGCCAGTGCGGCCTGGCCCTTGGCCGTGGGGTGCACGTTGTCGGCCGGCACGAGGTCGGGATGGCCGTCCATCCACTCGTCGTACGGGAGCAGATCGAGGTTGGACCACCGGTCGGTGGCGGCCTCCAGCTCCTTGTTGATCTTGTCGGCGCGGGCCTTGTTGCCCCCGGTGTGGCCGACCCGGAGCCACAGCACGTGGTGCACGTCGGCCATGCTCTTCATGTTGTTGTCGATGGCCTGGGCGACCGACGGGCAGCCGGGGCAGCCGTTGGTGCCGAGCTCGACCACGACCGCCTGGGGCTTGGTGAACTCGACGAGGTCCTTGATCTTGCTGGGCCAGTCGAGGGGGGTGAACCCGCCGCCGTTGATGCCCGAGCCGGGGTAGGCGACGATCACCGCCTTCCATCCGTGCGTCTGGAGGGCGAAGGTGAGGTCGGGGCTGGCGAGGAAGAAGATCGAGTCGCCCACCAGCAGCACCGGCCCCGGCTTGGACAGCGGGGCGCAACCGGAGAGGCCGCCGGCCAGCAGCGTGGCGCAGGCGGCGAGGGCCAGGCGTGTCCGCAGCGGTCGGGGTGTGGCGTTCATGACAGCCCCTATATGCCCACCGGCTGCCGGCCCGAACCACGGATGCCGCCGGGGCGGCGGGCGGTCAGCGCCCGGTGGCGAGCGCGACCACCAGTTCTAGCTTGGCCACCACCGGGCCGATGACGCGCACCACGTGGGGGTCGGGACGGCCCTCGCTGTCGCAGCTCGCCCGGTGGATGGCGCGGTAGCCCGACATGTCGACGAAGCGGACGTCGTGCAGGTCGAGCACGATGCCGCCGTCGTGCCGGCGCCGCAGCCACGCCATCGCCTCGACGAGCTGGGGGGCGTTGTAGGCGTCGAGGTCGCCCTCGACGTGGAGGCGGACGCAGCGGCCCCGGTCGTCGGCGTGGAGCTCGAGGGCGCCGGGGCGGGCGTGGCCGGCGGGGTGGTCCGCCGCCAGGGGCGGCAGGGTGGGGACGGGGAGAGGCTGGGGGAGCATGGGCGCAGCGTCCTCCCCCATCCTCCGGCCGGCCCCGGGCGAAGCTGGGGGTTTCGTCAGAGCGTGTCGTCGCCGTCGGCGAGGCGGCCGAGGCGGGCGGCGGCCGCCCGGGCCAGCGAGGCGTCGAGCGCGGCCGCCAGCACCTGGCCGGCGACCTGGCGGAGCCGCCCGAGGGCGTCGCCGAGCGCGGCCACCCGGGCCCCGTCGAGGTCGTCGAGCTCGCGCCCGCCCACGAGGTGGGACTCGAACAGGTCGACGAACCGCCCGGCCAGCTCGTCGGTGACCGCGCTGAGGTGGGCCCACTCGTCCAGCACGGCGGCGGGCGGGATCCCGAGTGCGACCAGCGCGGTGCCGGTGGCGAGGAAGCGCTCGTCGGGGACGCGGAGGCGGCCGTCGGGCAGCGGCTCGACCAGGCCCAGGTCGACCGCCCGGGCCATGAGGTCGGGGGCGATCGCCTCGGCGGGCAGGCGCTCGGCCAGCTCGCCGGGGTCGAGGACGACGGCCCGCCGCCCGTCGAGCAGGCCGTGCAGCTCGCGCTCGACGCCGACGAGGTCGGCGAGGTCGCGGCCCTCCTGCCAGGTCTCCAGCAGCCGGCCGATGCCGGCCAGCGAGAACCCCTCGTCCTGGAGCCGGCCGATGAGCCCCAGCCGGGCCAGGTGGCGCTCGTCGTACCAGCCCGTGCGGCCGACCAGCCGGGGCCCGGGCAGCAGGCCCCGCGCCTGGTAGAGCCGCACGGTGGTGGAGGCGACCCCGGCCCGCCGGGCCAGGTCGTCCAGCCGCATCTCGTCGCTCACGATGCGACTGTAACCGATGTCATACTGTCTTATAGGTGAGTAAATGGTAGCGTACCGATCGTGCAAGCGACAGTGCCCGCGCTGGTCCACGTCGTGGTCCTCGTCGGCATCGGCGGCGCCCTCCCCCTGGCGCTCGGCGGCCGCTGGCGGTGGTGGTTGGCGGCCGCCACCGCAGCGGCGGCGGCCTTCGCCCTCCCCCGCGGTCCGGCCTCGGCGGCCCTCGTCCTCCCGTTCGCCGCCGTCGCCGCGGCCACGCTGCTCGCCTGGGTGCGGCCCGCCGGGCGGGACCTGCCGCACGCGGCGGCGGGGCTGGCGCGCGTCTACGCCGTCGTGGCGGCGGGGGCGCTGGTGCAGTCGCGGGCCGGGTGGCGGCTGTTCGGGCTGGGCGAGCCGATCGTCGAGCTGACCGCCGTGCACTACATGTTCGCCGGGTGCGCGGCGCTGGTGCTCGCCGCCCGCCGGCTGGGCGACGGCGGCGCCGCGGGCCGGGCTGCCGTGGCCGCCGTGGTGCTCACCGGCGCGGCGCCGCCGGTGGTGGCCGCCGGGTTCGTGACCGGAGCGGCGGCGCCCCAGGTGGGCGGCGCGGTCCTCGTCGCCCTGGGCGTGTGCACCACCGCCGCCCTCGAGCTGCGCCGGGCCGCCGGCCGGCCCCGCCGCTGGCGCCACGACCTGCTGCTCGGCGTGTCCGGCCTGGCCGTGTGGGCGCCGATGGTGCTCGCTGTGGCCTGGGCGGCGGGCCAGCACTGGGCGGTCCCGGCACTGTCCATCCCCGCCATGGTCCGCACCCACGGGGTCGCCAACGCCGTCGCCTTCGTCCTCTGCGGCCTGGCCGCGCCCCGGTCCTGACGGGCGTACGCTCCGAAGGGCACTCGAGGAGGAGGGCACGACCATGGACATGGACCGCTACGAGCACGGCGTCCCGTCGTGGGTCGATCACGCGTCGGCCGACCCGGACGCGGCGTCGGCGTTCTACTCGGGCCTCTTCGGCTGGCAGGTCACCGACCTCGGCCCCGACGCCGGCGGCTACCGCATGGCCGGCCTGCGCGACCGCCCGGTGGCCGGCCTCGGCCCGCTCATGAGCCCCGGCCCGCCCCGGTGGTCGATGTACGTGAACGTCGACGACGCCGACGCCATCGCCGGCACCGTCACCGGGAACGGCGGCAGCGTGTTCATGCCGCCGATGGACGTCATGGCCGCCGGCCGCATGGGGGTCTTCGCCGACCCGCAGGGGGCCGTGTTCTGCGTGTGGCAGGCCAACGAGCACCCGGGCGCCGGCATCGTCAACGAGCCCGACACCTACAGCTGGAGCGAGCTGGTCACCGACGACGTCGACGCCTCCAAGGCGTTCTACGGCGCCGTGTTCGGGTGGGGCGGCCAGACCTACGGCGAGGGCGCCGGGGCGTACACCGAGTGGAAGCTCGGCGACCGGTCGGTCGGCGGGATGATGACCCGCCCGCCGGGCATGCCCGCCGAGGTGCCGACCCACTGGGCGACCTACTTCTCGGTGGCCGACATCGGCGCGGCGGTCGACAAGATCAAGGAGCTGGGCGGCTCCGTGATGATGGGTCCGATGGAGATCGAGCCGGGCACCTTCGCGGTGGCCGTCGACCCCGTGGGCGCGTCGTTCAACGTCATCCAGCTCAAGCCCCAGACCGAGACCTGAGGCTGCGCCCGGGCGGGCCGGCAACAGCCGGGGCCGGATACGGTCCCCGTCCGTATGACGGTCCCCACGCCCCACATCGCGGCCGAGGCCGGCGAGGTCGCCGACGCGGTCCTGCTGCCCGGAGACCCCCTGCGGGCCCAGGCCATCGCGGAGCGGTTCCTCGACGGCGCCCGCTGCTACAACCGGGTGCGCAACATGCTCGGCTTCACCGGCACCTACCGGGGCCGGCGGGTGTCGGTGCAGGGCGGCGGCATGGGCATGCCGTCCAACGCCATCTACGCCACCGAGCTGCTGCGGTTCTACGGCGTGACCACGCTGGTGCGGGTGGGGTCGTGCGGCGCGCTCCAGGAGCGGATGAGCCTGCGCGACCTGGTGGTCGCCACCGCGGCCCACACCGACTCGGCCATGAACCGCCGCGCGCTGCGGGGCATCGACTTCGCCCCCGCCGCCGACTTCGACCTGGTGGCGACCGCGGTCCGGCTGGGCCGCGAGCGGGGGCTGACCACGCACGTGGGCACGATCCTGTCGTCCGACGCCTTCTACGACAGCGACCCCGGGCTGACGCCCGAGCTGATCCGCCACGGCGTGCTGGCCATCGAGATGGAGGCCGCCGCCCTCTACCGCATCGCCATGGCCGAGGGCGCCCGGGCGCTGGTGGTGGCGGCGGTGAGCGACCACATCACCCGGGCCGAGGCGCTGCCGGCGGCCGACCGCGAGACCGGGTTCATGGACGTGGCCCAGGTGGCGCTCGACACCGTGGTCGAGGCGGCGCCGACGCCGTGAGCGCCGGGCCCGTCGGCTGCTACCCGGGGTCGTTCAACCCGCCGACCGTCGCCCACCTGGCGGTGGCCGAGGCGGCGGCGCGCCAGGGCCGGCTCGCCCGGGTCGACCTCGTGCTGTCGCGGGTGGCGCTGGGCAAGGAGGCGGTCGTCGAGCCGACCGTCGATCAGCGCCGGGTGGTGCTGGAGGCGGTGGCGGCCGGCCGGCCGTGGCTGGGGGTGGTGGTGACCGACGGCCGGCTGATCGCCGAGGTGGCCGCCGGCTACGACGCCGTCGTGATGGGGGCGGACAAGTGGGCCCAGGTGCTCGACCCGGTCTGGTACGGCGGGTCGGCGGCGGCCCGGGACGCGGCCGTGGCCTCGCTGCCCCGGGTGCTGGTGGCGCCGCGGGCCGGCGTGGTCCCGGAGGGGGTCGAGGTGCTCGACGTGCCGGCCGACCTCCACGAGGTCAGCGCCAGCGCGGTGCGGGCGGCGGTGGCCGGGACGGCCGCCTGGCTGGTGCCCGAGGCCCGGGCCTTCCCCTACTGGCGGCCGCCACCCGGCTAGCCGTGCGACTACACGGGCACGCCCAGCTCGTGCTCGACCGCCGCGGTCAGCCCGGCCAGGTCGTGGTCGCCCCGGTGGCGCTGGCCGTTGACGAAGAACGCGGGGGTGCCGGCGGCGCCGCTGGCGTCGGCGCTGTCGATGTCCCGGTTGATCCGGCTGGTGTAGTGCCGCGTCCGTAGGTCCTCGCGGAACCGGTCGACGTCGAGGCCCAGGTCGCCGGCGTAGCGGACCAGATCGGGGAAGATCAGGCTGACGTCCTCGCGCATGAGCCGGTCGTGCATGTCCCAGAACCGGCCCTGGGCGGCGGCGGCCTCGGCGGCCTGGGCGGCGGTGGCGGCGTGGGGGTGGACGTCGGCCAGCGGCAGGTGGCGGAAGACGATCCGCAGGTCGTCGCCGAAGGCCTCCCGCAGCTGGGCGATGACCGGCGCGGCCCGCACGCAGTAGGGGCACTCGAAGTCCCCGTACTCGACCAGCGTGACCGCGGCGTCCTCGGGGCCGAGGACGTGGTCGACGCCGGGCTCGACCGGGTCGGACAGGTCGACGATCGGCGGCGCCAGCGCGGCCGCCTCGTCGGGCCGGGGCGGGGGCAGGCGGCGCACGACGGTGAACACGATCCAGGTGGCCAGCGAGGCGATGGCCGACGCGACGAGGACGCCGATCTTGGCCTCCTCGAGCGCCCGGCCGGTGAAGCTGATGTCGGCGATGAGCAGCGAGACCGTGAAGCCGACGCCGGCCACCGTCGCCACCCCCGTCAGCTGGGCCCACGGCACGGTGCGGGGCAGGCTGCCCAGCCGGTCGCGGGAGGCCAGCCAGGTCGAGCCGATGATGCCGATCGGCTTGCCGAGCACCAGGCCGGCCACGATCCCCCAGAACAGCGGGCCGGTCAGAGCCCGGCGCACGACCTCGGCGTCGAGCCGGACGCCGGCGTTCGCCAGGGCGAAGAGCGGCACGATGACGTAGCTGGTCCACGGGTGGTACAGGTGCTGGAGCCGCTCGTTGGGCGAGATGGCCCCGGCCATCGTGCGGCTGGCGGTGCGGGCGGACTCGGGCGTGGGCCGCTCCCGGAACAGCCGCCACACGGCGCCGGCGTGGCTGAGGTCGTCGTGGGTCGGCGGGTAGGCGGTGACGAGCACGCCGACGGCGACGCCGGCGATCGTGGCGTGCACGCCGGAGGCCTGCAGGGCCAGCCACAGCCCGAGGCCGGTGAGGAAGTAGGGCACGCCGTGGTCGACCCCGGCCCGCCGCAGGACCAGGACCAGGCCGAAGAAGCCGAGCGCCACGGCCAGGGCGGGCAGCGACAGGTCCTCGGTGTAGACGACGGCGATGATGACGAGGGCCAGGATGTCGTCGACGATGACCAGCGTGAGCAGGAACGTCCGCACCCGGGGCGTCGCCCCCCGCACGAGGGTGAGGACGCCGAGTGCGAAGGCGGTGTCGGTGGCCATGACGATGCCCCAGCCCCGGGCGCTGGTCTGCCCGGCGTTGATCGCCAGGTAGATGAGGGCGGGGGCGAGCATGCCGCCGACGGCGGCGACGACCGGGGTGGCGACGCGGCGCCGCTCCCGGAGCTCGCCCATGTCGAACTCGCGGCGGATCTCCAGGCCGACCACGAAGAAGAAGAACGCCATCAACCCGTCGTCGATCCAGTGGCGGAGGTCGAGGGTGAGGACCCTGTCGCCGAGGGCGACCGTGAGATCGGTGTGCCAGACCCGTTCGTAGCTGTCCGACCAGGGCGAGTTGGACCACACCAGGGCGGCGACCGTGGCGGCCAGCAGGATGACGGCGCTGGCGTTCTCGGTGGCGACGAACTCGCGCACCGGGGCCAGCCGGCGGGACCACGGGGTGACCTCGGACGGCTGCACGTCGTCGTCGGTGGGGGCGGCGGGGGCGGCGGTCATGGCCGCCCCATGGTCGCGCGGGGTCAGCCGGGTGGATCGATGGTGACCGGCTCGCCCAGGCCCGCGAGGTCGATCGCCAGGTGGAGCCGGGGGTCGGGACCGGCGGGGGCGACGATGTCGACGTGCGCCGGCGTCCCGTCCCGGTCGACGCTGAGCGTGACCACGGCGTCGGCCGCCGCCCGGCCGCGCTCGACAGGCCCGATCACGGTGGCGGGGATGGTGGCCCGGTAGGTCGGCCGGCCCTGCGGGTCGAGCCCGGCGTCGGTCGGGCCGGTGGCGGCGGCCAGCCAGGCGGGCAGGAAGGCGGCGCCCCGGGCGCCGGCGAGGCCGGGGATGAGCTCGTAGCTGGCGCCCCCGAGCCCGTCGGGCCGCGGCGCCGAGCGGCCCCACACCTGGTCCGCGGCGGCGACGGTCTCGGTGGCCTGGCCGGTGTTGGCCACCGCCACCTCGTGCAGCCGGCCGTCGGTGGTGGCGACCTGCCCGGTGACGGCCAGGTTGACGGCCAGCCACAGTGAGGGTCGTACGGCGGACACGTCGAAGGCGCTGACGGCCCCGGAGTACCGGAACGACCCGGCATCGGTCAGCCGCGCCCCGGCCTGCGAGAACACGGCGCTGGCTGCCGGCGCCCCGGCGGTGCTGGGCGTGGACGATGCGACGGTCGTGCCCGGCCCCGCCCCGGCCGTCACCCCACCGGCGGCCGCCCGGCCGCCGCCATCCCCCCGCGTCGCCACCACGGCCACGACCCCACCGAGCACGACGCCGACCACCACGACCCCAGCCACGACGACCGGCCCCCGCCGCCGGCTGTGCGGCGTGGCCACGTCGCAGGGAGTCGCCGGGGCGGCGTCGTCGGGTGCCGGTGGCGTGGGCTGGATGGTGGTCCGCCAGCGCCGGGGGCGCGGGGTGGCCGCGTCGCCGGGGGCTGCTGGCGTGGGCGCGGCGGTGTTGTCGGGTGCTGGTGGCGTGGGCTGGGTCCGCGAGCGCCGGGTGTGCGGTGTGGCCGCGTCGCTGGGGGTCGCCGGGGCGGGTGCCGGTGGCGTGGGCTGGGTGGTGGTCCGCCAGCGCCGGGGGCGCTGGGTGGCCGCGTCGGCGGGGGTTGCTGGCGTGGGCGCGGCGGCGTCGGGGGTCGCTTGTGCGGGCGCTGCCGGGGCCGGCGGGGCGTGGTGCGCCGCAATGGCGCCGGGGGCTGGCGTGGGCTCGGTGGTGCCTGGCTGTGCCGGCTGGTCGCCCTGGGTGGCCGTGTCGTCGGGGGTCGGTGGTGCGGCGG
>DATFRN010000061.1:0-2282 GCA_035263165.1 Acidimicrobiales bacterium | reverse complement strand
CGGGCGGGCTGTCCGGGAAGAGGACGGGTACGGCCGCCTCCGGCTGCCACGAGGACGAGCCGTCGTCGTGGCCGACCTGGCCGGCGCCGAGGCCCGGGAGCAGCATCGGGGGTGCGCCGGCGAACGCCTCGGCCTGCTCGTCCAGTGACCGCCCTGGCACCGGCAACAGCGCCGCGACCAGCACCAACCGTGACACCGGTCGCCGCCCGGCGACGACCGGCGCGGTCAGCCCGCCCAGCGAGTGGGCGACCAGCACCACGTCGCCGTCGA
This sequence comes from Acidimicrobiales bacterium, assembly GCA_035263165.1. Classification (GTDB taxonomy): domain Bacteria; phylum Actinomycetota; class Acidimicrobiia; order Acidimicrobiales; family VFJN01; genus ZC4RG19. The sequence continues at coordinate 2,012 of DATFRN010000061.1, read as the reverse complement.
TCCCGTCCAGCGCCGCGGTCACCTGGGCCGCGTACTCGGCGGCCCCCGCCGCCGGGTCCTCGCAGGGCAGGTCGACCGCTACCGCTCGGTGTCCCCGGCGGGTCAGCTCCGCCACGAGCGGATGCCAATGCCAGCCGCTATGCCAGGCACCGTGCACCAGCCCGTACGTCGTCATCCGGGTACGCGCCTGCCCATGTACGCGGCGAGCGCGTCGACGGCACCGGCCCCCTCCGGCGCTGGCTGCTCCTCCTTGAACATCCGGCCGTCGCCGCGGGGGACGTCCGCGCCACGCAGCGCCCGCTCGGCGAAGGCGACCACGCCGGCGTCGAACTCGCGCCGCTGCCCCGTCGCGACCGCGAGGTCCCAGCCGTGCAGCAGGTACTCGTTGATCCGCATCGACACGAGCACGGCGCCCACCCCCTCGCCGAAGGGCGTCGTCACAGGCTTGGCCAGGAACCCGTCCTGGGCGAACGCCTCGGTAAGCGCCGCCACCGACGCCCGGTAGGCGCCCAGCGCGTCGTCGCCGACGAAGTCGGTGTCCCGCGACGGCCCCGGCGCCCCGGTCGCCCGCGCGAGGAACAGCGCGTTGCCGCCCACGATGTGGTTGAGCAGCGTCCGAACGTCCCACCCCTCGCACGGTGTCGAAGCGGCGAGCTGGTCGGGCGTCACAGCCGCGATCAGCCGGTCCACATCGGCCGCCGCGGCGGCGTACAGCCCGTTGAGGTCCTCGCCCATGCCCGGCATCCTCGCACGCGGCCGAGGGCCCGCCGATGCCCGCCCCAGGTGCCGCGGCCCCGCACCTTACGGCCCGCTGAGAACGCGCTGACCCCCGCGTCGGATGCCCGTCAGTCACGGGCACCCGCCATCCCCAAGGTCCAGGATGACTCGACCCGAAACGCGCCGACCCACCGTGGGCACCCGCCCGGACGAGGACAAGCCATGACGATCCAGTGTGGACGCACCGCCGCGACGCGGCTCCTGGTCGCAGCCACCACCGCCCTGCTCGCGACGTCGCTCGCCGCCTGCTCCGGCTCGAAGGCCCGGGGCCAGGGCGCACTCAACACGCTGGCCCCCACGCCCCCCGCGAGCGCCAACGGCGGCACCGCGGCACCGCCCCCTACGACTCCGCCGGCCACCACCCCCGCCCCGGCCTCGGGCGGCACCCACACCACCCCGCCGGCCACCACCACCCCGTCCTCCGGCGGCGGCACCGGCAGCGGAAAGCCCGCCGGCAAGGGCTACGACAAGGCCCGCTCCCAGTGGCAACAGGGCGCCACCGCCATCTCCGCCGAGATGGGCAAATACTGGCTGACCGCCGCCGCCGCGCTGACCGCCGGCGAAGTCACCGACACCGGCGACACCTCCGGCTACCTGGCCGCCATCAAGGCCCTCACGGAGTTGGCCTCCCTCCCCGACGCCCAACAGACCCCCGCCCAGAACGCCGCGTTCCACGCCGACATAGCCGCCCTGAACACCTTCTTCAACACCCCAGGCCTCTACAGCTGACCCCGCCCCACCCACCGACCACCACGCCCAGCCCCCGACTCCCTGGGGCTGGGCGGGCTGAGACGGAGAGGGACGGCGGGGCAACACTGTCAAGATCCGCAACCTTGAAACGCCATGGCTGCTTCAGAGGCCCCGAAACAACACTGAAGCAATACAAGGTCGCAGATCTTTGAACCGTGGATCTCTAGGCGTACACCCAACGGACCCGGAAGATCCGCAGGTACGCAACCTCAGTGTCGCCAGGGCCCTGAACGGTCCCGGGTTTGATGCACAGCTTCGAGGCCAGGCCCCTCGGGCCGCGAGGTAGAAGGGTTGGGGGCTGCTTGTCCACGGAGGGATCAAGCCTGACCGCCCGGAGTGGGCAAGCAGCCCCCAACCCGGCCCGTACAACACGAACGTCAGACCACGACGCTGACCATCCGCCCCCGCACGACAATCACCTTGCGCGGATCACGCCCCTCCAGCACCGCCGCCACCGCCACCAGCGCCGCCTCGCGAACGGCATC
>DATFRN010000060.1:0-2333 GCA_035263165.1 Acidimicrobiales bacterium | reverse complement strand
TTCATGGCCTACTCGGCCGCCGCCAACCAGGCCGGCACGCTGCTCGACTGGCTGTTCAGCGGCAACTTCGTGCGCTTCCCCAACCTGCGCATCGCCCTGTCGGAGGGCTCGATCGGCTGGATCCCCTACTTCCTGGAGCGGGCCGAGCAGGTCATCGACAAGCAGCGCTTCTGGGCCAGCCGCTTCGACATCGACATGAACGCCAGCCACGAGCGGGGCGAGGCCAAGGGGGCGGCCCGCTTCGACCTCGACACCGACATCCGCCGGCTGTTCAAGGACCACGTGTTCGGCACCTTCATCGAGGACCACGCCGGCCTGCGGCTGCTCGACGTCATCGGCGAGGACAACGTCATGCTCGAGTGCGACTACCCGCACTCCGACTCGACCTGGCCCGACACGGTCACGCTGGCCAACAAGTGGCTGGGCCACCTGCCCGAGGAGACCCAGCACAAGATCACCGTCGGCAACGCCTCGCGGGTCTACGACTTCACCCCGGCCGACCCGGCCACCCTTTCCGCCGCCACGTGACCGGTTCCCTCGACGGGCGGGTCGCCGTCGTCACCGGCGCCAGCCGCGGCATCGGCCGGGCCATCGCCGAGCGGTTCGCGGCCGAGGGCGCGGCGGTGGCCGTCGTGGCCCGCACCGCCGGGCCGGGCGACGCCGCCCTGCCGGGGTCGCTGGCCGAGGTGGTCGAGGGCATCCGGGCCGCCGGGGGGCGGGCCGCCGGCATCGCCGCCGACCTCAGCGTCCCCGCCGAGGTGGAGGGCATCGTCGACCGCGCCGAGGACGCCCTCGGGCCGGTCGACACGCTGGTGAACAACGCCGGCGTCAACTTCTACGGGCCGGCGCTCGACGTCACGCCCCGTCGCTACGACCTGATGTTCCACATCATGGTGCACGCCACCTTCCGGCTGTCCCAGCTGGCGGTGCCGGGCATGGTGCGGCGGGGCCGGGGCTGGATCCTCAACGTCACGTCCAAGCAGGCCCGCCACCCCAAGGGCCCGCCCTACCCGGCGTGGGCCCGCGACGGCTGCGTGCCCTACGGGATGTGCAAGGCGGCCATCGACCGGCTGACCACGGGGCTGGCGGCCGAGCTGGACGGGACCGGGGTGAGCGTCAACGGCCTCGGCACCTCGGGGCTGGTCATGACCCCGGGGGTGGCGATGGTGTCGCCGCACACGCCGGACAACGCGCCGGTCGAGCCCGACGAGGCCATGCCGGCGGCGGCGCTGGCCCTGTGCGCCACGCCGCCCGGGGCGGTGACCGGACGGATCGCCTACAGCATGGAGCTGCTGGGCCACGACTGGCCGGAGGGCCCGTGGGCCCTGTCGGCCACCTGGTAGGGAGGGACCGGGATGGGGATGCTGGAGGGGAAGGTCGCGCTGATCACCGGCGCGGGGTCGGGGATGGCCAAGGCGTCGTCCCGGATCTTCGTGCGGGAGGGCGCCTCGGTCGTGGCCGCCGACATCAGCGGGGCCGAGAAGGACACGGCCGCCGAGCTGGGTGACGCGGTCGTGCCCGTGCACTGCGACGTGACGGTCGAGGCCGACGTCGAGGCCGCGGTGGCGGCGGCCGTCGAGCGCTTCGGCCGGCTCGACGTCGTGCTCAACGTGGCCGGCATCGGGGCGCCCGAGCCCATCCACGAGCTGAGCGCCGGGACCTACGACTCGATCCTCGACGTCAACCTGCGGGGCGTGCTCCACGGGCTCAAGCACGGCATCCGGGCCATGCTCGACGGCGGGCACGGCGGGGCCGTCGTCAACTGGTCCTCGGTCGGCGGGCTCAACGCGTCGGGCTTCCCCACGGCGGTCTACTCGGCCAGCAAGGCCGGTGTCATCGCGGTGACCAAGGCGGCGGCGGTCGAGTACGGCGGGCAGGGCATCCGGGTCAACGCCATCTGCCCGGGCTTCATCCAGACCGAGATCATGGGGCGCTCCGGGGGGCAGAAGTTCCCCGAGATGTTCGAGAAGGCGGCGCTCGGCCGGGCCGGCGAGCCGCCCGAGGTGGCCGAGGTGGCGGCGTTCCTGGCGTCGGACCGGGCGTCGTTCGTGTCGGGGGCGATCGTGCCCGTCGACGGCGGCTGGTCGGCCAAGATCGCCTGAGCGAAAGGACGGGGACATGGGTCTGTTGGACGGGAAGGTGGCGGTCATCACCGGCGCGGGGTCGGGGATGGCCAAGGCGTCGGTGCGGCTGTTCGTGGCCGAGGGCGCCAAGGTGGTGGCCGCCGACGTCAGCGGCGCCGAGAAGGACACCGCCGCCGAGGTGGGCGACGGCGTGCTGCCGGTGCACTGCGACGTCACGGTCGAGGCCGAGATCGAGGCCACGATGCGGGC
>DATFRN010000059.1:0-7359 GCA_035263165.1 Acidimicrobiales bacterium | reverse complement strand
GGCCAGGTCGGCCGATGTCACGTCCTCGCCGGTGTGCACGACAGCGCCCTCGTCGAATGCCAGCACGATGTCCCGCAGGGTGCCCGGGTTGACCTCCTGCTTGAACACGGTGAGCACCGACGCCCGCAGCAGGTGCTCGGCGATCTGCTCGTCGCGGCCGTCGTCCAGCGTCTCGATCTCGACCTTGCCCATCGTGGACGCGGCCAGGGCGTCGAGGTCCGACACCCGGGGGCTCACGTCCCGCTCGCCGTGGCGCAGCGCCCGGCGGATGGCGTTGGCCACCATCACCTCGTGGTTGGCCACGGTGAGCCGCACGGACACGCCCGAGCGCTGGTTGATGTGGGCGCTCTCCCGGGCCAGGTGCGACAGCGTCGCCACGATCTCGGTCATGTAGGCCGGCACGGTCACCCGGACGCCCTCGACCTCGAACGGCCGGGCCTCCTGGTGGGCGATGGCCACCTCGGTCTCGATGTCGAGCGGGTAGTGGGTGCGGATCTGCGACCCGAACCGGTCCTTCAGCGGGGTGATGATCCGGCCCCGGTTCGTGTAGTCCTCCGGGTTGGCCGACGCCACCAGCAGCACGTCGAGCGGCAGGCGGATCTTGTACCCCCGGACCTGGACGTCCCGCTCCTCCAGCACGTTGAGCAGGCCCACCTGGATGCGCTCGGCCAGGTCGGGCAGCTCGTTGATGGCGAAGATGCCCCGGTTGGTGCGGGGCACCAGGCCGTAGTGGATGGTCAGCTCGTCGGACAGGTAACGGCCCTCGGCCACCTTGATGGGATCGACCTCGCCGATCAGGTCGGCGACCGAGGTGTCGGGTGTGGCCAGCTTCTCGCCGAAGCGGTCGTTGCGGTGGACCCAGGCGATCGGCGTGTCGTCGCCCTCGGAGTCGATGAGGTCGCGGGCGTGGCGCGAGACCGGGTGGTAGGGATCGTCGTTGATCTCGCTGCCGGCCACGACGGGCAGCCACTCGTCGAGCAGCTCGACCAGCGAGCGGATGATCCGGGTCTTGGCCTGGCCCCGCTCGCCCAGGAAGATCACGTCGTGCCCGGCGAGGACGGCGTTCTCGAGCTGGGGCAGGACGGTCTCCCCGTAGCCGAGCACCGAGGGGATGAGCTGCTCGCCGGCGGCGATGCGGGCGACGGCGTTGCGGCGGATCTCGTCCTTGACGGGCACCGAGCGCCATCCCGACGCCCGGAGCTCGCCGAGGGTGGCGGGGCGGCTCGCATCCGGCATGGCCGCCAAGCTACCCGCGGTTCCGCCCGGTCACGCGGCCGGTCGCTACCCTCCCGCCATGGCAGCGGAGCGTGGGCTGTCGAGCACGCAGGTCGCCGAGCGGGTCCGCGACGGACGGGTCAACAGGGCGCCGCGTACGGCCAGCCGCTCGCTGGGTGCCATCGTGCGGGCCAACGTCCTGACCCGCTTCAATGCCATCCTCGGGACGCTGCTGGTCGTCATCCTGATCGTCGGGCCGCTCCAGGACGCCCTGTTCGGCATCGTGCTGGTGGCCAACACCGCCATCGGCATCGCCCAGGAGTGGCGGGCCAAGCGGACCCTCGACCGGCTGTCGCTGCTGGCCGCGCCCCGGGTCACGGTCCTGCGGGAGGGCGAGCGGCGCGAGGTGGCGGTGGCCGACGTGGTGGCCGACGACGTGGTCGCGCTGTCCCAGGGCGACCAGATCGTGGCCGACGGCGCCGTGCTGGAGGCCGACGGCCTGGAGGTGGACGAGTCGCTGCTCACGGGCGAGTCGGTGCCCGAGGCCAAGGCGGCGGACGACCGGGTGCTGTCGGGCAGCTTCGTGACCGCGGGCGGGGGCCTCTACCGGGCCGACCGGGTGGGCGCCGAGTCGTACGCCAACCAGGTGGCCGCCGAGGCCCGGCGGTTCTCCCTGGTGCGCTCCGAGCTGCGGCGGGGCACCGACCAGATCCTCGGCTACGTCACCTGGCTGATCCTGCCCACGGCGGTCCTGCTGATCACCGGCCAGCTCCGCACCAACGCCTCGCTGCACGACGCGCTGCGGGGATCGGTGGCGGGGGTGGGCGCCATGGTCCCCGAGGGGTTGGTGCTGCTGACCAGCGTCGCCTTCACCGCCAGCGTGCTGCGGCTCGGGCGGCGCCACGTGCTGGTCCAGGAGCTGGCGGCCGTCGAGGGACTGGCCCGGGTCGACATCGTGTGCACCGACAAGACCGGCACGCTCACCGAGCCCGACCTCGAGGTGGCGGCGGTCGAGACGCTGGACGGGGTCGACGCCGACGAGGTCGCCGCCGCCCTCGGCGCCCTGGCCGCCGCCGACCCGGACCCCAACGCCAGCGGCCGGGCGCTGCGGGCCCACTTCGCCGCCCCGGGGTGGACGCCCCGGTGGCGCCGGGCGTTCTCGTCGGCGCGGCGCTGGTCCGGCGCCGGCTTCGGCGAGCACGGCGACTGGGTGATGGGCGCCCCCAACGTGCTGCTGGAGAGCGCGAGCGAGGGCGAGGCCCGCCGGCGCGCCGAGGAGCTGGTCGACCGCGAGTCCCGGGCCGGTCGCCGGGTGCTGCTGGTCACCCGGCCCGAGGCGGCCGAGGCCGACCGGAACGGCGACGGCCCGCCCCCCGGCGAGCCGGTGGGCCTGGTGGCGATCGAGGAGCGCATCCGCCCCACCGCCCGCGCCACGCTGGACTACTTCGCCGCCCAGGGCGTGACGGTCAAGGTCATGTCGGGCGACGACCCCCGCACGGTCGGCGCCGTCGCCGCCCGGGTCGGCATCGCCGGCGCCGGCCAGCCCCACGACGCCCGTGACCTGCCCGAGGACCCCGACGAGCTGGCCGACCTGGTCGAGGCGACCACCGTGTTCGGCCGCACCGGCCCCGACCAGAAGCAGGCGATGATCCGCGCCCTCCAGGCCCGGGGCCACACGGTGGCGATGACCGGCGACGGCGTCAACGACGTGCTCGCCCTCAAGGAGGCCGACCTGGGGGTGGCCATGGGCTCGGGCGCCGAGGTGTCCCGGGCGGTGGCGCCGGTGGTGCTGCTCGACTCGGACTTCGCCGGCCTGCCCCCGGTGCTCGACGAGGGCCGGCGGGTCATCGCCAACGTCGAGCGGGTGGCCAACCTCTTCGTCACCAAGACCGTCTACGCCACGATCCTGGCCGTGATCATCGGGCTGGTGCGGGTGCCGTTCCCGTTCCTGCCCCGCCACCTGACGATCGTGTCCAGCCTGACCATCGGCATCCCCGCCTTCTTCCTGGCCCTGGCGCCCAACCGACGCCGGGCCCTGCCCGGGTTCGTGAACCGGGTGCTGCGCTTCGCGGTGCCGGCGGGGGTCCTGGCCGCCGGGGCCACGCTGGCCGCCTACGCCGTGGCCCGGGCCGCCGACGTGGCCCAGATCGAGGCCCGCACCACCGCCACCATCGCCCTGTTCATCGTGGCCATGTGGGTGCTGGCCATCCTGGCCCGCCCGCTGACGATCTGGCGCATGAGCCTCCAGACGGCCATGGCCGGGCTGTTCGTCATCGCCCTGCTGGTGCCGTGGTCCCGGCACTTCTTCGCGCTCAACATGGCGCCGCCGGTCGTGACCACCATCGGCTGCGGCATCGCCGTCGGCGCCGGGCTGCTGCTGGAGGTGGGCTGGCGCTGGTCCGGATGGATGCGGCCGCCGGACGAGCCGTCCAGCTGACCGGCACTACCCTCCGCCCACGATGGCCCCGGACCTCGATCCCGCACCCGAGCGCGCCCTCACCGGCGTCTGGCGGGCGGCCGAGGCCGACGACCACCTGCGCCGCAGCTACACGGACGCCGCCTTCGACGATCGCGGCTGGGAGCCCGTGCCGGTGCCCGGCCACTGGCGCTCGGTGCCCGCCTTCGCGGCCGCCGACGGGCCGCTGCTGTACCGGGGGCACCTCGACGCCCCGGCGCCCGACGAGGGCCGGCGCGCCTGGCTGTGCTTCGACGGGCTGTTCTACCAGGGCGACGTCTGGCTGGACGGCGGCTACCTGGGCGACACCGAGGGCTATTTCGTGCCCCACGGCTTCGAGGTCACCGACGCGCTCCGGGCCCGCTCCGAGCACGTGGTGGCCGTCGAGGTGGCCTGCTCCCCCGCCCGCGACGCCGCCCGCCGCAACCTGACCGGGGTGTTCCAGGGCGGCGACCACGTCGACCCCGCCTGGAACCCCGGCGGCATCTGGCGGCCGGTGCGGCTGGTCGAGACCGGCCCGGTGCGGATCGTGGCGCTGCGGCTGCTGTGCCGGGAGGCCGGCCCCGAGCGGGCCATCCTCGCCCTGCGGGCCGTGCTCGACGCCGACGCCCCCCGCCACGTCCGGCTCCGCACCGAGCTGGGCGGCACCGACCACGTCGTCGACCAGCCGCTGGCGGCCGGGACCAACGAGGTCAACTGGACCGTCACCGTCGAGCGCCCCGAGCGCTGGTGGCCCCGGGCCCTCGGGTCCCCCACCCTGCACGACACCCGCGTCCAGGTGGTGCTGGGCGGCGGCGAGACCACGGTCAGCGACGAGCGCCGCCTGCGCACCGGCCTGCGCACCGTGCGGGTGCGGCGGGGCGTGTGGTCGGTCAACGGCGAGCGGCTGTTCGTCAAGGGCACGGCGCTGGGGCCGACCCGGCCCGACCTGGGCGCCGCCTCCGCCGCCGCCGTGGCGGCCGACGTCGCCGCCGCCGCGGACCTGGGCCTCGACCTCGTGCGGGTGCAGGCCCACGTGGCCCGGCCCGAGCTGTACGACGCGGCCGACGAGGCCGGCCTGCTGGTGTGGCAGGACATGCCGCTGCACGGGCCCTACGCCCGGGGCATCCGGCGCCAGGCCGCCCGCCAGGCCGAGGCCCTGGTCGACCTGCTCGGCCACCATCCGTCCGTGGCCCTGTGGTGCGGCCACGACCAGCCCGGCCCGCCGCCGTCGGGCGCGGGCGGCGAGGCCCTGGGTGCGGCGCTGGCCGGCGAGGCGGCCCAGCGTGTCCCCAGCTGGAACCGCAGCGTGCTCGACACGTCGGTGCGGCGGGCGCTGGAGCGGGCCGACGGCAGCCGGCCGGTCGTGGCCGCCACCGACGAGCACCTGTGGCTGGGCTGGCACCACGGCGACGAGCGCGACCTGCCGTCGCTCGCCCGGGCGGTGCCCCGGCTGGTCCGGTTCGTCGCCGCGTTCGGCGCCCCCGCGGTGCCCTCCGGCGACGGGGCCGCCTTCGCCCGCCCCGAGCGCTGGCCCGACCTCGACTGGGACGACCTGGCCGCGCACCACGGCCTCCAGCCGGCGGTGATGGCCGCCCGCGTGCCGCCGGCCGCGTACGACGACTTCGCGACCTGGCGGGACGCCACCCAGCGGTTCCAGGCCACGCTGCTGCGGCGGGAGGTCGAGGAGCTGCGGCGGCTCAAGTACCGGCCCACGGGCGGGTTCGTGCAGCACCGCCTGGCCGACGCCGCCCCCGGCATCACCCCGTCGGTGCTCGACCACGAGCGCCGGCCCAAGGCCGGCCACGCCGCCCTGGCGGCCGCCTGCGCCCCGGTCATCGTCGTGGCCGACCGCCTGCCCGCCTCGGTGGCGGCGGGGCAGCCCCTGGCGCTCGACGTCCACGTCGTGTCCGACCGGCGCGAACCCGTCGCGGACGCCGAGGTGGCCGCCAGCCTGTCGTGGCCCGGGGGCCGGCAGGACTGGCGCTGGGAGGGCGACGTCGGCCCCGACGCCTGCGTCCGCGTCGGCACGATCCGTGCGGTCGGGCCGGTCGCCGAGGGGCCCGGGCCGCTGGTCCTCGACCTCGTCCTGACCCTGCCCGGTGGCGACCCGATCACCAACCGCTACGAGGCCGCGCTCACCGTCTGACCCCAGCTTTCGAACGGAAAATCGTCCGTGTAGGTTTCCGATCGGACGGTCTTCCCTGGCCGTCCAGGAGGCTGAAGAACGCGATGCAGACGTTGGAGCGGCAATCCGTCGCCCCGGTGCACCCGCGCAGCCGCCGCCCCGCTCCGTGGCCGATCGAGTTCTACCGGTCGGCCGTCGGCAAGAAGTGGGTCATGGCGCTGACCGGGATCATGCTCATGGGCTTCGTGTTTGTGCACATGGTCGGCAACCTGAAGGTGTTCCTGGGCGCGGAGCACCTCAACGACTACGGCGAGTGGCTCCGCTCGATCCTGGTGCCGTTCCTGCCGCGCACCGTGTTCCTGTGGATCATGCGCGTCGGCCTGATCCTGGCCTTCGCCTTCCACATCCACGCCGCCGCCAGCCTGACGCTCATGAACCGGCGAGCCCGGGCCGAGGGCGGCTACCTGTCGCCCCGGGACTACCAGGCCGCCAACGCCGCCAGCCGGTCGATGCGCCTGACCGGCATCGTCATCGGCCTGTACGTGATCTTCCACCTGTTCGACCTGTCGTGGGGCCAGGCCAATCCCGACTTCGTGCGCGGCGACGTCTACCGCAACCTGGTCGCCAGCCTCGACCGGCCGGTGGTGGCGCTGATCTACATCGTCGCCAACCTGGCCCTCGGCATCCATCTGTTCCACGGCAGCTGGTCGCTGTTCCAGAGCCTGGGCCTGAACAACCCGCGGTGGAACTCGTGGCGGCGGGGCTTCGCCGTCGCCTTCGCCGCCGTGGTCACCGTCGGCAACCTGAGCATCCCGATCGCCGTGCAGACCGGGATCATCAGCGCCGACGACAACAAGGACTGCAAGGTCCAGAACGGCCAGATCGTCGACTGCACCCAGTACCGGACGCAGACGCAGGGGTCGGCCCAGTGATCGGCGAGCTCAACAGCCACGTCCCGTCCGGCCCGATCGAGGATCGCTGGACGCAGCACCGCTTCGACATGAAGCTGGTGGCGCCCAACAACCGCCGGCGCTTCGAGGTCATCATCGTCGGCAGCGGGCTGGCCGGCGCCTCGGCCGCCGCCACGCTCGGCGAGCAGGGCTACAACGTCCGGGTCTTCACCTACCACGACTCGCCCCGCCGGGCGCACTCGATCGCCGCCCAGGGCGGCATCAACGCCGCCAAGAACTACAAGGGCGACGGCGACTCGGTGTTCCGGCTGTTCTACGACACGGTCAAGGGCGGCGACTTCCGCAGCCGCGAGTCGAACGTCTACCGGCTGGCCGAGGAGTCGGTGAACATCATCGACCAGAGCGTCGCCCAGGGCGTGCCGTTCGCCCGCGAGTACGGCGGCCTGCTCGACAACCGCAGCTTCGGCGGCGCCCAGGTGTCGCGCACGTTCTACGCCCGGGGCCAGACAGGCCAGCAGCTGCTGCTCGGCGCCTACCAGCAGATGATGCACCAGGTGGGGCTGGGCACGGTCACGCTCCACACCCGCACCGAGATGCTCGACCTCGTCGTCAAGGACGGCGTGGCCTGCGGCATCGTCGTGCGGGACATGGTCACCGGGGTGGTGTCGTCC
>DATFRN010000058.1:0-5890 GCA_035263165.1 Acidimicrobiales bacterium | reverse complement strand
GGCGTGCGCCAAGAAGGGCATCACCGCCGCCTTCGTGGCCTCGGCCGGCTACGGCGAGGCGGGGGAGGAGGGCCTGGCCGCCCAGGCCGACCTGGTGGCGCTGGCCGACGACCTGGGGATCCTGCTGGCCGGGCCCAACGGGCAGGGCGTGGTGTCGCCGCCCGCCGGGCTGTGCGCCCAGATCGTCGGGCCCTACCCGCCGGCCGGGCACATCGCCATCGCCAGCCAGTCGGGCAACTTCGTGAGCTCGTTCGAGAACTACGCCCAGCTCACGGGCGTGGGCGTGAGCCGGGCGGTGTCGGCCGGCAACGCCGCCGCCGTGGGCGTGCCCGACTACCTGGAGTACTTCGCCGAGGACCCCGAGACCCGCGTGGCGCTGGCCTACGTCGAGAGCGTGGGCGACGGCCGGGCCTTCGTCGACCGGCTCCGGGACGTCGCCACCCGCAAGCCGGTCGTGGTGGTCAAGGGGGGCGCCACCGCCGGGGGCCAGCGGGCCGCCGCCAGCCACACGGGCGCGCTGGCCAGCGACGACCGGGTGTTCGACGGCGCCGCCCGCCAGGCGGGGCTGTCGCGGGCGGCCACGGTCGAGGAGGGCTTCGAGGTGGCGGCCAGCTTCGCGTCGCAGCCGCTGCCGCCGGGGAACCGGGTGGTGGTCGTGACCACGGTGGGGGGCTGGGGCGTGGTGGCCGCCGACGCCATCGCCGCCACCGACCTCGAGCTGGTCGGCCTGCCCGACGACCTGCGGGCGGCGATCGACGGGATGCTGCCGCCCCGCTGGAGCCGCAACAACCCCGTCGACATGGCCGGCGGCGAGACCCGGGACACGGTGCCCGAGATCCTGCGCCTGGCGGCATCGCACCCCGGGGTGGACGCCGTGATCTTCCTGGGCATGGGCATCCAGTCCAACCAGGCCCGGCTCATGCGGGAGGGACCGTTCTGGCCCGACCACGGGCTGGAGCGCATCGTGGGCTACCACGAGCGCCAGGACGCCCGCTACGCCGAGGCGGCGGCCGAGGTGAGCGAGGAGACGGGCAAGCCGGTGCTGGTGGCCACGGAGCTGGCGGTCACGTCGCCGGACAACCCGGGGCCCGCCGCGGTCCGGGCCACGGGCCGCCTGTGCTACCCCTCGGCCAACCGCGCGGTGGTGGCCCTGGACCACCTCTGGCGCCGCACCCGCTGGCTGGAGCGGCGTGCCCGGTCCTGACCCCGACCCCGGGTCCCCGAGCGGCCCACCCCCGGGCCGCCCCCGCCCGCCGCGCCCGGACCCGCCGCCCCCTCCGCCGGGCCACGCCTGGACCAACCGCCCGCCGGCGGCGCGGCCTCCCGCGGCGGGCGGGGCCTACGGGCCCGCGGCGCCGCCGGGTCCCAGGACGGGGGGGACAGCGCGGCCGCCGGCAGGCGGTGGGGCGTACCGGCCTGCGGCGCCGCCCGGTCCGGCCACCGGCGGGACCGCACCGCCGCGGAGCACGGGGCCGGACGGCTCCACGGCCCCGCCCGGCCTGGCGCCCCCCGGGAGTGCGTGGGCCAACCGGCCCGTGCCTTCGCCCGCGCCCCGGCACATGGCCGGCGGCGAGGGGCCGCCCGGGCGGCGGTGGCCGGTCGCGTCGATCGTGCTCGCCGTCGTGGCCGTGGCCGCCGTGGTCGGGGCCCTGGTGTTCGATCGCGGGGCCAGCGCCGAGCCCGTCGGGGTCACGGTCACGCCCACCACGCCCGTCCTGTCCGCCCGGCGGGTCCCCGAGGTGCTGGCCGCTCCGATCGCCGACCGGCACCTGAAGGCCGACCTCGACGCCTGGCTGGCCCGGTCGCCCGCCACCACCTGCCTGGTCGTGGACGCCGGCGGCCGGGAGGCCTACGGCCACAACCCGGAGACCCCCGTCACCGGCGCCTCCACCCAGAAGCTGCTCACCGCCACCGGCCTGCTCCTCACCCTCGGCCCCAAGGCGACCCTCGACACCACCGCCGTGGCCGCGGCCGAGCCGAGCGGCGGCGTGGTGAACGGCGACCTGTTCCTCGTCGGCGGGGGCGACGCCAACCTCGGCACCCCCGACTGGCCCGGCCAGACCCCCGGCACCACCGTCAAGGTGGTCCACGACATCGACGCCCTGGCCGCGGGCATCGCCAGGGCGGGCGTCCGCCGCGTCACCGGCGGCGTCGTCGGCGACGGCACCCGCTACGACGCCCAGCGCTACCAGTCCTCGCTCCCGTCCCGCCTCATCGCCCAGCGCCAGATCGGCCCCATCGGCGGGCTCATGGTCAACGACGGCTTCGCCGCCTTCTCGCCCGAGCGCAGCCTGACCTCCACGGTCCCCGCCCGCGACACCGCCGCCGACGCCGCCCGCGTGCTCACCGAGCGGCTGGCGGCCCACGGCGTGGCGGTCGGCGGCCCGCCCCGGTCCGGCAAGGCCCCCGCCGGCGCGGTGACGGTGGCCACGATGAAGTCGCCCCCGCTGTCCAAGGTCATCGCCGACATGCTCACGACCAGCGACAACGAGACCGCCGAGTCGGCCCTCAAGGAGATCGGCCACCAGGTCACCCACCGCACCGGCACCTGGAAGGACGGCGCCGCCGGGCTCCAGAAGCTGCTCACCGACGCCGGCGTCCCGGTGGCCGGGGTGAAGGTGGTCGACGGCACCGGCCTGTCGATCCAGGACCAGCTCACCTGCCGGGCCCTCGTCGGCACCCTGTCCCGGCCGGGCACCGGACCGGTGCTGCGCAACGGCCTGGCCGTCGCGGGCCAGACCGGCACGCTGGCCGACCGTTGGGTCGGCACCCCCGTGGCCGGCCGGCTGCGGGCCAAGACCGGCACGCTGCGCAACGTCACCGCCCTGGCCGGCGAGGTCAAGACGACGGCGGGCAGCACCGTGACCTTCGCCTACGTGGCCAACGTGCCCGACCCGGGCTCGATCAACCCGGCGGCGGTCGACATGGACCGGCTGCCGGCCATCCTGCTCCGCTACCCCGAGAGCGTCGACGTGGCCGAGCTGGGCCCCCGGCCGCCGGAGGGCTGACCGTGGCCGCCCTGCCGATGTTCCCGCTCGGCACCGTGCTGGTGCCGGGGATGGTGCTCCCGCTGCACGTGTTCGAGCCCCGCTACCAGCAGCTCGTCCAGGACTGCCTGGCGGCCCCCGAGCCCGAGTTCGGGGTGGTGCTGATCGAGCGGGGATCCGAGGTCGGCGGCGGGGACGTGCGCACCGACGTCGGAACCGTGGCCCGCATCCTCCGGGCCGACCGGCTCTCGGGCGGCCGCGTCGCCCTGGCCACGGCCGGCGTGCGTCGGCTGCGGGTCGCCCGCTGGCTCGACGACGACCCCTACCCGCGGGCCGAGGTCGAGGACTGGCCCGACGGCGACGACGACCCGGCGACCACGGCCGCGGCCCGGGAGGCGCTCGCCCCCGGCGGCGAGGTCGTGGCCCTGCTGCGGCGCGGGGCGGCGCTGCTCACCGAGCTGGGCGAGGCGTCGGTCCCGGTCGACGTGGCGCTGGCCGACGACCCCGTGCTCGCCAGCTACCAGGCCATCGCCGTCGCCCCCCTCGGCGTGCTCGACCGCCAGGCCCTGCTGGCGGCGCCGACCGCCGGCGCTCGGGCCGCCCGGCTGGCCGAGCTGCTGCCGGGCGCCCTCGAGCTGCTCGAGGCCCGCCTGGCCGGCGGCGGCGAGTGACCGCCGGCACGCCGGGGATCGCGCGAATGGGAGGGGCCGGCGTGGTACAACGTGACGTCCGTTCGACGAGGAGCGACGTGCCGGTGGCCGACCCAGCGCCGAAGTCCCTACCCGAGGTCGTGAGCGAGCTGTGGATGCTCACGCGGGACTACGCCAAGCAGGAGACGATCGACCCGCTCAAGGGCGTCGGTCGCTACCTGGGGTTCGGCCTGGGCGGGGCCGTCATGGGGGGCCTGGGCGTGCTGCTGCTCATGTTCGCCCTGCTCCGGGCGCTCCAGACCCAGACCGGCACGGCCCTGACCGGCAGCTGGTCCTGGGTGCCGTACTTCGTCGTGGTGGCGGTGGCCGCGCTCGTCGTGGCCTGGGCCGTCAGCCGCATCTCCCGCAAGCCGAGCAGGTGAGTCACATGGCCGCCCCCTCCACCCCGTCGGACCGCCACGAGCGCATCACGCGCGACGACCTCGAGGCCAAGTTCCGCGAGCTCGAGACCGACGCCCGCGACCAGGTGGCCTCGGCCCGCAACACGGTCGTCACCGCCGGCATCGTGGCCGCCCTGATCGTGATCCTGCTGGCGTTCCTGCTGGGGAGGCGGGGCGGCCGCCAGCGCAGCACCGTCGTCGAGATCCGCCGGGTCTGACGGGTCGGTCGATGGCCTTCCGCGACACGTCGCGCATCGAGCGGCAGCTGGTCCGCCTCCAGCGCCGGGGTGTCCGCGCCGGCGTGTTCGGCGACTCCCGCTTCTGGCTGTACGTCGCCATCTTCGCCTGGAGCTCCCGCTTCCTGCGGCGGGCCGTGGGCAGCGAGTCCCGGCTGGTCTACCGGGGCGAGCTGCGGGCCGGCGAGACCATCCGCGTCAGCCACGTGGCCGAGACCTACCAGGGCAAGCGCGTCCGGTCCCGGCGCCGCAAGATCGTCGCCTGACCGGGCCCCGGCTGCGGCGTCCGGCCGCCCGCACGCGACAATGGACCCCGCCATGCACGTCGTCCTCCGCAACCCCCGCCGCGAGCTCGACCTCGCCGGCCCCATGTCGGTCGCCAAGCTGCTCGGCCGGCTCGAGCTCAACCGCGAGTCCGTGCTCGTGATCCGGGGCGACACGCTCGTCCCCGGCGACGCCGTGCTGGCCGACGAGGACGAGGTCGAGATCCGCCCGGTCATCTCCGGGGGCCTCGCCTGACCATGAAGTGCACCGTGTGCCGCGGCCCGGCGGTCATCGACCTGCGCCGCCACAACGCCAACTTCTGCCCCGAGCACTTCCTGCGCTTCTGCCGCGACCAGGTGGTCCGGGCGATCGACGACCACGGGATGATGGCGCCGGGCCAGCGGGTGCTGGTGGCCGTGTCGGGCGGCAAGGACAGCCTGGCGCTGTGGGACCTGCTGGTCGAGCTGGGCTACGACGCCGAGGGCATGGTCATCGGCCTCGGGATCGGCGACTACAGCGACGCCTCGACTGCCGCGGCCGTCGCCTTCGCGGAGCAACGGGGCCTGCGCCTGCACCGCATCGACCTGCGGGGCGAGTACGGCTACGACATCCCGACGGCGTCGGCGGTGACCCGGCGGGTGCCGTGCTCGTCGTGCGGTATGTCCAAGCGCCACCTCATCGACAAGGCCGCGCTCGACGGCGGCTACGACGTGGTCGCCACCGGCCACAACCTCGACGACGAGGCCGCGGTGCTGCTCGGCAACGTCCTCCACTGGCAGACCGAGTACCTGGGCCGCCAGGAGCCGGTGCTGGCCGAGAGGCCGGGGTTCCCCCGCAAGGTCAAGCCGCTGGTGCGCCTGGCCGAGCGCGAGACCGCCGCCTACTGCGTGCTGAGGGGCATCGACTACATGGTCGAGGAGTGCCCGATGGCGGCGGGCAACCGGCACCTGCGCTACAAGGCGGCGCTCGACGAGATCGAGGCGGCGTCGCCGGGCACCAAGCACGCCTTCTACTTCGAGTTCCTGGCCCGGGCGGCCGACCGGTTCCGGCCCGAGGCCGCCGCCGCCCAGGAGGGCCTGACGCCCTGCACCTCGTGCGGCGCCCCCACGACCGGCGAGGTCTGCGCCTTCTGCCGCCTGGTCGAGCGGGTGGGCGGGCGCGAGCCGGTGCCGGTCGAGCTGGTGCGCCCCGGGCGGCGCCGGGGCAAGGCCCGCAAGGCCGGGGCGGCGACGTGAGCCGGCCCTTCGCCGAGGGCGACCAGGTGCTGCTGATCGACAGCAAGAAGCGCCGCTACCTGGTGACGCTGGCCGCGG
>DATFRN010000057.1:0-15866 GCA_035263165.1 Acidimicrobiales bacterium | reverse complement strand
CGACGCCGGCGTCGACGTAGGCCCGCATCGTGGCGGCCACGGTGTCCTCGTCGCCCATGACGTCGATGCCGTCGACCATGCGGTCGCTCACCGCGGCCAGGGCGCCGGCCCGGTCGCCGTCGCGGTGTCGGCCCACGATCTCGGCCACCTCGTCGCCGTAGCCGGCCCGCTCGAAGTTGGCGGCGTAGCTGGGCACGACGGCGTAGGAGAACAGGTCACGCCGGGCCAGCTCGATGCCGTCCTCCCGGGCGCACATCCCGGCGTGGACGTAGGCGTAGACGGTGGCGTTGCCGCCCTTGCGCACCTGCTCGACCGACCAGGGCACGTGGGAGGCGGGTAGGTAGTTGAGCAGCACCCCGTCGGCCAGCTCGCCGGCCAGGGCCAGCATGCGGGGGTTGAGCGCGCCGACCACGATCTTGGGCCGGCGCTCGCGGAGGCGCACCCCGAGCCGGAACCCCTTGACCTGGTAGAAGTCGCCGGCGAAGTCGACCCGGTCGCCCGAGAGGCACTGGCGCAGCAGCGTGACGTACTCGCGCACCCGGTCGAGCGGGCGGTCGCCGTAGGGCACCCCGTGCCACCGCTCGGTCACGACCGGCGAGGAGATCCCCACGCCCAGCAGGATGTCGCTGTCGGGGTGGAGGGCCTGGAGCGTGGCGCCGGCCATGGCCACGACCATCGGCGTGCGCAGCTGGAGGGCGAGGACCCCGGTGCCGAGGTCGAGCCCGGGCGCCGCGGCCCCGGCGGCCCCGAGCAGGGAGAACGCCTCGGGCCCGGTGGTCTCGGCGGTCCAGAAGCTGCGGTACCCGAGCCCGGCCGCGAGCGCGGCCGTCTCGACCGCGAGGTCGGGCCCGAGGGCCATCAGCGAGGCGAACGTGACTCCGGCGTGCTCCATCCCCATGGGCGGCGAAGTTAGTTGGGTGGCCGCGCGGGTCGCAGATGAGTCATAGCATCGCTACCCATGGAGTTGACGGCGGCTGAGGGTCGCGTCCTCGGGTGCCTCATCGAACGGGAAGCGGACGACCCCGAGGCGGTGCCGCTCACCCTGAACGACCTGCGCCTGGCCTGCAACCAGACGACGGGGCGGGACCCGGTGGTCGCCTACGACGACCGGACGGTCGAGGACACCCTGCTGTCGCTCAAGTCCAAGGGCCTGGCCCGGTTCGTGGCGCCCACCAAGGAGGTGCGCACCACCCGCTACCGCCACCGGGCCGACAACCGCTGGCGCATGGGGCCCGGCGACCTGGCCGTGCTGGCCGTGATCCTGCTGGGGGGCGAGCAGTCGGTCTCCGAGGTGCGGGCCCGGGCCCAGGCGCTGCACCCCTTCGCCCGCCCGAGCGAGGTCGACGCCGTGCTCGACGCCCTGGCCGCCCGCACGCCCCAGCCGTTCGCGGCCCGGGTCGGCTACCTGCCGGGCAGCCGGGAGACGCGCTGGGTCGAGGTGCTGACCGGGCCGGTCGGGTCCCGGGGCGACGGGGCCGGGGGCCCCGGCGCCGGCGGGCCCGGGCACGGTCCGGGACCCGTGGGCAACGGGCTGGACCGGGCCGTGGGCTGGGAGCGGCCGCCGGCCGGCTGGTCGGGCCCGACCTACGCCGAGCTGGTGGCCCGGGTCGGCGACCTCGAGCGCCGCCTGGCCGCCGCCCTCGACGCCCCGCCCCCGCCGCCGCCCCCGCCCCCGCGCCCGGTGGACGTGCGGGCCCGGCCGCTGCCCCTCGGCCTCCCGCCCGACGAGCGCCGCCGCCCCCGCACCGAGCCGCCCGCCACGGTGGCGGAGGTCGCCGAGCTGGCCGACCGGATCGGCGACATCGAGCGCCGCCTGGCCCGCATCGAGGCCGAGCTGGGCGCCCTGCGCTGATCCGGGCGGGAGCGGTCAGGTCAGAAGTCGCCCGAGCGGCTCAGCTCGTAGTCTCCCGCCACCCGGTCGCTGCCGACGGCGCGTACGACGGCGCGGAGCGTGGTGGCGTCGCTGCCGCCGCAGCGCTCCTCGCCCAGGCGGATGACCGCCGGGGTGCCGGCCACCGCCGTGGCCGTGTCGATCGGGCCGTCGTCGCCGTCGATCTCCAGCGACAGGACCATGCCGGCGGGCGCCTCCAGCCGGAACTCGATGGTGCCGTCGCAGAAGATCTGCAGGTGGTCCTCCACCCGCACGGGGAAGCTGTCCACGTCGGCGGCCGGGACGATGTTGGCCCGGATCGTCTTCAGCAGCGGCTTGCCGTCGGCGTCGTCGGGGGCGGCCTCGCAGCCGTTGGCCCGGTTGCGGTCGTAGTCGGCGTGGTCCTCGATGCACCGGCTGCCGTCGGTGAACGGGGCGGGCTTCTGCCCGCACGGCTGGTAGGGACGGGCGGTGCAGTCGGCGCCGCGGGGCGCGTCGGCCAGGGCGCCTCCGGGGTCGCGGCCGCCCCGGTCGCGGGTGGCGACCCAGCCGGCGGCGGCCAGCAGCGCGACGGCGACCGCGGCGGCCACCGCGGCCGACCGCCGGCGCCGGCGCCAGCGGACGTGGCGCAGCTCCTGGGTGCGGGGCGCGGTGCCCTCGGGCCCGCCGGCCAGGGCGGCGGCGCTGGGCCGGCGCTCGGGCCGGGGCTCGAGCATGGCCTGGAGCATCACCCGCAGCGACCGGGGCAGGTGGCGGGGGATGCGGTCGGCCTTCCCCGAGGCGGCCCGCACCATGAGCAGCCCCGGGTCGCCCTGGCCGTAGGGCCCCTCGCCGGTGGCGGCGAACAGGAGCGTGGCGCCGAGCGAGAACACGTCGGTGGCGGGGCTCACCACCTCGCCCCGGGCCTGCTCGGGGGCCATGAACCCGGGCGTCCCCACCACCATCCCGGCCACGGTCAGCCCGTAGGTCTGGTCGCGGCTGAGGGCGACGCCGAAGTCGGCCAGGCACGGCTCGCCCCGGTCGTCGAACAGCACGTTGGCCGGCTTGATGTCCCGGTGGACCACGCCGGCCCGGTGGGCGGACGCCAGCGCCCCCAGCAGGCGGCGGGCCTGGCGCTCGACCTCCTCGGCCGGCGCCGGGCCGTGCTGGGCCACCCGCTCGGCCAGGCTGCCGCCCGACATGTACGGCATGACCAGCACGATCTCGTCGCCCTCGTCGACCACGTCGAGCAGCCGGACCACGTTGGGGTGGTGGAGCCGGCGCAGCACCTCGGCCTCCCGCAGCAGCCGCTGGCGGGCCCGGGCGATGTCGGATGCCGATCCCTGGAGCGTCAGCCGCTTGAGCGCGACCTTCTCGCCATCGTCGGACCGGGCCAGGTCCACGACCCCCATGCCGCCCCGGCCGAGGCGGGCGATCAGGTCGTAGGCCACGGCACCGCCGGGGGCTCCGTGCGCTCGCTCACTGATCCGGAGGCTACGACGCACCGCGAGGTCGCCGGACCGCGCCGGGCGGGGCGGCGCCCGATCCGGGTGATGCCGTCGCCGTCGGCCGTGATGCCGATAGGGTGGGTGCCGTGACCGAGTCCCGAGCCCTCGACGAGGTGATCACCGAGGCCCTGGCCGTCATCGACCGCGGCCTCGGCGAGCTGGGGCACCGCGAGCTGGTGTCGTCGAACGAGGTCGCCGACCTGCTGCTCGACGTGCGGACGCTGCTGGCCCAGCCGGGCGCCGCAGAGCGCGACGAGCCCGCCGTCGTCGGCTGAGGCTGCGCCGCCAGGCGTAGCCGTGGCCGCCCGCGCCGCCTGCGGGCGGGGCCGAGAGTTGCCTCAGCGCTTGCGCGAGGTGTGCTTGAACTCGTTGAGCTCGGGGAAGTCGCCCAGCAGCCCCACGACCCGCTCGATCGTGCGGACCGCCAGGTCGGCGTCGCCCCGGGGTCGGTGCATGAGCCGCACGAAGACGGCCTGATCGCCCTGCATGAAGGTGGGGACGCCCCAGGCCTCGGCGTCGTCGACGCTGGCCGTGTGCTCGTCGCGCACGGTGGCCAGGGCCGAGCCGTCGGCCACCGCGGCCAGCACCGCGTCGGCGTCCACGCCATGGGTCTCGAGCACCTTGCGCACCTCGGCCTCGTCCTCGAGGTGGCGGCCCTCGTCGTGGCGCAGGGCGAACAGGGCCTCGTGGACGTCGAGGAACCTGTCCGGATAGCGGTCGCGGACCACCACCCCCGCCTGGAGGGCGAGCAGGCCGGTGTCGTCCTGCGGCCGGCCCCAGATGTCGGGCTCGCCCTCGGGCACGTGCACCTGGCCGAGGGAGAAGGGCACGAAGCGGACCTTCCAGTCGGCTCCGGCCCGGAGGCCCTCGATGAGGTGCTCGTGGGCGTTGCGGGCGAACGGGCAGCGGTAGTCCCAGTTGACGGCGAATTCATGCATCACTGGGCGCAACCGCGTGTGACGCCCGTCGCATTCCCGTCAGGAGGGAATTGGCCACACCCGGCGGGCGATGCGGGCCAGGGCCAGGCCGAGGAGGGCGCCGGCCACCACGTCGGAGGGGTGGTGGATCTTCACGTAGACCCGGCTGGACGCCACCACCGCGCCGACGGCGTAGTAGAGCGGGCCGAGCGGATCGTCCTGGGCCAGCAGGCCGGCGGCGACCATCGCCGCCGAGGCGTGGCCGGACGGGAAGCTGGTGGTGCGGGGGCGGCGCAGGCGGAGGGGGCGCTCCTGCTCCCAGGCGGGGCGGTGGCGGCGGAACAGGCTCTTGACCGGGCCGTTGACGAGGGCCGACTCGGCGGCGAGCACGGCGGCCACCCGCACGGCGTGGGCCAGCCGGCGGTCGGGGCCGAGCGCCCGGGTGGCGCTGATCAGGTGCCAGACGAGGCTGAAGTCGCCCAGCTCGGAGGCGGCGTACATGAGCCGATCGGCTCGCGGGTGGCCCCGGAACCGGTCGACGCGGGTGTCGATGGCGGCGTCGAAGCGCGCCACCGCCTGCGTGACGGCCGTGGTGACGGCATCGAGGGGGCCGGGGCCGGGCACGGCGGGGGAGCCTAGCGGTGGGGTCCGCGGTCGCTGTCATACCCCCGGCGTACGCTCAGCCCATGGCCTTCGACCTCCCCGGCTCGCTCAGCCCCTCGAAGGTGTCGTCGTTCACCGACTGCGCGCTGGCGTTCCGCTTCTCGGTGATCGACCGGCTGCCCGAGCCGCCCACGGCGGCGGCCACCAAGGGCAGCCTGGTCCACGCCGCGCTCGAGCGGCTGCACCTGCGACCGCCGGCCGAGCGCACGGTCGAGACCGCGCTGGTGTGCCTCGACGAGGCCACGGCGGCGCTGCGCGACCACCGCGAGTACGCCGGGCTCGAGCTCAGCGCCGACGACGAGGCCGCCTTCCTGGCCGACGCCGCCGACCTGGTGCGCAACTACTTCCGCCTCGAGGACCCCACCACCGTGCGGGCCATCGGGCTCGAGCTGGGGGTCGAGGCCGACCTCGACGGCATCCGGCTGCGGGGCATCATCGACCGCCTCGAGCTCGACGACGACGGCGAGCTGGTGGTGACCGACTACAAGACCGGCGCCGCCCCCTCCACCCAGCACGAGCGCAAGCGGCTGGCCGGGGTGCACATCTACTCGCTGCTGTGCGAGAAGCTGCTGGGGCGCCGGCCCCGCACCGTGCAGCTGCTCTACCTGCGGTCGCCGCTGGCCATCACCACCCACCCGACCGAGCAGTCGACCCGGGGCACCCGGCGCACGCTGGCCGCGGTGTGGCAGGCGGTCGAGCGGGCCTGCGAGCGCGAGGACTTCCGTCCCCAGACGTCCCGGCTGTGCGACTACTGCTCGTTCAAGGCCTACTGCCCGGCCTGGGGCGGCGACCCCACGGCCGTGCCGACGGCGACTCCGGCGACTCCGGTCGAGGCGGTGGCGGTCTAGCCCAGGTCGAGCGCGGCCCGGACCGAGAGGGCCATGGCCGCCGGGTCCTGCATGGGGCCGAAGTGGCTCAGCTCGCGGTGGCGCTCGAGGCGGCCGTGGGGGAGCGCCTCGGCCAGCGCGGGGCCGAAGCTGGCCGGCGGGGTCTCGTCGCCGCCGACGGCCACCGTGACCGGGCAGGCCACCTCGCCCAGGCGGTCGTAGGCATCGTGGCCCCGGGCGCCGTCGAAGACCCGGGCCTCGGTCTCGGGCTGGCACTTGAGCTCGACCGACGGGTCGCCGTCGCCGTCCCGCTCGCGCAGGCCGTGGTCCACGTAGGCGGCCAGGGCGTCGGGGGCCAGCATGCTGAGCGGCGGCTTGTCCTTGAAGTTGTCGTAGGCCGCCGCCCGGTCGGGGAACCAGGGCCGGCGGCGCCGGGCCACGTCGGCCATGACGTTGGTGTCGGCCGGGGGCGGGCCGCCGGCGCTCCAGGGCGGGACGATCGGCTCGTACAGCCACAGTGCGCCGAACGTGCCGGGCCGGCGCTGCTCGGCCATGAGCAGGGCGGCGCCGCCCATCGAGTGGCCGGCCGCCCGCAGCCCGGGACCGGCGGCCCCGGCCGCCGCGAGGTCGTCGACGACGGCCAGCACGTCCGACGCCATGCCGGTCCAGGCGAAGTCGCCGGACGCCGGCGCGGTGGCGTCGCCGTGCCCTCGGAAGTCGAGCGCCCAGCAGTGGGCGTGGGCGCCCAGCTCGGCGGCGAGGGGGGCCCAGGTCATGGCCAGGAACCCGGTGGGGTGGGCCAGCAGCACCGGCGGGCCGTCGCCCCCGAGGTCGTGCAGGGCCACCACCACGCCGTCGCTGGACGGCACGGAGCGGACGGGCACGGGCGTCGGCGGCACCGGGGGCATCGACCCATGCTGGCAGGGGCGACGCCGACCGCCCAACCGGCGCCACGAGGGCCGGGCGAAGCGCGGTGCCGGGTAGGGTCGCCGGGTGATGGCCGAGTCCGCCGACGCCGAGGCCGTGCGGGCCGCCAACCGGGCCTACTACGACGCCTTCGAGCGGCGCGACCTCGACGCCATGTCCGACGTGTGGCTCCACGACGACGAGGTGGTGTGCACCCACCCGGGCTGGAAGACCCTGCACGGGTGGGGGGCGGTGGCCGGCTCGTGGTTCGCGCTCTTCGGCGGGCCCCAGCAGCTCCAGTTCATCCTGACCGACGAGCGGGTCCACCTGGCCGGCGAGGTGGCCTGGGTGACCGTCGACGAGAACCTCATCAGCGAGCAGCTGGGCGCCACCGTGGCCGCCACCAACGTCTACCGCCGGGTCGACGGCGGCTGGCGCATGGTCCTCCACCACGGCTCGCCGGTGGCCCCCAACGGCCCCGAGGTAGATTGACCGGCCAGTGCCCTGGCCACTAGTGCAGACCGCCGCCCCCCTCCCGGCCGACGGGCGCGCCGCCCGGGCCGCCCGCACACGCGAGGCCATCGTCGACGCGTCGGTCGCGCTCATCGAGGAGGGCGACATCCGCCCGACGGCGCCCCGCATCGCCGAGCGGGCGGGCGTGTCGGTGCGCTCGGTGTTCCAGCACTTCGACGACCTGCCCTCGCTCTACACCGCGGTGGTCGAGCGGGTGGTCGAGCGGCTGGCCGTCCTGGTGGTGTCGGTCGACCCCGCGCTGGCGCTCGAGGACCGCATCGCCGCCTTCGCCGCCCACCGGGGCGCGCTGCTCGAGGCCGTGACCCCGTTCCGGCGGGCCGCCGCCGTCCACGCCCCGTTCGCGCCGATGCTCGACGTGGCGGTGGCCCAGGGCTCGGCGTTCCTACGCCAGCAGGTCGAGGCCGCCTTCGCCCCCGAGCTGGCGGGCGACCCCGAGCTGGCCGAGGCCGTGGCCGCGGCGGCGTCGTGGGGCCTGTGGAACGCGCTGCGGGCCGAGGCGGGCAGGTCGCCCGAGGCCGCCCAGGCGGTGGTGCGCCGCATCCTCGGCTCGCTGCTGGCCGGCTCATGAGCGAGGCCGAGGACCCGGCGGCCCGCCGCTCGCGGCGGGGGCTGGCGGCCATGATGCTCGGCTCCGGGGTGCTGCACCTGGTGGCGCCGGGCGCCTACGAGCGCATCGTCCCCCGGTGGCTCGGCGACCGCCGCCGGGTGGTCCACGTCAGCGGCGTGGCCGAGCTGGCCTGCGGCGGGCTGCTGCTGGTGCCCCGCACCCGGCGGCTCGGCGGGTGGCTGACCGCCGGCCTGCTCGCCGCGGTGTTCCCGGCCAACGTCCAGATGGTGCTGGACGCCGGCACCGAGCACCAGGCGGTGCCGAACGCCCCGCCGGCGCTGGTCCGGGCCCTCGGCCTGGCCCGCCTGCCGCTGCAGGTCCCGCTGGTGATGCGGGCCCTGCGGGTGGCCCGCAGCGGCTGACAGGGGCTAGCCGGCGTCACCCCTCGCTGGGGGCGTCCGTCGGGGCGTCGGTCGGCGCGTCGGCCGGGGCCGGCTCCTCGTCGCTGCCGGCGAGGATGGCGTAGAGGCGGCGCTTGGTGTCCTTCAGGACGACCAGCGCCTTGGCCCGCTGCTCGGGCGTGCCGGCGAAGCCCACCTCGGCGAGGGCGCTCATGATGCCCCGCGCCGCCTGGCGGACGTCGTGGGCCGCGGCCACCGTGTCGTCGGTGAACTCGGCCCACGGGGGCGTGGCGGCCGCCTGCTCGGCGGCGGCGCGACCCTCGTCGGTGAGGCTGAACCGCTTGCGGCCCTCGTCGGTGTCGGAGGTGACCAGGCCCTCGTCCTCCAGCATGGCCAGCGTGGGGTACACGGACCCCGGGCTGGGCCGCCAGATCCCGCCGGTGCGGGCGTCGAGCTCCTGGATCATCTCGTAGCCGTGCATGGGCCGCTCGGCCAGCAGTGCCAGCAGGGCGGCGCGCACGTCGCCCCGGCCCCGCCGGCCACGGCCGCGCCCGCGGCCCCGACCGGGGCCCCAGGGGCCGCGTCCGGGGCCGGGGCCCCAGCCCCGCCCGTGCCCGCCCGGCCCCGGCCCGAACTCGGGCCCCGGGAAGGGCGGCATCCACATGGCGAAGGTGGGCTGCCGGCCGTAATACATGTTTCCGTGTCGATCCTTCATGATGTCCTCCCATCAAGATCTGTTGTCGATGGGTTGACGATATATCGTTAACGTAGCGATGGCACCGTGACATCGGTCACGGTGCGTGGGGGCCGTCAGGCCAGGGACTTGAAGGCGATCGCCAGCTCGGCGTTGAGGTCGGCGGGGACCTCGTAGCCGCTCTCGTCGCGGATCTCGTCCCACCGGTCGCGCACGGTCTCGACGGTGAGGTCGGGGTCGGTGATGCCCGGGCTCACGCCCAGGAACACCCGGGCCACCCGGCCGCCGCCGCACGAGTACAGCTCGCCCGACACCGGGCAGTCGGCGTGGGCCAGCCAGGCCACCACCGGGGTGATCAGCTCGGGGCGGAGCTTGTCGGCGGCGGGGCCGAGGATGTCCTCGGTCATGCGGGTCTTGGCCACGGGGGCGATGGCGTTGGCCTTGATGTTGTACTTGGCGCCCTCGACCGCCAGCACCCGGGTGAGCCCGACCAGACCCATCTTGGCGGCGCCGTAGTTGGCCTGGCCGAAGTTGCCGAACACGCCGGCGCCCGAGGCCGTGCACACGATGCGCCCGTAGCCCTGGCCGCGCATGTGCTCCCAGGCCGGCTGGGTCACGTTGAAGGCGCCCTTCAGGTGCACGTCGAGCACCGGGTTCACCTTGGCGGCGTCCATGTTCTTGAACGAGGCGTCGCGCAGGATGCCGGCGTTGTTGATCACGATGTCGACCCGGCCCCAGGTGTCGAGCGCGCTCTGCACGATCGCCGCGCCGCCCTCGGGGGTGGCGACCGACTCGTAGTTGGCGACGGCCTCGCCGCCGGCGGCCGCGATCTCGTCGACCACGGCCTGTGCCGCGGTGGTGCCGCTGCCGGTGCCGTCGACCGACCCGCCGAGGTCGTTGACCACCACGAGCGCGCCCCGGCGGGCCAGCTCGAGCGCATGCGAGCGCCCGAGGCCCCCGCCCGCACCGGTGATGATCGCCACCTTGCCGTCGAATCCCAGTTCAGCCATGCCGCGCACAGTAGAGGCCGCCCCCGACGGCCTCCGAATCGGCCGGCCGGCTCAGAGCCGGCGGTGGGAGCGGGCGTCGAGCCAGGACCCGATCGCCAGCACGAGGTACACGGCGGCCACGGTGAGTGACACCCAGGCGAAACCCTCCGACACCGGCGCGAGCAGGAGGGACACGACGGCGGCGCCCAGGAAGAACACGGCTCGGCGGTCCATCAGCGCCCCACGATCACGACGGCCGACGACATCGGCCTCACGACAGCACGTTCACGATCTCGAAGGTGATCCACGAGAAGATGAAGGCGCCGGGGATGGTGAGCACCCAGGCCCACACCACCCGGCCGGCCACGCCCCAGCGCACGGCGGACAGCCGGCGGGCGGCGCCGACGCCGACGATGCCGCCGGTGATCGTGTGGGTGGTCGACACCGGGATGCCCGCCGCCGAGGTGGCGAACAGCGTGACCGCGGCCGCCGACTCGGCGGCCACCCCGCCCACGGGCTGGAGGCGGGTGATGCGCGACCCCATCGTCTTGACGATCCGCCACCCGCCGGTGAGCGTGCCGAGCGCGATGGCGCTGTGGGCGGCCAGCACCACCCACAACGGGGTGCTGCTGCCGGCGGCGGCGTGGCCGGTCGCGATGAGCAGGGCGAGGATGACGCCCATCGTCTTCTGGGCGTCGTTGGCCCCGTGGCCGAGGCTGAACGCCGCCGCCGAGGCCAGCTGGCCGTGGCGGAAGCCCCGGTTCAGCCGCTCGATGTTCCGGTTGCGGTGGAACACCCAGTAGATGATCACCGTGATCAGCAGCGCGGCGGCGAGGCCGATGAGCGGCGACAGCACGATGAACACGCCGATCTTCTGGATGCCCTTGGCGATCAGCACCCCGAAGCCGGCCTTGGCCACCGCCGCCCCGGCGATGCCACCGACGAGTGCATGCGACGAGCTGGTGGGCAGGCCCAGGTAGAAGGTGACCAGGTCCCAGAGGATGGCGCCGATGAGGGCGGCGAAGATCACCCCGATCGACAGCACGCTCTGGACCACCACGTCGTTGGCGATCGTGGCCGCCACCCTGTCGCCGAAGATGAGGAAGGCGACGAAGTTGAAGAACGCCGCCCACACCACCGCGGTGCGCGGCGTGAGCACCCGGGTCGACACCACGGTGGCGATCGAGTTGGCGGCGTCGTGGAACCCGTTGACGTAGTCGAACCCGAGCGCGACCGCGATCACGCAGACGACGGCGACGAGGGTCATGCCGGCGTCACGCGTGCTTGAGCACGATGGACTCGACGATGTCGGAGATGTCCTCGAGGGTGTTGAGGGCGCCCTCCATCGCCTCGACGACGTCCTTCCACCGGATCACGTCGAGCGCGTCGAACTCGCCGCCCAGCAGCCGGGCGAGGATGCGCCGGTGGACGGCGTCGCCCTCGCTCTCCAGGCGGTCGATGGCGTCGAGGTGGGGCTGGACGCCCTTCATCGACTCGAGCCGGGCCAGCAGCAGCTGGGTCTCGTCGGCGCACTGCACGATGAGGTCGGCCTGCTCCTTCAGCTCGGGCAGCGCCGTCCCGATCCCCGTGATCTGGAGCCGGTGGGCCACCTCGAGCATGTCGTCGACGACGTCGTCGAGCTCCTCGGCCAGGGCGTGGATGTCCTCCCGGTCGAAGGGGGTGACGAAGGTGGTGTTCAGCCGCTGGAGGATGGTGTGGACCAGCTCGTCGCCCCGGCGCTCGCACGCGACGACGTGGTCGTGGGCGTCGGGGCTGGTGGGGTCGGACAGCAGGTCGCGGAGACGGCGGGCGCACTCGGCCACGTTGGCGGCCGAGTCGTTGAACAGCCCGAAGAAGGCGTCGTCGCTGGGTACGAGGCGGAAGCGCATGCGATCAGGTGGTGAGGATGGATGCGGACAGGGTCACGTGCCGGTGGCCAGGTAGCGCACCCGCTCGCTGATGTGGACCGCATGGTCGCCCAGGCGCTCGTAGAACCGGGCCACGAGCGTGGTCTGGAGCGCGTCGGCCAGCGGGATGTCGGCCTGCCCCAGCTCGGCGACCAGACGGTCGTGCAGGTCGTCGAGGTTATCGTCGGCCTTGTCGAGTTCCGCGGCGACCTCGCCGTCGCGCTCGGCCCAGGCGTCGCCGGCGCGTCGCCACATCGCCGACGTGATCGTGGCCATCTCCTCCAGCATCCCCCGGACGGTCGGCGTCAGACGCTCGCCCATGCCGGCGGCCGCCCGCTGGCCGATGTGCTCGGCCAGGTCGCCGCTGCGCTCCAGCTCGGGCACGACCCGCAGCACCGAGACCAGGAAGCGCATGTCGCCCGCCATCGGCGTCTGGGTGAGCAGCTCGTGCTCGGCCACCTGCTCGAGGTCCAGCTCCAGGCGGTCGACCGACCGGTCGCGCTCGGAGAAGGAGCGGGCCGTCTCGGTGTCGCCGCTGAGCAGGGCGTGGCTGGCCGCGGCGACGCCCTCGGCGACCATGGCGAACAGCCGGATCACCTTGGCGTCGATGTCGTCGAGCTGCTGGTGGAAGCGTCGCCGCAGCTCCTGGGGCGCCTCGGGCACCGCCGGAGGCTACCCCCCTCCGGAGGACGGGACCCAACCCCTGGTCAGGCCCCACCGGCGGCGTCGGCGGCGAAGGCCTTGAGCCGCTTGTAGTCGACCTTGCCGTTGGGTGCGCGGCCGATCGTGTCGATGGTGAGCACGGTCTTGGGCGACTTGTAGGCGGCCAGCTTGCCCCGCACGAAGGTGATGAGGTCCTGGGCCGGCACGGGGTCGCCCGGGCCCACCTCGACCACGGCGGTCACCACCTCGCCGAAGCGGTCGTCGGGGACGCCGACCACCACCGCGTCCCGGACGCCGGGGTAGGTCTTCAGGACCTCCTCGACCTCCTCGGGGTAGACCTTCTCGCCGCCGGTGTTGATGACGACCGAGCCCCGCCCGAGCAGGGTCAGCGTCCCGTCGGCCTCGACCCTGGCGTAGTCGCCGGGGCACGAGTAGCGCCGGCCCTCGAACTCGATGAAGGTGGCCGCCGTCTTCTCGGGGTCCTTGTAGTAGCCGATGGGCTGGAACCCGCCCACGGCCACCCGGCCGACGTCGCCCGAGCCCGGCTCGACCCGGCGGCCGTCGTCGGTGATGACCACGGTGTTCTCGCCCAGGCGGAACGAGGCGGTCTCGCTGGCCCCGCCCGCCGACGACACCGACTGGCCCATGCCGACGGCCTCCGAGGACGAGAACACGTCGACCAGCAGCATGCCGGGGTGGTGCTTGAGCAGGCCCTGCTTGACCGGCTCGCTCCACATCACGCCCGAGCTGGCCACGAGGTAGAGGCTGGAGAGGTCCCAGCGGTCGGGGTACTCGTCGAGCACCTTGAGCATGGGCTTGCCGAAGGTGTCGCCGACGATGGCGATCTGGTTGACCTTCTCGCGCTCGATCGTGTCGAACATCTCGATCACGTCGAAGCGGCGGGACGTCAGCGTCACGCTGCTGCCGCCGAGCGACAGGATGATGAGCTGGGTGTACAGACCCGTGCCGTGCATGAGCGGACAGGCGGCCATGCCGATGGGGCCGGGCTGGACGACCTGGGTGCGCACGAGTGCGAGGTCCTCCTCCGGCGCGTCCCGGTAGGCCGGGTTCATCTGGCTGACCAGGTTGCGGAACAGGTCGTCCTGGCGCCACATCACGCCCTTGGGCATGCCGGTGGTGCCGCCGGTGTAGGTCATGAGCAGCTGGTCACCGGTGCGGCCCCACGGGCCCTGCACGGCCTCGGCCGTGCCCGAGGCGGCGGCGTCCTCGTAGGGCGCGGCCCAGTCGGGGCAGTCGCCCTCGCCGTCGTCGACCCACAACCAGGTCGTCACCCGGGGCACCCGGTCGCGGATGCGCTCGATGGTGGGCGTGAAGGTGCCGTGGAAGACGACCACCGTGCAGTCGGCGTTGTCCCACAGGTAGACGAGCTCGTCGTCCTGGTAGCGGTAGTTGGTGTTGATGGGGACGAGGCCGGCCTTGAACGCGGCGTACATCGACTCGATGTACTCGGGGGCGTTGAAGAGGTATTGGGCCACCTTGTCCTGCTCGGCGGCGCCGGCCGCCAGCATGGCGGCGGCCACGCCGTTGGCCCGCCGGTCGAGGGCCGCCCAGGAGATGCGCCGGTCGGCGTGGACGAGCGCGGGGGCGTCGGGCACCTGCGCGGCGACGACCTCCCACACGTCGGCGAAGTTCCAGCCGGACATCGCTTCTCCTCGGGATCGGGGGCCTTCCGCGGACGGAGGGTAGCGGTTGGTCCCGGAGCGGCGAAGTGGAGGCCCACTAGGGTCCGGCCGTGGACTTCGAGCTGCCTCCCGAGGACGATCCCCGGCGCCGTGACGTCCGGGAGTGGTTGGCCGAGCACCCGGCGCCGTCGGGGCGCGAGCTGGCCGACGCCGGCCTCGTCGCCCCCCACTGGCCCGAGCCGTGGGGCCGGGGCGCCGACCCCGTGCACCAGCTGGTGATCGACGACGAGCTGCGGCGGGCCGGGGTGCGCCGGCCGACCAACCTCATCGGCATCGGCTGGGCCGGGCCGACCCTGCTGTACGCCGGCTCCGAGGAGCAGCAGCGGCGCTGGCTGCCCCGGCTGCTGTCGGGCGAGGACCTGTGGTGCCAGCTGTTCTCCGAGCCGGGGGCCGGGTCCGACCTGGCCTCGCTGACCACCCGGGCCGAGCGCGACGGCGACGAGTGGGTGGTCAACGGCCAGAAGGTGTGGACCTCGATCGCCCAGTTCGCCCGCTTCGGCATCCTCATCGCCCGCACCGACCCCGACGCGGCCAAGCACCGGGGCATCTCCTACTTCGTGTGCCCGATGGACACCCCGGGCATCACCGTGCGGCCGATCGTCGAGATGACCGGGGGCGCCACCTTCAACGAGGTGTTCCTGGACGACGTGCGGCTGCCGGCCGACCACCTGGTGGGCG
The DNA here is from genome assembly GCA_035263165.1 of Acidimicrobiales bacterium. Taxonomy (GTDB): domain Bacteria; phylum Actinomycetota; class Acidimicrobiia; order Acidimicrobiales; family VFJN01; genus ZC4RG19. The sequence continues at coordinate 1,080 of DATFRN010000057.1, read as the reverse complement.
CGCCCGGCGACGGCTGGACGCTGGCCAAGGTGACGCTGGGCAACGAGCGGGTGTCGCTGTCCTCGGGCGGGGCTCTGTGGGGGATGGGCCCGACCGGCGGCGAGCTGATCGACCTGGTGCGGGCCGAGGGCGGGGTGGCCGACCCCGTGCTGCGCCAGCGGGTGGCCCGGCTGCACACCGAGGCCGAGATCCTGCGGCTCATCCGGCTGCGCACGGTGTCGGCGGCCATCCGGGGCCGGGCCCCGGGACCGGAGGCGTCGGTGCGCAAGGTGCTGGCCGACGAGCACGGCCAGCACGTGTACGGCCTGGCCAAGGACCTGGCCGGCGCGGGCGGGCTGCTCAGCGACGCCGGGCCGTTCGGCGGCGAGGCCGAGCCCTGGCACCACGGCTTCCTGTTCGCCCCGGCGCTCACCATCGGCGGCGGCACCGGCGAGGTGCAGCGCAACATCATCGCCGAGCGGGTGCTGGGCCTGCCGCACGACCCCGAGCCCGGTTGATTCGCGCCCCCGCCCGCGGATTTGGCAGGATCACGGACATGGCGAAGCGTCGTCGCGGCCCCCACGACTTCAAGCGGGGCGAGACGGTCAAGACCCTTGATCCGCTGCCCGGCGTGCCCGCCGGCACGGCCGGGCGCGTCTACCTGGTCGACGGCTTCGCCTGGACCCGCTACCGGGTGCTGTTCGCCAACGGCATCGACCACGGCTCGCTCGACGGCGAGTCGCTGGCCCGGCCCCGCGACTACGAGGACGCGCTGGCCCGCCGCGAGACGGCGGCCGCCGCCGAGACCGCGGAGGCCGAGGCGGCCGAGTCCGGCGCCGAGGCGGCGGCGGACTCCGACGACGCCAAGGTGGTCAACGGCGTGACCGTGCCCGCGCTGCTGCTCGACCGGTCCAAGCGGGCCCGCGAGCGGCTGTCCGCCGCGTCCGCCGCCTAGGACGTCCGGATCTTGCCGAGCACGGACTCGGCCTCGTCCACGAAGCGCGCCACCAGCTCGCCCGCCGGCACCAGGCCGTCGATGGCGCCGACGCCCTGGCCGGCGGGGAAGAACTCGCGCTCGGGATCGACGCCGAGCGTCGTCTC
>DATFRN010000056.1:0-4939 GCA_035263165.1 Acidimicrobiales bacterium | reverse complement strand
GAGCTCGCATCCGACGACGCCGCCGGTGCCGTGCTCCGCAACGAGCGCTTCGAGATGACGATGTTCCGGCAGCCCCGGCCCGGACCCCGTCCCGCCATCGGGCTCACCGCGAGCTGGGACGGCCAGGAGACCGCCGTCGTCCTCGCCGAGGTCGGCGAACGGTAGCCCCGGGGCCGGGTGCCATCGCCTGGGAGACTGCGGGCATGGACGCCCTCGACGACGTGGTCGGCGAGACGGCCGGCGGCGACGCCCTGGTGGCGGTGCACGTGCAGCCCGGCGCCCGCACCACCGGGATCGCCGGCCGCCACGGCGACGCGCTCAAGGTCCGGGTCCGGGAGCGGGCCGAGGCCGGCCGGGCCAACGAGGCGGTGGGTCGGCTGCTGGCGTCGACCTTCGGGGTGGCGCCCTCCGCCGTCGAGCTGGTGCGGGGGGCGACGGCACGAGCGAAGCGGTTCAGGCTGGTCGGCGTCCGGGCGGCCGAGGCCCGGGCCCGGCTGGCCGAGCTGACCGGCGGCGGCGCCTAGCGCCGCGGGGCGACGAGGGCGATGCCCGGCTCGGGGACGACGATGTCGCCGCGGTCGTTGATGCCGGTGGCGATGTTGCCCCTCGCGACCGGGTCGAGCGGGCGCGGGGCGTCGATGGTCGTGTAGTGGCCCCGGTCGTAGCGGAAGCCGTGCTGGCGTCCGGCGGCGTCGATGTAGCCGCCCACGACCTGGCCGCGGTCGTTGACGTCCAGGGCGACGGTCGCGACCGCGCCCGGCACGTCGAGCGTGGTGACGCCCCGCCGATCCTGGACGTAGCCGTGGAGGGTGCCCGCCGGGTAGCCGCCGTCCCCGCCCGTCGTCACGCCGGCGTCGGTGTACGAGCCGACGATCCGGCCCCGGTCGTCGATGGCGTAGGGGCTCGTCTCGCCTGCGCCCGGGACGTCGACGTTCGTGACCCGGCCGTCGGGGTCGCGCCGGTAGCTGCGCACGTCGTAGCCGAGGTCGTTGTCCGCCGGATCGGCGTAGATGCCCACGACCTGGCCCCGGTCGTTGACGTCCCGGGCCTTGGTGCCGATGGGGCTCAGGTGGATCGTGGTCACCTTGCCACCCCGGTCGCGCACGAACCCGGTCTGGACGAGGTCGCGGTCGAGGTAGATCCCTGCGATCCGCCCCCGGTCGTCGATGCCCTGGGGCACCGTGTTCGCGCCGCCGGGGACGTCGAAGCTCACCACGTGGCCCCGCCGGTCCCGCACGAAGCCGTGCACCGCCTCCGGCGGGTAGGCGCCGTCGGGCCCCGGCCGGGCGCCCGCCTCCACGTAGACGCCGGCGATGTCCCCGCGGTCGTCGATCGCGTAGTGGACCTGGGATCCGGCCCCGGCGATGGCGGCCAGCGGCGTGAACCGGCCGCCGTGGAGGAGGAACCCGCCACCGCCGTCGGCCGCGGCTGCCGGCACGGCGAACGCGACGGCGGCGGCGACCGCCGCGAGGACGGCGCCGGCGAGTGTCGGGAGACGTCGCATGGAGAGTCGTTCGTGCCGGCCGTCGCCCGCGGATGACCACCCGGCCCGGCGGCCCGCGCAGGTCACCGCAAGAGGACGGCCAGGACCCGGCACGGGCTGCCGGAGCCGTCCTCCCACGGGATCGGGCCGACGAACGCCTCGGCGCCCGTCGCCGGGAGCTGCTCGAGCCCGGCCAGGTTCTCGATGCCATAGCGGTCGGCGCCGAGGAACGTGCGATGGACGTCGAGGGTCGTCGAGTCGCCGGGGTCGAGGCTGGGCGTGTCGACGGCGATCCCGGCCGGGCGGCGCCGGGCCAGGAGCCAGTCGGTGGCCTCCACGCCGAACCCGGGGAAGTTGAGCTCGGGGAACCCCGGCCCGCCGAGGAAGGCCCGTGGGTCCCCGGCCTTCGCCGCCCACCCGGAGTGCATGCAGACCAGCGCGTACGGCGGGATCGGCCCGTGGCGCCGCTCGAAGCCGATCAGGTCGTCGGGATCGACGGTGGCGTTGGCGTCCCGCCGCGCCTTGGCCCGGATGTCGATGACCACGACGGGGGCGATCAGCTCGTCGGCGGTGAGGTCGTCGACCAGCCGCATCCCCTCGTGGAAGTGGCCGGGGGCGTCGACGTGCGTGCCGGTGTGCTCGCCGATCGACCACCGCTTGGAGTAGAACCCCAGCGTCTCGCGGTCGTAGGTGACGGCGTCGGTCGGCTGGAACCCGTCGAGCGTCGGGAAGCTCCGCCGCAGGCGGTGCGTCAGGTCGACCACGCGGCGCCGGCCGACGGGGGCCGGGCCGGGGTGCCGGCCGCCGCGGCGGCCGCCCGCATCCGCCGGCGGGCGAAGGTGGTCGGAGGTCGGTGGGCACATCACGCCTCATCCCGTGCCGGCGGGCCCGGCGGAAGGGGCTTCTCGCGGACCTCGAGCAGGCACGGCGTGGCGAGCAGGGGCGCCAGGTGGGGATGCGTGTCCTCCATGGGGCGGGTGTCGATCAGGCGGTAGCCCCGCCGGTCGTACCAGGCCCGGAGGAACTCCTTGCTCGGGTGGGTCCCGTCCCGCGGGACCAGCAGCTCGAGCTGGATGGCCCGCATCCCCTGGTCGCGGCCGTGCCGCTCGGCGAAGTCCAGGAGGTCCCGGCCGATGCCGGCACCCCGGTGGTCGGGGGCCGCCACCAGCGTCCCGACCTCGCCGGTGTCGTCGGACACCCGGTGGACGTGGGCGCTGCCCACGATCTCCCCGTCGGGGACGGTGGCCACGGCGATCTCGCCGGCGGCAACGAGGCCCGCCATCTCCGCGGCCGTGGTGCGCACCGCGCCCGGCAGCCAGAGGCCGCTCTCCGCCACCGCGTAGACGTCGTTGACCAGGCGGGTCAGCCGGGCGACCAGCCCGGCGTCGCGGCCGGCGGCCGCGTCGAGCAGCCCGACGGACACGGTCTCGTTGCGCGCCACGGGTCGAGGATGCCCGCGATCGGCGTCCGGCCGCGGTCGCCGGCCCCGGGCCGAGACGAGCAGGGGCGAGTAGGCGGTGATCGGGTCGCAGCCGTTGCCGAACTCGAAGATCACGGCGTCGACGTCGGCGACCGAGACGATCCCGCCGGTGACCATGCGGTCCCGGACCCGCTCGACCACGGGGAGCATGGTCGGCGCCAGGTCCGGGGCCGGGCGGGCGTGGAGCGCGCCCTCGGCGACGACGTCGACCAGGCCTGCGCCGCGCAGCTCGCGCTCGAGGCGGCGGCCATAGAACGGGTCGACGCCGGCCTCCCACAGGGCGGCGACCATGGCGTCGGCCAGCCGGCGCCACGCCGCGTGGCCCGGCTCGCCGAGAGCGAGGACGGCCAGGTCGGGGTCCTCGACCACCAGCCACCCGCCGGGCCGCAGCGCCCGGACGAGCCGGGCCACCACGGCGGTGCGCTGGGGGAGGTGCTGGAGGACGAGCCGGGCGTGGACGAGGTCGTAGCCCTCCTCCTCGAGCGGGTCGCTGACCACGTCGTGGCGCCGCACGACCAGGTTCGGGCAGGGCAGCGCGTCGAGCCAGCGGGTCTCGATGTCCGTCGCCACCACCCGGCCCGCGGGCCCGACCCGCTCGCTCAGCCAGGCGGCGATCGTGCCGGTGCCGGCGCCGACCTCCAGGCACCGCCAGCCGGCCGTGACGCCCGTCGCGGTCAACGCCCGGATCGTGCCGGGGTCCCACAGCGCGCTCTGGGCGTCGAGCCGCCGCCGCTCCCCCGCGTCCGCCGTGTCGAGGATGTAGCTCATGGGACCCAGTGGGCGCACGATCGATCGAGCGGTGCAACACATCATTCTCACGGCAGCGATCGTGATCTACGATCAATCGCCATGGAGCTGCGGCAGCTGGCGGCGGTGGAGGCGGTGGTCCGCCACCGGCACTTCACGCGGGCCGCCGAGGAGCTCCACCTGGCCCAGTCGGCGCTGTCGCACCAGGTCCGCAAGCTCGAGCGCGAGCTGAACATCGCGCTGTTCGAGCGCACGAGCCGGCGGGTCGTCCCCACCGAGGCGGGGCTGGCGATCGCCGAGCGGGCCCGGCGGGTCGCGGCCGAGATCGACGGCGCCCGCCAGGAGATCGACGAGCTCCAGGGCAGCCTGCGCGGGCACCTGTGGATCGGCCCACTGGTGCCGGCCGGCGACGTCGACGTGCCCGGCCTGCTCGCGCGGTTCAGCCAGGCCTACCCCGGCATCGAGGTCGGCCTGCGCGAGGGGGTGGCCGCCGACATGCTCCGCCGGCTCGGCTCCGACGAGCTGGACGTCGCCTTCAGCCTGCTGGCCGACCGGCCGCCCGCCGAGTTCGCCACCGAGGCCCTCGGCCACGAGGACGTGGTCGTCGCCTTCGCGCCTGACCGCGCCCCGCCCGGCCCGGCCGTCGGCGTGGCCGACCTCGCCGGCCGCACCCTCGTCGCCCCCCGCCGCGGCTCGGCCATCACCTCGGTCCTGGAGGCGCGCTTCGCCGCCGCCGGGGAGCCCCTGCACCTCGCGCTCGAGAGCGGCGACCCCGTCCTCCTCCGGGCCCTCGCCGCCCGCGGCTTCGCCGCGGCCGTCCTGCCCCGCTCGCTCACCGCGCTGGAGGGGCCGGCCCTCGACGCCCGCCCCCTGCGCCCGGCCGCCCGGCTGCCCGTGGCCCTCGTCTGGCGCCGCACCCGGCCCCAGTCGCCGGCGGCACGGGCGTTCGTCGACTTCGTCGGGCGTCAGCTGGGCGCCGCCGGCGGCCCGAGGAACTCGACGCCGTAGCGGGCGGCGACCGCCGTGAGCCTGCCCATCTCCTGGCGGGGATCGGCGTCCGGCGTGGCGAAGGCCGCCGCTCGCTCCATTTGTCTGACTAGAGTCAGGCAATGGACCGTGTGCTGGTCGACCGGGTGCGTTCCTTCAACCGGACGGTCACCCAGCGGGTCGGGGCGCTGGACGACCACTTCCTCGCCCGGGACCGGCCGCTCGGCGAGTCCCGCCTGCTG
>DATFRN010000055.1:0-38240 GCA_035263165.1 Acidimicrobiales bacterium | reverse complement strand
GGTCTTCGGGCGGCACAAGGCCGAGATCCGCTCGATCCACGGGGTCTACGGGTCGGCCTACGAGGGCGACGACCAGTTCGAGGCCGTGCAGGCCGAGGTGGCCGCCTTCGGCGACGAGGAGGGCCGCCGGCCCCGCATGCTGGTGGTCAAGATGGGCCAGGACGGCCACGACCGGGGGGCCAAGGTGATCGCCACGGCGTTCGCCGACCTCGGCTTCGACGTGGACATCGGCCCGCTGTTCCAGACCCCGGCCGAGGCCGCCCGCGACGCCGTCGACAACGACGTCCACGTGGTGGGCGTGTCGAGCCAGGCGGCCGGGCACCGGACGCTGGTCCCCCAGCTGATCGACGAGCTGCGGGCCGCCGGCGCCGGCGACGTGGTGGTCGTGTGCGGCGGCGTCATCCCGCCCCAGGACTACGACATGCTGCGGTCCGCCGGGGTGGCCGCCATCTTCGGTCCCGGCACCAACATCCCCGCCGCCGCCCACCAGGTCCTCGACCTGCTGCGGTCGCGGCGGCCGGCCGCCTGACGCGCGATGAGCGACCTCCCGACGCGGGAGGACTGGCCGGTGCCCGTGCCGGCCCAGGGTGGTGACACGCGGGAGTGGCCGGCGGTGCGGCCCGGGGCGCCGCCGCCCCGGTCGGGGATGGGCGGCTGCGCCAAGGCCCTGATCGCCGGGGTGGTGGCGGCGCTCGTGCTCGGCGTCGGGGCCTGCGTCGCGGTGGTGGCGGCGGTCGACCACGCCGGCGACGAGTTCCGCCGGTCCCGGGCCCGGGAGCGCCTCGACGTGGCGGCGCCCGAGTGCCACGTCGACAGCGTCGGGCTGATGGCCGCCGAGGCCCGGGTCACCAACCACTCGTCGAAGCGCTCGAACTACCTGATCCAGGTGACGTTCGAGGGCGCCGACGGCGGCCAGATCGCCACCTCGGGCACGGCGGTCGACGCCCTGGAGCCGGGGCAGTCCACCACCGCGACGGCCCACGCGCTACGCGGCCCTCCCGAGGGCGGCGCGTTCACCTGCCGGGTGGTGACCGTCGAGCGCCTGTCCGCGGAGGGCTGAGCTCAGCCGTCCCCGACGAAGCCGAGCGACGGCCCCATGGGCCGGTCGCCGGTCGGGGCGGGGTCGAAGGCGAAGATGAAGCTCGTGTGGCCCTCGGCCCGGACCTTGGCCGCCAGCCGCAGGCCGGGCGCCCGGTCGACCCGGCGCAGGAACTCGAGCTGGGGCCGCAGCCGGACCGCGGTGTACCAGTCGAGCACCAGGTAGTCGGCGCCGTAGTAGTGCCCGAACCGCACCACCGCGGGCAGGTCGGCGTAGGGGATGGCCATGGCGGGCCGGTCGGCGAAGTACTCGACGACCATGCTGCGGGTCATGATCCGGGCGTCGGGAGCGGTGTGCTCGGCGAGCCAGCGGCCGGCCGCCTCCTGGTCGCTGGCGTCGCTCGGGTGCCACCAGCCCGCCGCCGGGCTGGAGAAGCCCTGCGCGGTCGACAGCACGAGCAGGCCGAACACGGCGGCCGCCACCGGCACCCGCCAGCGCGCCGACGTGGTCGCCAGGGCGACGCCGAGGAAGACGGTGCCGAGCCCGACCACCAGGAACAGGTAGCGGGGCTGGACGAAGAAGGCCAGCGCGGTCAGCGCCGGCAGCGCGGCCACCGCACCGACGAGCCAGGCGATGCGCTGCTTGCGGACCCGCCACGCTCCCACCCCGGCCAGGATCCACAGGGGCGCGGGGATCAGGAGCCACGACAGCAGCTGGCCGTGCTCGGGCAGGGTCAGCTCGCTCAGCATCTCGTGGGTGTTGGTGCGGACGATGCCGGCGTAGCCGCGCGGGTCGTTCTTGGCCAGGGTGACGAGCGAGGTCCGCCCGGGGTTGAACCGCAGCCCCGAGTCGTCGAGCGCCCACAGCACGCTGTCGCGCTTCTCCCGGTCACTGCCGGCCACCGCCCGCCATGCCTCGATGGAGGCGTCCTGGGTCTTGGCGCTGAGCAGCCACTTGCCGGTGTGGGCGTGGAGGTAGCCGGCGTAGGGCGCGACGCACAGGAGGATCGGCAGGCCGAAGGCGGCCAGCAGCGGCACCGCCCGCGCCGCCCGGCGGGCCAGCGCACCGAGCCCCGACCGCAGCAGCGGCCTCACCGGCCCGGACGCGAACACCGCCACGGCCAGGCCCAGAGGGACCGCCACGAACAGGCCCTCGGGGCGGCTCAGGTAGGCGAGCCCGACGAGCAGGCCGGCCAGGGCCACCCGCCACAGGCGCGCCACCCCGTCCCGGGCGGACGCCGACACGACGAACCACAGGGCGGCGACCACGAGCAGCATGTACTCGGCCTCGGACCCGGCGCCCCGGCTGGTCAGCGTCGTCGACAGCGCAGGCGTCAGCGCCGCCACCCAGGCGGTCGCCACCCCCGCGGCCGGCCCGGCGAGCCGGCGACCCAGCAGCGACAGCGGGAGCACGAGCAGTGCGCTGCACAGCGTGGTCACCACCACGGTGCCCGTGTGGGGATCGCCGAGCGCCTTGCCCGCGGCGCCCGTCACCAAGGGCACGAACGGTGGGAAGTGCAGCTCGGGACGGCCGTCGCGCGCGAAGCCGTGGCCCTCGACCAGCGACACCCCCGACCGCAGGTAGGCGGTCTCGTCGGTCGTCGGCGCGTCGTCGGTGAACCCGATGGCGGCCCGCAGGGCCAGCCCCACGAGCAGCGCGGCCAGCACGAGTGCCACCTCGCGGCGGCGGGTGAGCCCGGGCCGGGCACGGCGCGCCTCGTGATCAGCTGGGTCGACGACGGGCGCGACGACGGCGGTGGCGATCACCTCGGCCGCGCATGGACCATCGTCCAGGGGAAGGGGCTGCGCACGCTCACCACCTCGAACTGCGTGCCGACGAACTGGGCGAAGCTGCGGCGGGACCAGTGGTTGATGTGGCCGGGCGTGTTGCCGAGCGCGGTCACGTACTTGCCCCGCGCCATGTTCGCGACCCGCCACACGGGCTCCCACGGCACCGACATCACGAAGCGGTCGCGGCCGACCCGCTCCAGCTCGGCGAGCGCGGCGGTCGGGTCGGCCACGTGCTCGAGCACCTCGATGGCGAGCACGAGGTCGAAGGCGTCGGTGGGGAACGGGAGCGAGGCGATGTCGCCGTAGACGCAGGTCAGGCCCCGCGTCCGCCAGGCGGCGGCCAACTTGGCGTCGGGCAGGTCGAGGCCCACGACGACCGCGTCCGGGTAGCGCGAGCGGATGCGGGCGCTGACCTCGCCCTCGCCGACGCCGACCTCGAGGATCGTCGCCGGGGGCCGCCGCGGCAGTACGTGATCGAGCGCCATGAAGAACCCCGACATCAGCCACCGCTCCACGGGGTTGGTGGAGGCGTATTTGTCGTAGGTGTTGCCGGTCGGGCCGGTTTGGCCGTCCGGGACGTCGGTCATCAAGTCGCTTGCTCCGGAGCAGTTTTTGGCGTGAACCTAGCCGCAGAGGCGCCTGTCGGCCTTCGCGGCTCGAGCCACAGCCTGAAAGGCCTAGCACGGCGGGCCGTGCTCCCCGTAACGGGCATCTCGCTTGACGGTGCCAGAACGGAAATGTTCACCGTTCTGAAATATAAGTGTTGCTCATCCTTATGTCCGCACCCGGGATATCGGTGGCATCGCGGGCATCGGCCACAATGGTTGCCGATGGCGCAGGAGTCCATGACACAGCCTCCCTCCGGGGACGTCGAGACCGCCCCGGACGCGCCCGCGCCCCCGGGGCGCCGCCGCTTCCTGGCCGTTCCGGTCCTGGTGGGCACGGTGATCGGCATCACCTGCATCGGCTTCGTCCTCGCCCGCCTGTCCGCGCAGTGGGGCGCGGTGCGGGACCAGGTGGCCGACGCCGACTGGTGGTGGGTCGGCGTCGCGCTGGTCTGCGCCGCCGGGGCGATGACCTGGATCGCCGCCTGCTGGCAGCGCGTGCTCGCCCTGCTCGGACCCTCACCGGACCGCGGCCGGACCGTGGCGTGGTACTTCGCCGGCGAGATCGGCAAGTACGTGCCCGGCGGCGTCTGGCCGGTGCTGGGCCGGGGCGAGCTGGCCCGGCGGGGCGGCGTCCCGCGCCACCGGGCCTACCCCAGCGTCGGGCTGTCGCTCGCCGCGCTGTACCTCGCGGCGCTGTCGCTGGCCACCGTGCTCGTCCCCCTCGACCTCGCCCACCAGTCCGACTCGCCGCGGGCGCTGGCGCTCCTCCTGCTGCTCCCGCTCGGCCTGCTCGCCCTCCACCCGCGGGTCCTCGGCTGGGCACGGCATCTGCTCGTCCGGTTCACCGGCCGCGGCCAGGACATGGTCATCCCGCCGTGGCGGGGGACGATCGGCCTCGTCGCCGTCTATCTCCCCGCATGGCTGCTGATCTGGGCGGCGACCTGGTGCACGGCGCGGGCGCTGCTGCCGGACCCGCCGTTCCTGCGCATCGGCGTGGCCACGTGCCTGTCCTGGGTCGCCGGCTTCGCCGCCGTCCCGGTCCCGGCCGGTGCGGGCGTCCGCGAGGCGGTCTTCATCGCCTCCTCGGGGCTCCCTGCGGGCCTCGGGGCCACCATCGCCATCGGCAGCCGGCTGGTGTTCCTGGTCGTCGACGTCGCCGGTGCCGCGATCAGCGCTCCCTGGCACCGCAGCTCCCGGGCCGAACGGGCGTGACCGCCGCCGGCGCCGCGGACGGCACTGCCGGGACGCTCGCCGCCGACCTCCGACAGGGCCACCGGCGGGCTCTGGCCCGCGCCATCACGCTCGTCGAGTCGACACGCCCCGACCGCCGGGCCGAGGCCGCCAGGCTGCTCGATGCGATCCTCCCCGCCACCGGCGACGCCGTGCGCGTCGGGGTGAGCGGTACGCCCGGGGCCGGCAAGTCGACGTTCATCGACGAGCTCGGCTCCCAGCTCACCGCGGCGGGTCACCGGATCGCGGTCCTGGCCATCGACCCGTCCAGCCGGCGGAGCGGCGGCTCGATCATGGGCGACAAGAGCCGCATGGAGCGCCTGGCCCGCGACCCCGCCGCGTTCGTCCGCCCCTCGCCGTCGGGTGGCTCGCTCGGCGGCGTGGCCCGCCGGACGCGGGAGGCCGCGCTCGTGTGCGAGGCGGCGGGCTTCGACGTGATCGTCATCGAGACCGTCGGTGTCGGCCAGTCCGAGACGGCGGTCGCCGACATGGTCGACTGCTTCGTCCTGGTCGCCGCGCCCGGCGGCGGCGACGAGCTCCAGGGCATCAAGCGGGGGATCATGGAGCTCGCCGACGTGATCGTCGTGAACAAGGCCGACGGGGACCTCCTCCCCGCGGCGCGCCGGGCCGTCGCCGACTACCGCCACGCCGCCCACCTCCTCCGGCCGAAGCACCCCGGTTGGGCGGCCCCGGTCCTCGCCGCGTCCGCGCTGCGGGGCGAGGGGGTGGACGCCGTGTGGGCGGACGTCGAGCGCCTGGAGGCGCACCTCCGCTCGGACGGGGCGCTCGCCCGCCTCCGGGCGGACCAGGCCGTGGCCTGGATGTGGGACGAGGTCCGCGAGCGGCTGTCCGACGCCTTCCGGCGGGACCGCGAGGTCGCCAAGCGGCTCGAGCAGACCGAGGCCGCCGTGCGGGCCGGCGAGGTCTCGCCCACCACCGCAGCCCGGGCGCTGCTCGCCGCCCACGGCGTCGACGAGGCCGACGGCTGACCGGCGGCGTGCCAACATCGGTGACGCCCACACCCCACCCAAAGGAACCCGCCCCATGAGCAACGACCTGCGCGCCACCGCCCGCGGCCTCGCCACGCGCTCGTACCGGAAGCTCGGGGAGCTCGGCCACCGCTGGTTCGGCGACGCCGACGCGGTCGCCCCGGCCTCGTCCCCACAGCCGTCCCCGGAGCCGGCCACGCCCGGGGCGGCCGGCGCCGAGGTGGTGCGGCCCGATCCGGGGATGCCGCCCTGGCTGCCGCTGCCCGCCCCCACCGCCGCGGCGCAGTGCAACGTCTGCCGCTGGCAGGGCGACGCGTTCGCCGGGCGTGCCCACGTCGAGCTGTCCGTGTGCCCCGCCTGCGGCGCCAACGGGCGCGACCGGTTCCTGCACTGGTGCCTGACCCGGCGGGTCGAGCTCAACCCGGCGCTGCGGATCATCGAGTGCAGCCCCCGGCTCGGCGCGCCCTACCGCGCCGCGATGGCGACGTGGTTCTTCTACCGCACGAGCGACTACGACCGGCGCGCCCATGCCGGGAACCTCCAGCTCGACCTCCAGGCCATCGACCTGCCCGACGCCTGCCTCGACGTGGTGCTGTGCGCGCACGTGCTCGAGCACGTGCCCGACACCGACAAGGCGCTCGCCGAGCTGCGACGCGTGATGGCGCCCGGCGGCCACCTCCTCCTCCAGGTGCCCATCCTCCAAGCGGCCACGGCGCCGCCGACCGAGCCCGAGTTCCACGGGGACGACACGCCGGTGTTCTGGCGCTTCGGCTTCGACCTCACCGCCCGGCTGCGCGACCACGGCTTCGGGACGACCCTGCTGTGCACCCAGCGGCTGATCGACGCCGTGGAGGGCACCGGGAACCCCTGGCCCGACTGGTCGCCCGAGTTCGACGTGCCCGACATGCTGAGCGGGGCGCGCGGGGTCGCGCACGACCTCACCCCGGTCGCCGACCACGCCACCAGCGACCGCCTCGGCATCGATCCCGCCTACATGTACCTGACCTGGGACTGCGTCGCCTAGCTGTCCGAGGCGCCCGCGTCGGTGCCCCCGTCGGCGGGCGGCGCCGGCCGGTGGCGGACGGCCCGGCTCGCCCTGCCGGCGAGCCGTCCGAGGCGCGGCGATCGTCGGAGCACCGACGCCGCGTAGCCGAACGGCCGCCGCAACCGGCTCAGCTCGTCCTCGTAGCGCGCCACCAGGCCCTCGTAGTGGTCGCTCTGGCCGCGGTACTCGTCCCGCTCGATGACCAGCGCGTCGCGCTCGCGCCGGAGGAAGTCGACCTGGGCGTCCCGCTCCGCCAGCGCGCTGCTGAGCTTGCGCACCACGTCGCTCCCGAGCTGGGCGGCCTCGTTCAGCTCGGGCCGAACGTCGCCGGTGCGCAGCGACCCGTTGAGCCAACCGTCGAGCAGCCGCTTGCGCGGCTCCCCCGCCACGAGCTCCTGGAGCTCCACCTCCGCCTCCCGCCAGTCGGCGACGACGCCGGGATCGACCTTGATGCCGGCGAGGTCGGCGAGGTGCCCGACCACCTCGTCGACGGTGGCCCAGTCGCCCCACGGGTGCTCGATCCCGACCGTGACGATCTCACGGGCGAGGACCCACAGAGCCCGGTACTCGGCGATGTCGAGGTCGACGGGGTGGCCGGTGCGCCACTCGTCGTCGATGAGCACGATCTGCCCGTCGGCGTCGACGAAGTTGGCGAGCCCCGCGTCGATGTGCCCGTCCGGCAGCCCCCGGGTCGAGCCGGCCCGGAGGAAGGGATGCGGGTCGTCCCCCGGCGGATCGATGTCCACGGCCCGGCCGTCCAGCTCCCGGCGCCAGCGGGCGAGCACGTCGCGCAGCGCGTCGAGGTCGTGCGACCGCACGGCGGCGAGCGCCTGCTCGCCGAAGGTCCGCCCCCGGTAGAAGGGCCGGCTGCGCCCCGCGTCCTGCGCGAGCCACGAGCGGCGGCGGTGACCGTCGGCGTCCAGCACGACCAGCGTGCGCTCCTCGGTCAGCAGGCGAGACCGCCGCCACGGCGGCATGCGGTAGCCGCCGAACAGCCAGGCCAGCGCGCCGTCGGGCACGAGGCCCCGGGGCGGGTCGCCGGCGGGCCCGGCGACGACCAGGAACGAGTTGGCGACCTCGGCCGCCAGGCCGGCGTCGGCGAACACCCGGTGGGCGCCGCCGGCGTCGGCCAGCCGCACGGGCGCCTGGTCGAGGCACACCACGGGCTGGAGCACGAGCTGGTCGAGCAGCTCGGGGGCGTCGGGCTGGGCGTAGAGGCGCTCGTCGACGACGACGCTGGGCAGCTTGTAGTCGGGGAACGGCGCCAGCCAGTGCTGGTCGTCGAGACCGGCCCCGCGCAGCAGCTCGCCGAGCTGCCGGCGGCTCCAGGTGCGGGCGCCGGGGGGACCGGCGTAGCCCTCGATGCCGACCCACGGCCGCCCGAGGTGATCCTCGTGGGCCCCCATGAGGTACTTGAGCCCGATCTGGTTCTCGATCGCGACGACGACCGCGCCGCCCGGGGCCAGGTGGGCGCGGGCGCGGGCCAGCATCTCCTCGGGTCCGCCGGCGCCCCCGGCGGCGGCGCCGGAGTACTCGAGCACGCCGACGAGCAGGACGACGTCGAAGCGCTCGGCGAGGTCGAGGTCGCCGAGCGCGCCGGCGAGCACCGTGACGTTGGGCAGGTCGGCGCACCGGACCGCCGCCGCCGCCGCCCGGGACGGGTTGCCCTCCAGGGCGACCACCTCGGCGCCCAGCTCCCCGACGTAGCGGCTCAGGGCCCCCGACCCGGCGCCGGCGTCGAGCACCCGCATGCCGGGGCGGATGTCGAGCGGGCGCAACAGGTTCCCGCGCTGGTAGGAGAAGTGGTAGCGGGTCGGCCAGTCGACGATGTGGCCCGCGAGCTCGACCGAGCCCGACGACACGTCGTCGACCGAGCGCAGCACGCGCAGCACCTCGTCCTCGGCACCGTCGGCGTACGCGACCCCGTCGCCGATCACCTGGACGGATGGTTGCGATTCGGCCATCACCGCCCACCCTATGTTCACCTGAGGGACATCTTGCGAGTCGTGACCCTCCGCGGTCGGAGCACCGCGGACGATCAACCCCCGGCGGGTTCGCGTGCGTACGTGGGGTCGCCCGCCCGGCCCGGGTGAGCGCTGCGATCCTCGCCGCTGCCGCCCTCCTCGGCCCGCTCCCCCCGGGCGCCGGGCAGGTAGTGGGTCGGCTCGACGCCCATCACGAGCTCGAGCCGGCGGACCCGTTGCAGGGTCGTCTGGGAGACGGCGCGATGCGCGGCGATCACGTCGGCGAGGACGCCGAGGGCGAACACCTGCACGGCCGCCAGGAACAGGACCGCGCCCAGCACGATGGACTGGACGTGCCCACCGCGGGTGCCGTCGACGATCCAGCCCCACAGGAACGGCGTCCAGGCGGCGAGGCACAGCACGAAGAGCACGCCCGCCAGCAGCGAGAACACCACCAGGGGCTCGTACCCGGTGTAGATGCGGAAGATCGCCAGCATGTTCCGGCGCACGTAGACCCGCATCGACCCGAACAGCCGGGACTCCCGGAGCTGGGGGTTGGTGGCGACGGGCACGTGGCCCACGGCGACCTGGCTCTTGCCGGCCTGGATCAGCGACTCGAGCGTGTAGGTGAACTTGGAGACCACGGTCAGGCCCAGGGCGGCCTCGCGGTTGTAGGCCCGGAAGCCCGACGTCGCATCGGGGATCGTCGTCCCCGACGCCTCGCGCACGGCCCAGCTGCCGAGCCGCTGGAGCCGCTTCTTCAGGCCGGAGAAGTGGTCGATCGTCATCACCTGACGGTCCCCGACGACCATGTCGGCCTCACCGGCGAGGATCGGCGCCACCAGCCGGGGGATGTCGGCGGCCGAGTACTGGTTGTCGGCGTCGGTGTTCACGACGACGTCGGCGCCCAGCTTGAGCGACGCGTCCAGACCCGCCTGGAACGCGGTCGCCAGGCCCTTGTTGTTGGTGAGCTTGACGATGTGGTCGACGCCCTGCTCCCGGGCCACGTCGATCGTGCGGTCGGTTGAGCCGTCGTCGATGACGAGCCACTCGACCACGTCGAATCCCGGCACCTCACGGGGGAGGTCGGCCAGGGTGATCGGGAGCTGCGCCTCCTCGTTGAGGCAGGGCAGTTGGATGATGAGCTTCATGTCGATCCCAGTGCGGCAGTCTCGGGCAGGGCCATGACCCGACGGACGAGGTCGTCGAGCCGGGTCTCGAAGGCGGCGAGGTCGAAGTTGCGGGCCCGGCGCGCCGCCGAGGCCGACATCATGTCCCGCAGCGACGGGTCGTCGATCAGCATGCGGGTGAGGCCGACCAGCCCCTCCAGCGTCTGGAAGTGGAAGCCGTCGACGCCGTGGCGGACGGTCTCGAGCTGGCCGGCGAGGCCGATCACCACCGGGACCGCGCCGGCCGACATCGCCTCGACGGTCGTGATCCCGAAGTGCTCCAGGCGGTCCGGCCGCCGCTGCTCGTTCTCGCCGAGCCCGGAGGCGTGCCAGTAGACGCTGGCGCTGCCGTACAGGCGCTGGAGCTCCTCGCCCGACACGTTCACGTGGACCTCGACCGGGTACCCGGCGGCCAGGTCCCGGACCCGGCGCAGGTAGCCCTCGCCGTCGCCGGCACACCCGCCCACGAGGTGCAGGGACCAGCCGGACAAGCCCGCGTCGCACAGGCACCGGAAGGCGCGCACGAGCTCCAGCTGCTTCTTGGAGTGACCGCCGTCGGCGGGGAAGAACCGTCCGACGTTCAGGATGAGCGGCTGGCGCTCGCCCGCCGGCTGCATCGACACCGGCGGGTGGATCACCTCGCTGTCGACCTCCCAGTAGCGCTCGATCCACCCCCGGGTGAACTGCGAGTTGGCGACCAACGCCCCGTAGGTGTCGGTCCATCTGCTGGTGGAGGGCGGCGTGAGCAGGATCGGGAACAGGCGGGCCAGGTGGCGGGCGGGACCGACCCCGACCTGGAGCCCGAGCAGCGGCACGCCGAGGACCCGATGGTCGGCGCCCCCCAGCACCTCGGCCGGGACGAAGGTGTCGGAGACGATCCGCACCTCGACCGGCACACCTGGCGCGGGACTGACCACGTCGAAGGTCTCCTGATGGCCCCGCAGGCCCTGGACCCGCGACGCCGCCCCGCCGAGGCGGAACTCGCGCACCGGGGTGCCGTCGAGGAGGATCTGGACCTGGGCGGGCGGCAGCTCCGCCGGGCGGTGGTACCCGAAGGCGATGTGGACCGGGACGGGCTGGTCGGGGGGCGTGACGAGGCGGACGGAGGCGTCGCCGCTGGTCCAGATCGGCGCCCGGCGCCCGTGCTCGCGGTGATAGAAGCCCGTCCCCCACTCCATCTCGATCATGAGCGAGCTGCGGACGCCGCCCAGGTGGTCGACGACGAACCGCTGGGGCCGCGACAGCTGCGCCGTGGTCGCCGTCGGGAAGTGGACGACGTAGAAGCTGCGCGGCCCGGCCGCCTTGTTGGTGCTCATGAACGACACGTTCGAGAACAGGTCGTAGTCGGCGCTGGCCTCCGTCACCACGCCGGACCGGTCGTCGAGCTCCCGCACCTTGACCTGGGAGAGGTCGAGCTGGAACCGGTCGCCGAGCCAGTCCCGGTCGACCGGGTCGTGGGTGAGGATGTCGACCTCGAAGTCCTGCGCCAGGAGCTGGGCGATGACGGCGCCGTACTTCTCCGCGCCGCCCCCGGTCGCCCAGTACCGGTTGTAGACGCCGGCCTTCATCGAGGGACCGACCAGCCGGTGATGGCCTCGTCGGGGACGACCTGACCGGACCGGAGCCGCCGGCGGTCGGGCAGGACGGCCGGGAGCAGGCGGACATAGGCCCCGAAGGAGCGGGCCCGCGCCGCGACCAACCCGAGCGACGGCCGGCGGCCGCGCAGTGCGGGGCGGACCACGTCACGGCGCGCGTAGGAGGCCGTGGAGAGGACGAAGTGCCCGGCGGCGCCACTCGCGAGCCGCCACGGGGCGTTCTTGGTCAGCATCACGAGCCGGTTGCGCTCGACGTAGTGGTGGAACAAGGGAGAGCCCTCGACGCTCGTAGCTGCGTGCACGTGGCGAAGGACCGCGTCGGGGACGAGATGGTAGCGCCATCCCCGCGCCCGCCCGCGCCACGACAGGTCGGTGTCCTCGTAGTACATGAAGAAGCGCTCGTCGAAGAGCCCGACGTCCTCGAGGTAGGCGCGACGGAACAGGACCCCGGCGCCGCACCACGCGAACACGTCCCGGGCCTCGTCGTACTGCCCCTCGTCGCGCTCGAGGAAGCCGCGGTCGCCCCCCCAGCTCCCGTTGACCAGGTCCGACCCGGCGTTGTTGACGACGTCGTAGGCCGGGCCGGCGAGGGCCACGGTGAACCACCGCGGCTCGGGGCCCACCTCGACGGAGACCGGTCCGGCCCCGCCGTCGAGGACGACGGGCACGACGCGGCCGGCCGCCAGCCGCACGTCCACCGACGCCGCAGCCTCGCCGCCGTCGCCCGCCTCGGGCGCGACGACCGCGTCCACCGGCACCCGGATGAGGGCCTCGGCGCCGGTCCAGCGGAACTCGGGCTCGGCGGCGCCGCCCCGCTCGGGCGCGAACAGGCCCGCGGCGTAGACGGCGTGGCGGGAGCGGTCCGTGCCGGCGACGCGCACGCCGCTGAGCCGCACGCCGAGGGCACGGCCGTCGCCCTCGGGCACCCAGGTGGGCGAGCGCAGCGACAGGTCCCGGAAGCGCGGCGCCAGGAGGATCTTGGGACACGCCGCCCCCAGGTGGCGGTCGGCCTCCAGGGCCGCGACCAGCGGCGCGAGGTAGGACCGGGTGACGAACGCGTCGTTGTTGATGAGGCCCACGTAATCGATGCCGTCGAGGTCGGTGAGGCCCAGGTTGTTGCCCGGGAAGCCGACGTTGTCGCGGGAGCGGATGAGCCGCACGCGGGGCCGTTCCTCCAGGGGCGCCTCGGAGCCGTCGGTCGAGGCGTTGTCGACGACCACGATGTCCAGCCGGTCCTCCGGCCAGTCGAGCCGCTCGAGATGATCGACGCAGCGAGTGACCAGATCACCACCGTTGTAGTTGAGGACGACGAGGCGCACGCGGGGCGGGGGCACGGCACCATGGTGACCGATCGGCGCCCGCGGGTGCGACACGCCCCTCGCAGGCGGAGGTGGTTGGGGTGGGCCCTTCCGCCCTCGGTACAGTCTCCCCCCGTGGCTGTGCGCCTCCTGCCTGGCACCGACGAGTTGCCCACAGAACTGCTCTGGAACCTCACGCTGCGTGAGCTGCGGAGCAAGTTCAAGCGCTCGGCCCTCGGCTGGCTGTGGTCGATCATCAACCCGCTGGCCAACATCGCCATCTACGCGCTCGTGTTCGGCGTTTTCTTCAAGGTCGAGCCTCCCGTCGGCGACCCCAGCGGCCTGCACGTCTACGGCTTCTTCCTGGTGTGCGGCCTGCTGCCCTGGACGTACCTGACCAACGCGCTCAGCGGTGCCACCCAGTCGGTGACGGCCAACGAGGGCCTGGTCAAGAAGGTCTACTTCCCCCGGGCGGTGCTGCCCGGCGCGTCCACGCTGGCCTGGCTGGCCAGCTTCGGCGTCGAGCTGACGGTGCTCGGCGTGGTCCTGCTGGTGGCCGGGAACATGATCATCCCCTGGATCCCGGTCGTGCTGGTGCTCATGGCGCTGGAGACGGCGTTCGTGCTCGGCATCGGCATGCTGCTGGCCGCCTTCAACTCCTACTTCCGGGACGTCCAGCACTTCCTGGCCATCGCGCTCAACATCTGGTTCTATTCGACGCCGATCCTGTACCCCCCGGAGCAGATCCCCGTGCACGTGAAGTTCGCGGGGCTGTCGATCCCGATGCGTGAGATCCTCACCCTCAACCCCATGGCGATCTTCGTCGACGCCTACCGCGACGTGCTCTACGACCTCCGCTTCCCGACGGTCGCCCAGTGGCTGGCGCTCGTCGTCGTGTCGCTCGGTTCGCTCGTGGTCGGCGGGCTCGGCTTCTCACGGCTCGAGGCGAACCTGGCCGAGGAGCTGTAGGTGCCCCGGCCGGCCATCGAGGTCGCCGACGTCGCCAAGCGCTTCCGCCTGGTGCACGAGCGCAACACGTCCCTCAAGGCGACCGTCTTCAACGGCTTCAAGCGCACCGTGCACGAGGAGTTCTGGGCCCTCGACGGCGTGTCCTTCGACGTCCCCGAGGGCCAGACCTACGGGCTCATCGGCCACAACGGCTCCGGCAAGTCGACGCTGCTCAAGTGCATGGCCCGCATCTACCGGCCCAACCGGGGCCGGATCGTGACCCGGGGCAAGCTGTCCGCGCTGCTGGAGCTGGGGGCCGGCTTCCACCCCGAGCTGTCCGGGCGGGAGAACGTGTACCTCAACGGCAGCATCCTCGGGATGTCCAAGCGCGAGATCGACCGGCGCTTCGACGGCATCGTCGAGTTCGCCGGCCTCGAGCAGTTCATCGACACGCCCGTGAAGAACTACTCGTCGGGCATGTTCGTCCGGCTGGGCTTCTCCGTGGCGATCACGGTGGAGCCCGACATCCTCCTCGTGGACGAGGTGCTGGCGGTCGGGGACGAGAGCTTCCAGCAGCGGTGCATGGAGAAGTTCGCCGACCTGCGCACGAGCGGCCGCACGGTCGTGATCGTGAGCCACTCCCTCGACACCGTGCGCAGCATGTGCGACGGGGCGGCCTGGCTCGACCACGGCAACCTCATGAAGGAGGGCGACGCCCACGAGGTGGTCAGCGCCTACCTCGAGTCGGTGAGCGACGACCGCCGCGCCCACGCCAAGACCGATCACAGCCCCGACAACGAGGAGGCCTACGGCGGCTGGCGGCTCGGCGCGGTCCGGCTGCTCGACGCCACCGGCCAGGAGGTCGACGTGGTGCGCACCGGATCGCCCCTGACCGTGCGGGTCGAGGTGGACGTGCCCACCGACGGGCGTATCGCCATCGGGTGCGGCATCTACCGCACCGACGGCGTCCACGTCTCGGGCCCGCACACGCGGCTCGACACGCAGGGCACGGGGCGGCGTACCATCGACTTCCACATCCCGCGCCTCGTGCTGGCTGGGGGGGTGTACGAGATGACCATCCGGGTGCTCGACGAGCACCTCCAGCGCACGCACACGGTGCGCCGGCGGGCGGCCCGGCTGGACGTCACACCTGTGGACGACGGCGACATCGGCGGCGTGGTCGCCCTGGCCGGCTCGTGGACGATAGCGACGCCGGGCAAGTGACGGCGCCCGGCCCCGGAGGGGGTCCCGCGAGCCCATGACATCGACTCCGGTGCGGACCGACGACTCCGCCGACCTCGACGGCCAGGCCGGCCAGGACGCGTCGCCGGACACGGCGGCCGGGCCGCCCGAAGGGACCGCGGCAGGGGGACGCCGGGAGCTGACCATCGGCGAGGCCGGCGGGCTGGCCGTGGCGGTCGCTGTCGCCGCGATCGCCACCAGCTCGGTCGCGCTGGCGCAGCTCGGACACCACGACGGCTGGCTGGCCGTCGGCCTGGGCGTGGCCGCGACCGCACTCGTCGCCGGCGTCGCATTGGTGCTCGACGGGCGCCCACGCCTGAGGGTCGACCTGGCCGAGCTCGGCATCCTCGCGGCCGTCGCGCTGGCGGCGGGGTTCTTCTTCCTGCCCGGGTTCCACTACGAGTGGGACGACAAGGACCCGGGCGTCTATGTCGCCCATGCCTTCGCCATCGCCCGCACCGGCGACGTCTGGATCGACGACGACGTGATCGCCCGGGGCATCAAACCCGAGATGGACCTGGGCGGCCGGCTCCCCGGCATCTGGCTGGACGGCAGGCACCCGGGCCAGGTGACCGGCCAGTTCTTCCCGCAGTACTCCGCGCTGCTCGCCACGGCGGACGACATCGCCGGCTCGCGCGCGCTGTTCAACGTCAACCCCCTGCTGGCGATGGTCGCGTTGGGGCTGATCGTGCTGGCCACCCGCCGGGCGGCCGGGACGCTGGTGGCCGGCGTCTCGGCGGCCCTGCTCGTCACCTCGATGATGCAGGTGTGGCAGGCCAAGTACCCGTCGACGGAGATCCTGGCGGAGTTCCTGCTGGCCGGCCTGCTCCTCGCGGCCGTCCTCGCGATCAGCCGCCGGTCGACGGCGGCCGGCCTCGTGGTCGGTCTCCTGGCCGGCGTGAGCTTCCTCGCCCGGCCCGACGGCTTCCTCTACGTCCTCCTCGTCGCCGCGGGGGTGGCGGCCGCGCTGGCGGCCGACCGCTTCGACCGGCGCTCGGTGGCCGTGCTGGCCGGCCTGGCGGTCACGCTTCCCTACGCGTTCTGGAACGCCTACGTGGCACGGCTCGACTACACGCGCGCCAACGATGTGCCCGGGGGCCGTGCGCTCGCGGCGCTGATCCTGGCCGTGCTGGCGGCGGGCGCGGTCGCCCGCTACCCGATCCGCGCCGTCGCCCGACGGTGGCCCCGGCTCGACCTGCGCCGCCCCGACGACCTGCCCCCCAAGCTGCGGCTCGGGATCGGCATCGGCGTGACCGTCGCCTCCATCGTCACGCTCCTGCTCTTCTACTACCGCGAGCAGATCTTCGGCCGGCCGTACGGCTACCTGGTCTTCACCGGGGACGTCGAGCGGACCTACAACGAGCTCAACCTGCGGTGGATGGCGCTGTTCGTGACGGTCTGGGGGCTCTTCGTCATGGGCGCGGGCATCGCCGTGCTGATGCTCCGCCGCTGGCGGGCGCCGCTGTTCGCGCTCGTGCTGCCGGGCGCGCTGCTGCTGCCCGTCTACCTGTACGACGCCAAGGTCTCGATGCGGCTGATCTGGTGGGTCCGGCGCTTCGTCCCCGCCGTCATGCCGGCCGTGTTCATCCTGATGGCGCTGGCGATCTGCTGGGCGCTCACCCGCAAGCCGCTGGCCGTGAAGCTCGTCGGGGCGCTGGTCGGGCTGGCCCTGGTCGTCGACTACGCGTCGATGTCGCTGCCGCTCCGCCACCACCGCGAGATGGGCGGGTCCGAGCATCTCGCCGCCGCGGTGGCCGACTTCGCCGGGGACCAGCGTGCGGTCTTCCTGTTCACGCCGAGCCGGAACATCTATGGCATCAACCGCAACGCACCGGGCATCGTCTGGTTCGTGCACGACCAGGTGGCCGCCCGGGTGCCGGCGAAGCCGACGCTGGCCGACATCGAGCAGTACCGGCGGGCGTTCCCCGGCCAGAAGGTGTTCCTCGTCAACGAGGGGACCGACCTACCGGCCGGCCTCCCGCGCGACCGCTTCAGCAAGGCCGGCGAGGTGGTGGGCACGCTCGAGTTCCTCGAGGAGAGGAAGGACGTGCGCCCGAAGGAGAACGTCCGGCTCACGCTCGGGACCACGGTCTGGCGCGTCGAGTGAGCCCGGGGCTGGGGCCGATCTCCCGGCCGTGATCAGCCCAGCCGGGGCACAGGGTGCAGGACCACCCCGGCGGGCGTGCGCTCCACCTCGTACGTGTCGACGGTGTTGGCGCCGTCGACGTACCAGGGGCCCACGAACCCGGTGAACCGCCACCCGGCGCCCTTGCCGACGTAGGCGCCCACCACCCCGGCGAGCGTGCCGTTCACGGACGCGACGAGCTCGGGGGGCTCGTGCGTCCCGGGCGCCCGCACCTCGCCCGAGAGCACGTAGGGCATGGCTCCGCCCTTGGTGGGCAGCGACGAGAACAGGGCCTGGTCGTCGTCCCGCCAGCGCAGGTCGCTGGGCGCGCCGACGCGGAAGGCGCTGACCGGGCGGCCGACGATGTCCTTCCCGATGCCGGTGGCCGCGAGCCCCTTCCAGTCCAGGCCGCCGAAGTCCCGCGCGTGGCGCGCCGCCACGGCCAGCGCCGGCTGCACGCTGGTGGAGACCTTCGGCTCGTGGTGCCGGGTGCTCCCGTCGTAGAGGGAGTGCCCGTCGAAGTGCCAGTCCACCTGGCCGCCGAGCAGGTCGATGATGGACGGCAGGATGTCGACCGTCTGTGCGACGTCGTCGCGCACCTCGCCGTGCGCCTGTCCCGGCGCCTTGATGAAGAGCGGCATGCGCAGCAGCTCCTCCCGGTTCTTCGCCGTCTCCCGGCGGCCCAGGTCGGGGGGCAGCAGGCTGTCCCCGTGGTCCGAGGTCACCACGAGCAGCGACTTGTCCCACACCCCCTGCTCCTTCAGGTGGTCGACCAGCTCGCCGACGGCCGCGTCGGCGGCGCCCGCCTGCATGGCGTGCAGCTGGTAGACCTGGGCGGCGGCCAGGGTCTGCCCGGGCTTGCCCGCCTTGGCCAGCCCGTCGTGGGGGAACTGGGTCAGGCGGGTGCCCCACGGCGTCAGGATCCAGGGGAAGTGGGGCAGGGCGACGTGGATCATCGCCACCGACGGGTGGGTGTCGATGAGCGACCCGGTCAGCCGCATGGCGTTGAACTGGCCGGGTGCGCTGCGGTCGTCCGGGTCGAGGTGGTGCCAGCGGGCGTAGCCGTCCGAGCCGACCGACTTCTCGGCCTGCTGCCCGCCCGCCGCGAACGAGCCCGTGCCGCCGTCGCTCTCGTTGGTGAACCCGCCCCACGAGTGGTCGACGCTCGGGAGGCTCTCGGCCAGGCGCGGGGGCAGCACCTGGCGGCCGTAGACGACCGCGCCGTCGTGCAGCTCGCCGCGGAGCGACCCGGGCGGCGGCGGCGCGCAGATCGAGGCCGGGCACATGTTGGTCACGGACTCGTAGCGGTTCACCCGGTAGTTCTGGCCGAAGAGGGTGAAGTAGTTGCGGGGGAAGTCGTTGAAGGTGGGGAGGTCGCCCTTCTTGGGGATCGTGCCCGTGAGGATGGCGGGCACGGCCACCGACGTGGCGGCGCGGTGGCTCGAGGCGTTGCGGAACCACGTGGACGCCGTGGCGAGCCGCGCGAAGTTGGGATAGCGGGCGGCGTTCACCGTGCCGTCGGGGCGCATCAGCGTCGTCACCGGGAACTCGTCGAGGATCACGAGCACGACCGGTCCCTCGAGGGGCGGCAGCTTGACGGATCCCAGGTCGCTCGCGCTCGCCTGGTCGCCCTGGATCACCCGGGCCGTGGGGCTGGCGAACAGGAAGAGGAGCAGGAAGGCGACGTTCCCGATCGCCAGGTAGGAGAGCAGGGTCCGGGCCGTGGACCGCGTCAGCGCGAGCCAGACCACGACGCCCGCGAACGCCCCGGCGACCGCCAGCGCGAGCCACCAGGTGGACAGCCCGAGATGGGCGAGGACGAGGAGGCCGAAGAGGGCAGTGAACCCGCCGAGCAGGACGCCGTACACCACCCGCCCCGCGGTGCGCGACGCCAGTTGGGTCACGCTCCAGAGGGCGACGGCGACCAGCGACGGCACGATGGCCACGATCAGGGCGAACGCGACGATCTGCTTGCGGCCGTGCCGACCGGCGACGAAGAACTCGGGGTTGCGGCCGAAGAGATCGAGCACCGGCTGGGTGATGGCCAGCCCCGCCATGCCCATGAGCCCCGCCGCGCCGACCAGCCAGGCCATCGTGCGCTGGCGCGTGACGGCGGCCATCACGCGACCACCTGTCCCAGCTGGAAGAACACCACCGTGCAACGCTAACCGGCGGGCACCACCGGGGTGGAGTCATCCGGGCCGGAACCGCCGGGCGAGGCCCGTGCCCGGCGCCGCGTGGGGTGTTGTAGGGCGCCCCGGGCCCATGAGTACAGTCACGCCGTGGCTGCACGCCTCCGGACCAGAACCGCCCGACCTCGCCGACGAGCCTGCGGTCGGGCGGGGGAGCCGCGCTGGGCGGTCGACGACAGCTGATGGCCCGCACCACGCCACCCGACACGCGCCCCGACGCCCCGGGCGCACCGGCCGACCCCGGCGTCGAGCGGGCTCTGACCCGGCCCGACCGCGCGGGACCGGAGGAGGCCGGGCCCCCGGTGCTGACGCTCGGCGAGGTGGCGGGGGTCGCCGGCGTGGTGACCTTCGCCGCGATCGCCGTCGCGTCCCTCGCCCTGGCCCAGCTCGGGGCCCACGACGGCCGGGTCGCCGTCGTCCTCGGGCTGGCGGCCACCGCTGTCGTGGCCGTCCCCGCCTGGAGGATCGGACCCCGCCCCCGCGTGCGGGTCGACCGCCTGGAGCTGGCCCTGGTGGGCGGCGCCATGCTGGCCGCCTCCTTCTTCTTCCTGCCCGGCTTCCCCTACGCGGCCGTCGACAAGGACCCGGGCGTCTACGTCGCCCACGCCTTCGCCATCGCCCGCACCGGCGACGTGACGATCCCGGCCCCGGTGCTCGGGAACGGCCTCAACCCGCAGTTCAGCCCGGCCGGCCTGTTCCCCGGGGTGTGGGTCGAGTCCAGGCACCCGCCGACCGTGACCTCGCAGTTCTACCACCTGTTCTCGGCCACGCTGGCGACGGCCGACGACCTGGTCGGCAGCCGCGGCGTGTTCAACCTCACGCCCCTGCTCGGCATCGCGTCGGTGGGCCTGATGGTCATCGCCATCCGCCGGGCGACGAGCACCGCGGCGTCGGTGGTGTTCGCCCTGCTGTTCGTCACCTCGATGATGCAGGTCTGGCAGGCCCGCTACCCGTCGACGGAGGGCCTCGCCCAGTTCCTCCTGGCCGGGGCGCTGCTCGGGGGCGTGCTGGCGGTCGAACGCGGCTGGGCCGGCGGCGCGCTGGCGGCCGGCCTGCTGCTCGGCGTGGGCTTCCTGTGCCGGCCGGACGGGTTCCTGTACATCGTCCTGGCCGCCGGCGTGGCCGGGTTCGTCGTGGCCGCCGGCCGGGCCGACCGGCGGCTGGCGATGCTCGGCGTGGGCCTGGCTCTGACCTTCCCGTACGCGGCCTGGAACGCCTACGAGGCCCGCCTCATCTACACGGCCAGCAACTCCGTGCCCCGGCTCCCGACGCTGATCGCCGTGTGCGCGCTGCTCGTGCTCGCCGGGCTGCCGGTCCGGGCGCTCGCCGGCGTGATCGACCGGCGCCGCGCCCGCCGCGGCGGACCGGACCCGGACGCGCCGGGCGACCCGGATGCGCCGCGCGGCCTGCTCGGGCTCCTGCACCGCTGGCGGCTGCCGCTCGGCATCCTGGCCTCCGTCGGGTCGGGCCTGGTGCTGCTCGGCCTGTGGCACCGCCAGACCCTGCTCGGCAGGGACTACGTCTACTCGCCGTTCGTGGGCAGGGTGATCCCGTCGCTCGACGAGCTCAACATCAAGTGGCTCTCCTGGTTCATCACCATGCGGGGCCTGGTGCTGATGTGGCTGGGCATCGTGGTGGTCGCGCTCACCCGCGTGCGGGCCGCCACCTACCTGCTGGTGCTGACCGGCGGGGTCCTGCTGCCGGTCTACCTGTGGGACGCCCGCATCTCGATGCGGCTCATGTGGTGGGTCCGGCGCTTCACGCCCGCGGTGATGCCGGCCGTCTTCCTGCTCATCGCCCTGGCGATCGCGTGGGCGCTGCTCCACCGCTACCGCCCCCTGCGGGTGCTCGGCGCCCTGGTCGCCGCCTCGCTGGTGGTCTCGTTCGCCCACCAGTCGCTGTGGCTGCGGGGCCACCACGAGATGGGCGGGTCGTGGGAGTCGGCCAAGGCCATCGCTGCGTTCGCCGGCGACCGGCAGGGTGTGTTCCTCTACACCGCCTCGGACGGCGTCCAGGACCCGATGCGCACCACGCCGGCGGCCGTGTGGTGGATCTTCGACCAGGTCACGGCCCGGTTGCAGCCGACCGACGGCATCGCCCAGGTCGACCAGTACCAGCGGGCGTTCCCCGGGCAGCCCGTGTTCCTCGTCACCTCCCAGGGCCTGCCGCCCCAGCTGCCGAGGGACCGGTTCACCCGGGCCGGCGAGGTCACCCAGCGCCTCTCGATGTGGGAGGAGGCCCAGAGCGCGGTGCCCAACCGGGCCATCTCGCTCACGAACCACATGCAGATCTGGCGGCTCGACGGCTGACCGTCAGCCGAACCAGATGCCGTCCTGGCCCGACCCGGCCCGGTACCAGTAGACGTCGTCGCCGGCCACGCCGTCGATGTCACCCACCAGCGGCTTGTAGGTCCCGTTGATCACCACCGGGTCGGTGGCGAAGCTGCGGGTGGCGGTGCCCCGCCACACCGAGTCGGCGGACACGCCTGGCCGGTACCAGACGATGTCGCTGCGGCCGTCGCCGTTCAGGTCGCCCACCACGGGCTGGTACGTGCCCGCGACCGCCCGGGCGACCGAGGCGAAGGTCCGGGCGGCGCTGCCGTACCAGATCGAGTCGGCGGCGCTGCCGGGTGCGTACCAGTACACGTCGTCGACCGCGTCGCCGTCGAAGTCGCCGACCAGCGGCTGGTAGTTGCCGCCGACCGACGTGTCCGTCTTGGTGAAGCCGCCGGCGGCCGTGCCGAACCACAAGTGGTCGGCGACGGTCCCGACGCCGTAGAAGAAGACGTCGCTGCGCCCGTCGCCGTCGAAGTCGCCCAGCCGCGGCGTGTAGGTGCCGGACACGCCCATGGCCGTGCGCACGAGCGCCCCGCCGCTCGTCCAGCGCCACAGCTCGTCGGGCGAGGCCGCCGGCGACCCGGGGGCGTACCAGAACACGTCGGTGCGGCCGTCGCCGTCGAAGTCGGCCACCAGCGGCTTGTACGTGCCGGGCACGGACCGGGCCGTGGACGTGAACGTGCCGTCGCCCTTGCTCGTCCACACCGAGTCGGCCGCGCTGCCCGGGGCGTACCAGAAGATGTCGCTGCGGCCGTCGCCGTCGAAGTCGCCCGTGAACGGCTGGTAGGTGCCGGACACGGGCCGGGAGATGCGCTGGAAGCTGGTGCCGCCGCGGGCCAGCCACAGCGAGTCGGCCGCGCTGCCGGGGGCGTACCAGAAGATGTCGGTGCGGCCGTCGCCGTCGAAGTCGCCGGTGAACGGCTGGTACGTGCCGGCGACCTGGGTGATCGCCCAGTCCTTCCACGAGGGCGGGCGCAGGTCGCAGGCGCCCTTCCTGGTCGTGAGGTCGCACACCGCCGGGCCCGACCGCCACTGGAGGGTGGAGCGGGGATCGGAGCCCACGGTGGCCGAGGCGTCCACGTCGACGGCGTAGCCGGAGTCGTCGCGCAGCCAGAAGCGGCGCTCGAGCGAGCCGTCCTGCAGGACGTAGAACGGCGCGCTGAGCGGGTTGCTGCTGAACGCGTCCGTCGTCCAGGCCCGGTTGCCCTGGGCGAGCGCGGGGTCGACGAACAGGCAGGGCACGACTGCGGCGCTGCCGACCATCTGGCACGAGCGCCGTACCGCCCCGCCCAGCCGGCCGACGCCGTCGACCAGCGTGAAGTTGACCAGCGTGTCGTCGGTCAGCGAAGAGGGCGAGTTGTCGCGGTAGTGGTTGAGGAAGATCTCGCGGCACCGCTCGCCGGCCCCCCGCGGGTCGTCGCAGCCGTGCCAGGGCCGCACCGAGTAGGCGAAGCGGGTCAGCCCGGTCGCCGAGGTCCACCCGCAGAAGCGCCCGGAGATCACCTCGGCCGCGAGCCGGGCCGCCGTGGAGGTGTCGATGCGCTCGGCCGCCGTGTTCGGCCAGGGGTGGTCGAACTGCCAGAGGCCGATGCCCGGGCTCCAGAACGCCCGCCGGAGCGAGGTCTGGGGGTCGCCGAAGGCGAACAGGATCGCCGAGCCGTCGAACCGGCTGAGCGTCATCGGCGACGGCGCCACCGTGGCGCTGTCGAGCGGCCCGACCTCGGTGAAGGGGATCGAGAGCATGATGGCGGCGAGCTTGGCGTCGGACAGGCCGCAGCCCTGGCCCCGCACGGTCGCCCCGAACGACGCCGCGGCGGCGACCGTGTCGTTGTAGGGCTGGTGGCCGACGGCCCGCACGCTGGTGGCGGCCATCGACACCACCTGGTCGGGCGACGCCACCCGGCCGTCGCCCACCCGCGCCTTGGGGGCGGCGGGCGTGCCGGTGCCCGGGGGCGGGGTGGTCGTCGGGGCCGCCGTCGTGGTGCTGGTCCCGGCGGGGGCCGCCGTCGTGGTCGTCGTGCCCGGCGTGGTGTCCGGCGGCGCCTGTGCGCCCGCCGGACCGGCGGCGACCAGGACGACTCCGAACGCGGCCAGCACCACGACCCCCCGCGTGACGACCCCGCGTCGACCCCCAGACCGCCGGCCCTGTCCGCGCACCACATCCACCTTTGGTCACCACCGGGCCGCTCCGCCCGGTCCGCACTACCCGCGATCCTAGCGGTCGGGCCGACCTTCGCCGCCGGCCCGACCGGGGAGGGGCGGCCTCAGCGCAGCGCCGGGACGGTGGCCAGGGACCGGCCGAACAGCCTCGACGGGGACGCGTGCCACCAGATGGCGTCGCTGCCCGGCGAGGCGTACCAGAGCAGCTCGTCCCGGCCGTCGCCGTCGAAGTCGCCGGCCCGCACGTAGGCGTACAGGCCCCGTACCGACGGGACCGCGGCGCTCTGGAAGCCCAGGCGGTCGGCGAGCCACACCGACTCGGGCGGCGAGCCGGGGGCGTACCACATGATGTCGTCGTCGCCGTCCCCGTCGAAGTCCCCGGCGGCCGGCCGGTACGAGCCCAGGACCTGCCTGGCGGCGTGGTGGGTGAAGCCACCGCCCGACGCCACCCACAGGCTGTCGCCGACCTTCCCGGGGCCGTGCCAGAAGATGTCGTCGTCGCCGTCGCCGTCGAAGTCCCCGGCGACGGGTCGCAGCGCGGCCAGGACGTTGGCCGTCGCCCGGTGGCCGAAGCGCCCGCCGCCCTGGGCCAGCCACAGCGAGTCGGGCGCCCGCCCGGCCGCGTACCAGAGGATGTCGTCGTCGCCGTCCCCGTCGACGTCGCCCACGACCGGCGCGTACGTCCCCTGCACCGACTGGGCGACGTGGACGAAGCGGCCGTCGCCCCGGCTCAGCCAGATCGAGTCGGGCACGCTGCCGGGCCCGTACCAGAAGATGTCGTCGACGCCGTTGCCGTCGAAGTCGCCCACCGCCGGCCGGTACCGCGTGCCCTGCACCGAGTAGGCGGCCACGTTGCGGAAGCTCGTGGTCGACCCGGCGAGCAGCTGGTCGCCGCGCACGCCCGGCTGGCGGAGGAACACGTCGTCGGCGCCGCTGCCCGCGAAGTTCCCGACCAGGGCCACTCCGGACGCCGCCATCGACGGGTAGGCGGCCTTGGCCCGGGCGCGGATCGTGCCGAGGTGCGCGTAGAGGTTCACCCCGGGGCAAGCGGTGAGGCCGACGTCGCGGTGGCCGACGATCCGGTTGAGGCGCACCACGGTGCCCGGCGGGTAGCGCGGGCTGCCCTCGCCGGCGCGGAACCCGACGGCTGCCCGGGGATCGGCGTCGTGCAGCGCCAGCTTCCAGGAGAGCACCCGGGCCACGGCGCTCACGGCGGCCGAGGTCGGGCTGGCGGTCTGGAAGTTGCCGAGCACGACGACGCCGGTCGAGCCGGTGTTGAAGCCCCGGGAGTGGGCGCCCACGACGGCCTGGGTGACCCCGCCGGCCCGGGCCTCCCAGATGCGGCCGAA
Organism: Acidimicrobiales bacterium; assembly: GCA_035263165.1. Lineage (GTDB taxonomy): Bacteria > Actinomycetota > Acidimicrobiia > Acidimicrobiales > VFJN01 > ZC4RG19. The sequence goes on along the minus strand of DATFRN010000055.1, from coordinate 13,161 downwards.
CCGGTCGACGGCGAAGTTGTAGGCGATGTCGTTCCAGCCGTTGGCGTCCATGTGGAACGCCTGGATGCCCCGGAGGAGGGCCGGGACGTCGGCGGCCGAGTAGGCGTTGGTGCCCGCCGTGTGGTGGACGATGGCGAGCTTCAGCGACGAAGCGATCGTGGGCGTCTCCTTCGGCGCCCGCGCCCCCCACGCCGAGCGGGGCTGGATGCTGGGCCGGCCCGGGTCGGCCCCGGCCGGCTCGGTGTTGGCCACCACGATGTGCTTGGTCGTCTCGTAGACGAGGTGGACCTCGGCCCCGGCCTCGGCGTCGGCCGGCAGGTCGAGCTCGTAGCGGTCGGCCTCGTCCACCCACACCGGCTCGCTGTGGGTGCCGGGCTTCTCCTCGTCCGGCTCGCGGGGGACCGGGGCACCGGGCACCGCCGGCAGCGCCCGCTCGATGTCGAACTCCAGGTTCTGCCAGGGTCCCCAGTCGCCACCGTCGACGGCGGTCCGCACGCGGACGGGGGCGGACGGCGCCCCGTCGAGTGTGACGCCGAACAGCCGGAAGCGGCGGGTGTCCTCGGTGACCGTGACGCGGCCGGGGGCCGGCTCCGGGGCGGGCGGCGCGGTGGTGGGGACCGGATCCGTCGACGGCGGGGTCGTCGGTGCCGTCGATGCCGTCGGCGTCGACGTCGTCGTCGGGGCCGGCTCGTCGGTGGCCGGCGGGGTCGAGGTCGGCGCCGGCGCCGTGGTCGTGGTGGGCACGGCCTGGCGGGCGCTCAGGTGGCGGGTCTCGGTCGCCATGGCCGCCTGCTCGACGACGTGCGGCCGGGGCACGAGGACGCCGAGGGTCCCGATCAGGAGGGCGACGACGACCTGGATCGCCGTGAGGCGGAGGCGTGGGGGAGGCACGGGGGGAGGGTACTGCGGGTGGCCGGACCGCCGCGGATAGTCAGCATCCGACGGTTTCCGCGACGAGCGCGTCGAGGCGCTGCGACGCCGCCGCCAACGGCGCCACCCGGTCCGTGAAGCGGTCCCAGTACGCATCGGGGTCGTCCGCCACCGCCTCCACCGCCGCCCGCAGCTTGGCGCCGTCGAGTGAGCGCACGTCGAGGCACCACTCCTGCAGGCCCAGGTCGGCGAACGCCGCCGGCCCCTTGCGGTCGTAGGCCAGGTGCACGGCCGGCACGCCGGCCCGCAGCGCCATCAGCGCCCCGTGCAGCCGGACGGACACGACGACCGAGAGCTCGCGGGCCGCCAGCATGTCCACCAGCGCGCCGCCGGGCGTGAGGCCCAGCCGCTGGTAGTGAACCGCGTCGCTCTTGGTCGGGTCGCCCGCGGTCTGCACCGCCCAGACGGCGCGCTCGCCCAGCTCGCGGGCCACGGCCTGGACGTGCGCCTCGTAGCCGGCCGCGTGGCCGACGTGGCGGGCCACGAAGCCGATCCGGCCGCCGGCGGGCACCCGCTCGACGACCGCGGCGCTCTCGGCCAGGTCGAGCACGGCCAGGTCGGGGATCTCGTGCACGCGGTCGAGCCGGGCCAGGTCGGCCGCGCTCCACGGGTCGCGAACGCACACCGCGCCGACACCGGCCAGGCCCCGGCGCACGGCCGCGCCCACGGGGCCCCGGAGCGGCCCGACGCTCTGGGGGAGATAGAGGGACCGCTTGCGGCTGCGGGCGGCGGCGGCCAGCTGGGGCAGGTGGTTGAGGGTCGTCCCCAGCGAGGAGGTGACGTCGACGGCCCGCAGGTAGCCGCCGCCCACGGCCACGAACGCGTCGCAGCGGGCCAGCTCGCGGCCCGGCCCGCCCACGGGGCGGCGCAGGCCGGCCGAGAGGCCCAGCCCGCAGGCGCGCCCGGCCGCCGGCACCAGTTCCCACCCGAGGCCCCGGCCCCGGGCGCCGACGTGGACGCGCCGGGGGACCTCCGGGAACGAGTCGGCGTCCAGCGCGACCAGGACCACGTCGTCGGGGGCCACGCCCTGGCGGGCGAGGCGGGCGAGCGTGAGGTCGACCAGCAACCCGTCGCCGGAGTTGGTGCGGCTGTAGGCGTGGAGGACGCCGATCATGGACGGTCGTGACCGCGCAGCGGTGACAGCGCGGGACCGGGTGCCTCCCCGTCCGGCGCGTGCGGGGCCACGCCGGCCACGGTGTCGAAGACGTCGCCGTAGGCCGCGCCGACGGCCGCGATGTCGAGCGTGCGCCGCGCCGTGACCGCCGCCGCCTCCCCCAGCGCGTCCAGGTCCACGGCGCCGGCCAGCGCCTTGCCGAGCATGGCGGCGAGGGCGTCCACGTCGCCCGGCGGCACCAGCAGGCCGTCGACGCCGTGGTGGATGCACTCCCCCAGCCCTCCGAGGTCGGAGGCCACCACCGGCAGGCCGGCGGCCATCGCCTCGCCCAGCACCACCGGCGTGCCGTCCATGTCGCCGCCCGCGCCGACGCGCGACGGGATGACCACGATCTGGGCGGTGGCCAGGGCGCGGAGCACCTCGGCCCGCGGCTGCTTGCCGAGGAACCGCGTCCGGTGCTCGATCCCGAGATCGCGGGCCCGGGCCTCCAGCGCCTCGCGATCGGGCCCGTCGCCGATGACGTCGAGGCGGGCGCCGTCGAGGCTGGCGAGCGCGTCGACCAGCACGTCGACGCCCTTCTTGTCGGCGAGCCGGCCGACGTACAGGAGCCGCCCCGGCTCGGGCCGGCGCTCCCCCACGCCGGCCCGGATGGCGGCGCAGTCGACGCCCATGCGCAGCACCGGCGCATCGTCGAGGCCGAGCGCCCGGGCGATGTCGGCGCTGACCGGCAGCACGGCGGCGGCGCGGCCGACGACCCGGCGCTTGAGCCAGCGGCCGGCCCACCCCCGCAGCATGTAGGCGTCGGCCCCGTGCACCGTCACGACGTAGGGCACGCGGGCGACCGCCCGCACGACGAGAGCGATGGCGCCGGCGGGGACGATCCAGTGGGGGTTGACGACCGCCGCGCCCCGGCGGCGCACCTCGCGCCACGTGGCCAGCGTCAGGGCGCCGATCAGGAACGGAACCTCGATCACCCGCCATGGCTGGGCCCGGAGCCGCGGCATGATGGCGTCGGCCGCCACCCCCTCCCAGCGCCGGGGGAAGTAGCGCACGCGCCGCACGCGCACGCCGTCGATGACCTCGCTGCGGGCCGCGCCGGGCATGCGGGGGACCACGACGGTCACCTCGTGGTGCGGGATCGATCTGGCCAGGGTGAGCACGAACTCGGGCGTGCCGTCGCCCTGGCGGGCCGGGAACGTGGTCGCGACGACCACGACCGGGGGCCCGGCAGCATCGTGAGGGGGTTGGGGATCGGGCAGGGGTACTGGCCTAGGCTCCATCGGGTTGTGCGTTCACCAGTCGAAGACAGCAGTGCGGATTCGCAAGACGGGACGAAGCTACCCGGCACTGCGGGCACAGCCGAACGCGGCGGCTGGCGGGGGGTCCTGAGCCGGCTCACAGCGGTGGCGGGGCGGGCCCGGCGAGTCGCCGGCCGACCGTCCGTCCGGCCCTGGCTCCTCGGGCTCACGGCCCTCCTCTTCCTGGCCCTCGTGGTGGCGTCGTTCAAGGCCCTGCCCGACGATCGGGACCTGCGGCCCGGGCTCCTGGTCGTGCTCGTCCTGGTGGCCGCGCCCTCGACGCTGCTGCTCAACGCCACCGAGTACCGGATCATGGCGTCCGCGCTCGACCACGACGTGGACCTGCGGGGCGCCATGCGGGTCAGCATCGCCGCCACCGTCGTCAACTACCTGCCCATCCCGGCCCCCGGCGGCATCGCCGTCCGCACGGCCGCCCTCGCCCGCCGGGGCAGCACGATCCGCTCGGCCATCTCGATCAACGCGGTCATGGGCCTGCTGTGGGCCGGGCTGGCCGCCATGGGCGCGGGTGTCGCCCTGCTCTTCCAGCCCGACCTGGCCCGCCGGGGCGCCTTCATCGCCGCGGGCGGGGTGGTGGCGGTGGTGGCGTCGGCCGTGCTGGTGCGGCAGACGGGCCCCCGCTGGCGGCGGGTCTTCGTGGCGATGGCGCTCACCGAGGCGGGCCTGGTCGTGACCTCGGGCCTGCGGGTCTGGCTGTCGCTGGCCGCCATCGGCCAGCCGGCCTCGCTGGGGGCGTCGCTCGCCATCTCGTGCTCGACCGTCGTCGCCGCACTGGTGGGGATCGCCCCCGCGGGCCTGGGCCTGCGGGAGGCCGTGGCGGGCGGGATCGCCGCCGCGGTCAACGTCCCGGTCGCCGCGGCGGTGGCCGCCAGCGCCGTCGACCGGGTGGCGTCGCAGGTCGGGCTGCTGCTGTGCGCGCCGTTCACCGGCCTGCGGTGGCGCGACCTGACCGGGCGCGGCCCGGCCCGGGACGCCGGCGGCGAGCCGGTCGAGGAGCTGGTCGACGAGGTCGACGGCGCCCCCCACGTCGAAGAGCCGGCCTGACCCCCGGGCGGGGGCGCCGGCCGGGGCGCCGGCCGGGCGGTGGTAGCGTCGCGGGCTGCCCCGCCGCCCGAGCTACGACGCCAGGAGCCCGCGATGGTCACCGAAGGTGGCTGGAAGCCCAAGCAGAGCCTCGACCGCGAGTCGCGCCGCGCCAAGGCGACCAAGATCGCCACGCTGGTCGAGCGGCAACGGCCGCTCGCCGGTGCCGAGCTGCTCGAGATCGGCACGGGCGGCGGCATCATCACGTCGCTGCTGGCCGAGCAGGTGGGCCCGGCCGGCTCGGTGTGGTCGGTCGACGTCGACGACCTCCGGACCGTCACCGACGGCTACGACTTCAAGCTGGTCGAGGGCGTCGACCTGCCCTTCGCGGACGACTCGTTCGACATCGTGGTGTCGAACCACACCATCGAGCACGTCGGCGGCCCCGACCGCCAGCTCGTCCACCTGCGGGAGATCGCCCGGGTGCTGCGGCCCGACGGCGTCGGCTACCTGGCGTCGCCCACCCGCTGGGCGCTGGTCGAGCCCCACTTCAAGGTGCCGCTGCTCAGCTGGCTCCCGCCCGGGGCCCGCACGCGGGCGCTCCGGCTGTCCCGGCGGGGCTCGGTGTACGACATCAGCCCCCGCACGCGCCCCGAGCTGCTCTCGCTCATCGACGAGGCCGGGCTGCACGCCACCGACGTGACCCTCGACGCCCTCCGGGCCACCGCCGAGATCGAGCCGGGCCGGCTGGGCCGGGCCGCGGCCGCCCTGCCCGACGGGGTGCTGCGGGCGGGCCGGGGCGCCGTGCCGACGATGGTGTTCGTGCTCGCCCACTGAACGCGGCTCAACCGGCCGCCTTGTGGGCGACGGCCAGCGTCGTGAAGGGCAGCCGCTTCGGCCCGCGGGAGCTGACGTCGACCCGCTCGAAGTCGGCCAGCATGTAGCGCACGCCGTGGACGGTGAAGCGCCAGTAGTCGTGCGGCTCGTCGTGGTACGGGAAGCACATCGGGGCCACGATCACCGCCCGGCCGCCGGGCCGCAGCGCCCGATGGATGCGGGCGGCCGCCGCCCGGAACTCGGGCACGTGCTCGACGACGCTGACGCAGAGGATCAGGTCCCACTCGGCGTCGAAGTCCATGGTGGTGACGTCCACCACGATGTGGCCGTAACCGGGCACGACGTCGGACTGCACGAACTCGTTGCTGGCGTCGAACAGGCGGCGGAACGAGTAGGCGTCCTCGCCCATGTCCTGGCGGCCGCTGCCGATCTCCAGGATGCGGGCCCCGCGCAGGTCGCCCGCCACCTCGGCGAGGTGGCGCTCGACCCACTTGCGGCTGCCGAAGATCACACGTCCGGCACGCCGCTCGACGGTGCGGCCCACGTTCCCGAGCATCGGGACATGCTGGCACGTGCCGGCGACCCCCCGGAACCCCGGGGGCGGGGCTACGGGGCCGGCGGGGCGATGGGGTGGGGCATGCAGAGCTCGTCGTACTCGGCGATCACGATCTGGTCGGGATCGATCGAGCAGGCCGGGCACTCCGGGTCCCGCAGCACCTTGTAGGTGCGGAACGACTGGTCGAGCGAGTCGTAGGCCAGCAGCCGGCCGGACATGTCCTCGCCGACGCCCAGGATCAGCTTGATGGCCTCGATCGCCTGGATCGAGCCGATGATGCCCGGCAGCACGCCCAGCACGCCGGCCTCGGCGCACGACGGCGCCATCTCGGGCGGCGGGGGCTCGGGCAGGAAGCAGCGGTAGCAGGGCCCGTCGTGGGGCTTGAACACGGTTGCCTGGCCCTCGAACCGGAAGATCGACCCGTGCACCACCGGGATGCCGACCTTGAGGGCGGCGTCGTTGAGCAGGTAGCGGACCGGGAAGTTGTCGGCCCCGTCGATCACCATGTCGTAGCCCGACAGGATGTCGACCACGTTGTCCGCCCCCAGCCGCACGTCGTGGGTCACCACGTTCACGTCGGGGTTGAGGGCGGTGAGCGTCTTCTTGGCCGAGTCGACCTTGCGCTCGCCCAGCCGGTCCACGTTGTGGAGGATCTGGCGCTGGAGGTTGGACTCGTCGACCACGTCCATGTCGACGATGCCGATCGTGCCGACGCCGGCGGCGGCCAGGTACAGCGCGGCGGGCGAGCCGAGGCCGCCGGCGCCCAGCAGCAGGACCTTGGCGTCGAGCAGCTCGAGCTGGCCCTCGACGTCGACCTCGGGCAGCAGCAGGTGCCGCTGGTAGCGGTTGCGCTGCTCGGCGGTCAGCTTGCGGGGCGTGGACCACTCCCGGCCCTCGTCCTTCCACTTGTTGAACCCGCCGGCGACCGAGACGACGTCGCCGTAGCCGAGCTCGGTCAGGGTCTGGGCGGCGAACGCCGAGCGGATCCCGCTGGCGCAGTGGATGATGACCGGCGCCGACTTGTCGGAGATGCGGCCCTCGACCGAGCTCTCCAGCGTGCCCCGGGGGATGTGGACGGCGCCCGGGATCGCGCCCTGCTCGTACTCGTCCGGCTCCCGCACGTCGAGCACGACCGCGCCGGGCCGGCGGCGCATCTCGTCGGCGGTCGCGGTGTCGACCTCGCGGATCTCGGACTTGGCGGCGGCGAGCAGCTCACGGAAGCTCGGCATCGGGGCAACCCTTCTCGTCTTGCGTCTTGCGGCGCGTAAAAGCCTAGCGACCCGATCAACATTCGGACCAGGCCGGATGTTCCCCTCGGGAACGCGGCGCCGAGCGGTCGGCTCCTCTCCGCCACCGTGGTCCGCGTTCCCCGCTCTTGCTGCTTCGCAGCGGGCCGCTCGGGCCACGGCTGCGCCCGTCGGCGCAGCCTCTCGGGTCTCCGGCTAGGGCTCGATGGCGATCTCGTGCATCGCCTCGATCAGGTCGCCCTCGCGGATGCGCAGCGGGCCCCGCCGGGCCAGCCGGCGCACCAGCAGGGCGGCCATCATCGCCAGCGACATGGCGCTGCCGACGAGCAGGGCGACCTCGACCCGGAAGAACAGGTCGTGCGACACGAAGACGACGGTGATCGCCAGCGCCACGCACCCCGCCGCCCAGCCGATGGCCTGGTCGCGGTGGCCGCCGAGGGCGATGAGCGCCTGGGCGCAGGCCATCGCCAGCATGTAGAGCCCGGCGCCCGCGGCCAGCAGGCCCATCGTGCGGGCGCCCAGGTCGGCCTCGGGGAACATGATCTCGACGATGAACGGCCCGAGGAAGACGCCGACCAGCGTCCCCAGCAAGGCCAGCCCGCCCACGGCGATCAGCAGGCGGCGCAGGCCGGACCGGAAGTCGCGGATCTGGCCGGAGTGGGCCAGCGTCGACAGCTTGGGCAGCAGCGACGCCTGCACGGCCTGGAACAGGAACAGCGGGATGCGGGCGATCACGACGCCGTTCACGAACCGGCCGGCCGCCTCGGCCTGGTCGTCGTTGGCCAGCAGCTTGACCAGCACCGGGCCGATGTTCATGAGGGCGAAGGCGCACAGCGAGGCGACCAGCAGCAGGCTGAGGGCGCTGCCGACCTCGGCCAGCTTGGCCTCGGGGCCCTCCTCGAGCTTGGGGCGCTGGACCCGGAGGGCGACGGGGACGGCGATCAGGCCGGCGATGCCGACGGCGATGCCGAACGGGCCGGCGGTGTTGAACCCGATCACGGCGCAGGCGATCGCACCCAGCACCCGGATGAAGCCGTCGGCGCCGATGTAGGTGCCGTAGCCCTTGAAGTTGCCGGTGCCCGACATCGCGCCCCGGGTCAGGTGGCCGCACAGGGCGCCGGCCAGGCCGAGAGCCAGGCCCACCAGCAGCAGGATCTGGCCGTCGAAGAGGTGCTCGACCGTCCAGGGGGCGGTGACGATGAGGAGGACGAGCACGCCGAGCCCCAGCCCGACGCCGAGGGTCGCAGCCATGCGCACGACCGGGAAGCCGCCGGCGCCGCGGGCCCGCCGCTCGGCCAGGGCCCGGCTGATCTCCTGCTCGAGCGGGAGGAACAGGCCGGGGCCGGCCAGGAAGACCAGGCTCCACAGCGCACCGAGCGGCGAGTACTCGGTCTTGGACAGGGCCTTGTCCGCGACGAAGAGGAACCCGTAGGCGGACACTCCCGCGACGATCAATCCCGCCCCGACCGCGGCGGTGCCCGTCGGAAGCGGATTGCGGCGCCTCGCAGCCTCCAGCAGCGCAGCCATCACGGGGAGACGTTACTCACATCGCGTGAGCGAGGGCACAAACACTGACCAACCGGTCGCGTGACGGTCGCCGTCATCCCCCGACCACCCTCGGGAGGAGGTCGCCGATCTGGCCGCGCAGGACGGCGTCGGCCAGGTGATCCATGGCGGTCTCGCTGCCGTTGATGATGACGACGAGCGCGCCAGACATGCGGGCCAGCGGCACGACGTCGGCGGCCGGGTAGACCGACAGCGTCGAGCCGACGGCCAGCATGAGGTCGCAGCGGCGGGCGGCGGCCGCGGCCCGCTCCAGGTCGTCTGCCACCAGGTTCTGGCCGAAGCTGATGGTGGCGGACTTGAGGATGCCGCCGCAGGTGCGACAGGGCGGGTCGTCCTCACCGGCGCGCACCCGGTCGAGCGCCCGCTCCATGGGCGCCCGCTCGCCACAGGACATGCAGGTGACCTCGCGCATGGTGCCGTGGATCTCGACGACCCGGGCGGGGTCGGACCCGGCGGCCTGGTGGAGGCCGTCGATGTTCTGGGTGATGATCGTGTCGAGCTTGCCCCGGCGCTCGAGGTCGACCAGGGCGCGATGGCCCGAATTCGGCTCGGCCGACCACGCAGGGTGGTCGATGCGGGTCTGCCACGAGCGGCGCCGGACCTCGGGGTCGGACATGTAGTGCCGGAGCGTGGCCTGCTTCTCGGCCTCGGGGTTGCGCGTCCACACGCCGTCGGGGCCCCGGAAGTCGGGGATGCCGCTGTCGGTGCTGATGCCGGCCCCGGTGAGCACCACGACCCGCTCGGCGTCGTCGATCCAGGCGCGGGCCTGCTCGATGTCCTCCTCCTGCACGCTTGACAGACTAGCTGGAGCATGGAAATGATTGAAAAGTGCTGAGACAGTTCCTTACCCATCACCACGGCAGTATAGTACAGGTTGTGCCCTCATTGGAGACGACATGCCGCCCAGCCCCGCCCTCCCCGTCGATGCGACCGCCCTCGTCGTCGTGCCCTGGGACGACCCGGTGATCGACGAGGTCGGCTACGACCCCCGGGCGGCGTACGTCGAGCGTTTCTGGTTGGGGATCCTGGGGCCCAGCGCCACGTGGCTGCTGCGGCTGCTGGTCGACCGGCTCGACCGCGAGCCCGACGGCTACCGGCTCGACCTGGCCGAGTGCGCGTCGGCCCTCGGGCTCGGCCACGGCGGCGCCGCCAGCGCCTTCCCCCGCACGGTCCGGCGGTGCTGCCAGTTCGGCGCCGCACGGTTCGCGGGGCCGGCGAGGTTCGAGGTCCGGCGCAAGCTGCCCCCGCTGTCGGACCGCCAGATCGGCCGGCTTCCCCCGGCGCTCCAGCGCGACCACACCCTGTGGGTCGACGAGCCGCCCCGCCCGCCGGCGCAGGACCTGTCCGAGCGAGCCAGACAGCTGGCGCTGTCGCTGCTGCAACTGGGCGAGGACGCCGCCGGCACCGAGCGCCAACTCCACCGCTGGCGCTTCCACCCGACACTGGCCCACGAGGCGACCAGCTGGGCCCTCTCCCATCAGGCCACCCACGCCCGAACGGGGATGGCGGCGTCCGGCCGCAACACACCGACCGCGCCGGCCACCCACCCGCCGTAGGCCGGCGGACCGGCGCCCCGGCACGTCCCCCGCTCCGGCGCCCCCAACCCGCCGTGAGCGGGGGACACCCGCCCACGGGAGCCCAACCCAGGTGCGGACTGGCAACCACGGCCCAACCCAGGTGGCGCCGCAGATCGTCGATGGCGGTGGCCGCCTCACCCGGCCGCCGCCACCGGCGCCCCACGTCTCCCGCCCCGGGGCCCCCAACCCCGCTACCGGGGCGGGAGACACCAACCCTCGTCCCGGCGGTGCCCCGCCACACCGCCGGGGCGGGGAACCACCTACCCGCCGCCACCGGCACCAGACGTCTCCCGCCCGAACCCGCCGGCGGGGAGACACCAATCCCGCCCCGGCGGTGGCCGCCACACCGCCGGGGCGGGGCACCGCCGGCGCCAGACGTCTCCCGCCCTGCAGCCCCCAACCCCAGCTCGCAGGGCGGGAGACACCCACCCCCGCCCCGGCGGTGGCCGCCACACCGCCGGGGCGGGCACCGCCACTCCCCCGCCGCCGCCAGACGTCTCGGGGCCCGCGGCCCCAACGCACTCGGCGGACCGGGAGACACCAACCCCCGCCCCGGCGGTGGCCGCCATGCCGCCGGGGGCGGGGCACCACCGGCACCAGATTTCTCCCGCCCTGCGGCCCCCCGCCCCGGCGGTGGCCGGCGGGGCGGCGGGGCGGGGCGTCGGTGGCGGGCGGTAGCCTCGTGGGCCGTTCCTTGGGGCGGGGGCGGGACGGATTCTGGGAGTCGTGTGGTCCGAACTCGAGCCGCTTGTGTGCGCCGCTTCGTGGTGGTGGCCGTCCTGGTGGCGGTCGTCGGCGTGAGTTGCTCGTCCGGGTCGGGGTCTGGGGGCGGGTCGTCGGCGGCGCGGAGCAGCACCACCTCCACCACCGGGCCGCCCCGGTTGGCGACGCGGGGGGAGGCGTTGCCCGGGGTCACGCCCGTGCCCCGGGCGATGCGGTGGCTGGGCCCCGACGTGGGCGTGCCCGACGTCGTGCGGTTGCGGGTCGGGGACGGGGTCGATCCCGGGGCACGGGGCGTCGTCGTCGATGCCCTGCGGCGGGGTGGGGCGCAGCGGTTCGTGGAGGGGGGCGGCGGCGGCGCCGGGCTCACCGTGGACCTCGTCGTGGGGGCCGGCGACCAGACCGCGCGGCGGGCGTTCGGGGCCGTCCGGCTGGACGTGCCCGCCAGCCTGCCCGCCGAGGGCTACGCGCTGGCGGCCTTCGCCAACCGGGGCGGCGGGGGCACCGTCGTCGTCGCCGGGGCCGACCCGGCCGGCGCGTTCTACGGGGCGCAGACCCTGCGGCAGCTGATCCGCGACGGCAAGATCGCCGGCGTCGGCGTCGTCGACCGCCCGGCGATGCGGCACCGGGGGATGATCGAGGGCTTCTACGGCGCCCCCTGGACCACCGACGAGCGGCTCGCCCAGATGGCCTTCGCCGGGCGCTACAAGCTCAACACCTACGTCTACGCCCCCAAGGACGACCCCTACCACCGCGACCGCTGGCGCGACCCCTACCCCGCCGACCGGCTGGCCGACCTCGGGCGCCTGGTCGACGCCGCCCGGGCCAACCACGTGCGCTTCACCTTCGCCATCTCCCCCGGCGTGTCCATCTGCTACAGCGACCCCGCCGACCGGGCCGCCCTGACCGCCAAGCTCGACTCCCTCTACCGCCTCGGCGTCCGGGCCTTCAGCATCGCCCTCGACGACATCGACGCCGGCCGCTGGAACTGCCAGGCCGACGCCGCCCGCTACGGCCCGCCCTCCATGGCCAACGCCGCCCGGGCCCAGGTGGACCTCGTCAACGCCGTCCAGCACGACGTCGCCGCCCGGGCCGGGACTGAGCCGCTTCAGATGGTCCCCACCGACTACCGGGGCACCCACGACAGCGACTACCGCCGCGCCCTGCGGGCCGGCCTCGACCCGGCGGTCGAGGTGATGTGGACCGGCCCGAGCGTCGTCCCCGCCGAGATCACCGTGGCCGACGCCACCGCCGCCGCCGGCACCTACGGCCGCCCCGTCTACCTGTGGGACAACACGCCGGTCAACGACTACCCCCCGACCGAGGGCCGGCTCATCCTGGCCCCCTACGCCCGCCGCCAGGCGGGGCTGTCCGGCCAGGTCACCGGCATCGTGCTCAACCCGATGAACCAGGCCGCCGCCAGCCGCGTCCAACTGGTCGGGGCGGCCGACTTCGCCTGGAACGACGCCGCCTACGACGCCGGCCGGGCCCGGCGGGCGGCGGCCGCGGACCTCGCCGGGGGCGACGCCGACACCACCGACGCCCTGCTCGCCTTCTTCGACCTCGAGAACCTCGCCCCCACCTCGCTTCGCGCCGGCACCACCTCCCAGCCCCAGGCGCCGGCGCTGGCGGCGGCGCTCGCCACCTTCCGCACCGCCTGGGACAAGGGCGACCGCCCGGGGGCGCTCGCCGGGCTGCGCCCCCTGGCCGAGCGGCTGGCCGCCGCCCCCGACCGCATCCGGGCCCACGTCGACCCCGCCTTCGTCGCCGACTGCGCCCCCTGGCTCGACGCCACGGCCCTGTGGGGGCGGGCCCTGGTCGCCACGCTCGACGGCCTGGCCGCCAAGGCCGGCGCCGCCGGCACCGACCCCACCCCACGCTTCGCCGAGGCCCAGCAGCTCGCCCAGCAGGCCCGGGCGGTGCGCACCGTGCCGGGCAAGACCCGCCCGCAGGGCCCGGTGCGGGTCGGCGACGGCGTGCTCGACCGGTTCCTGCAGTCCGCCCGAACTCTCGGCTGACCCGCCCACAAGGCCCGGTGCCGGCCGGCGACCGCTGCTCGACCGGTCCCACGAACCCGCCCGAACCCGCGGCTCACCCGCCCACAGCGCCCGATGCCAGCCGGCGACCGCTGCACGACCGTCCCCTCGAACCCGCCCGAACCCTCGGCTCACCCGCCCACAGCGCCCCGTGCCGGCCCGCGACCGCCTGCTCCACCGGGCCCTCGAGTCCGCCCGAACCCTCGGCTGACCCGCCCACAGCGCCCCGTGCCGGCCGG
>DATFRN010000054.1:0-3679 GCA_035263165.1 Acidimicrobiales bacterium | reverse complement strand
GAGCTGGAGTGGGTGCGCATGGCGCCCAAGGCCCGCCAGGCCAAGGGCAAGGCCCGCCTGGCCGCCTACGAGAAGCTCCAGGCCGAGGCCGAGGCGGCCGAGCGGGGCCCCGACCGGCTCCAGATCACGATCCCGCCCGGGCCCCACCTGGGCGACCAGGTCATCGAGGTCGAGGACCTGGTCAAGGGCTACGGCGACCGGCTGCTCATCGACGGCCTGTCGTTCTCGCTGCCCCGGGCCGGCATCGTCGGCATCATCGGCCCCAACGGTGCCGGCAAGACGACCCTGTTCCGCATGCTCACCGGGGCCGAGGAGCCCGACGCCGGCAGCGTCCGGGTGGGCTCCTCCGTCGAGGAGGCCTACGTGGACCAGTCCCGCGACGCGCTCGACCCCGACCACACGGTCTACGAGGAGATCACCGGCGGCCAGGACCTGCTCAAGGTCGGCACCCGGGAGGTCAACGGCCGGGCCTACGTGGCGTCGTTCAACTTCCGGGGGTCGGACCAGCAGAAGAAGGTGGGCGTGCTGTCCGGCGGCGAGCGCAACCGGGTCCACCTGGCCAAGATGCTGCGCCGGGGCGGCAACGTCCTGCTGCTCGACGAGCCCACCAACGACCTCGACGTCGACACCCTGCGGTCGCTGGAGGACGCCCTGGAGGCGTTCCCCGGGTGCGCCGTGGTCATCAGCCACGACCGCTGGTTCCTCGACCGCGTCGCCACCCACATCCTGGCCTTCGAGGGCGAGAGCCAGGTGCGGTGGTTCGAGGGCAACTTCAGCGAGTACGAGGCCTGGCGGCGCAAGGAGCTGGGCGCCGACGCCGACCAGCCCCACCGCATCCGCTACAAGCCCCTGGCCCGGTGACGCCGTGGCCGCGCCCGAGCTGCGGCCGCTGACCCCCGCCGACGAGGCCGCGGCGTCGGCGCTGCTCGACGACGCCATGGGCGGGCGCCACCAGGCCCGCCTGGGCGAGGCCCACGACGTCCTGGCCCTGCCCGGGGCCGGGGCGTGGGACGGGGATGTGCTCCTGGGGGTGGCGACATGGACGCCGCCCGACCCGGCCGGCCGGGCCGAGCTGGCGGTGGTGGCGGTGGCGGCCGGCCACCGCGGGCAGGGCGTGGGCGGCGCCCTGGTGGAGGCGGCGGCCACCGCCGCCCGCCGGGCGGGCGCTGCGGTGCAGTGGCTGTCCACCACCAACGACAACCTCGACGCCCTCCGCCTGTACCAGCGGCACGGCTACCGCCTGGTGACGCTCCACGCCGGCTCGGTGGACGAGGCCCGCCGCCTCAAGCCGGCGATCCCGACCGTCGGCGCGCACGGCATCCCCCTCCGGGACGAGCTGGTGCTGGACCGGCCGCTCTAGCGCCGCGCATCCCGGCCCGGGGCCGACTCCGGATCCTTCCCGCACCGAGGGAAGGAGACCCCGATGGACGACAAGCAGGCACCGGCACGCCGGCACGCCCGGTGGCTCGTGGCCGCCACGGCGGCGGGCGCCCTGACCCTGGGACTGGCCGCACCGGCCGGCGCCCTGCGGCCGCCGGTCGACGACATCTACGACCCGGTCTACAGCTACGACCCGCCGAGCGACTTCCCGGTCGCCACCACGCCCGAGTACCCCCTGACGCCCCCGCCGGCGCAGGACCCGGTCCCGGTCCCCGCGCCGCCCGCGCCGCCCGCACCGGCACCGCCGCCGGCACCCGACCCCCAGCCGGCGCCGACACCCGCGCCCCAGACCGAGACCGCCCAGCAGAAGGCCGAGCGGCAGATCAACGAGGCGATCGAGGACGTGCGGCGCCTCCTGGCCGATCCCGCCTGCGCAGCGCTCATCGGGCGCTGGCCCAACAACTACCCCACCGGGCTGAGTGCCCTCGACGTGTTCGAGGCGATCCTGGCGGCCAACCCCCGCCAGTTCTTCAACGAGTACAACGACACCCTCGGCAACGCCTTCGCGGGCTCCACCCCCGTCGGATCCGGGCCGGCCGGCACCATCGCCGTGTTCAAGCCCTTCCACGAGGCGGAGCCGGGCGTGCAGTACACGATCACGGTCAACGGGGCCCCCTTCACCTTCATGATCGAGGACACCTACAACACCTACACCCGGGACTACAGCTACCAGCTGACGGGCCGGGAGTTCCGGGCCCTGGCGCTGCTGCACGAGCTGCGCCACATCCAGGGCAACCTCGACCAGACCCACAACGCCGACCCGAGCCGGCCGTCGGAGGCCGAGAACGAGGCGATCGTCGACAAGTGCTTCCCCAACGCCACGCGCGTCCCGCGGCCGCCGGAGACCCAGGTGCGCCCCGCCGTCCCCGACCTGCTGCCCGAGCTGCCGGCGCCGGTGATCAACGGCCTGCCGGACGCCGACCCGGGTGAGCCGCCGCTGAACCCCCACGGCAGCGACCCGGTCATCACGGTCGACGGCCAGGAGCTGCCCGGCGGCTACTACAGCGACGACCCGGTGATCCGGGGCGAGGACGGCTCGGTCATCGAGGGCGGCGAGGTCGGGCCCTACCCCGATCCCCCGGCCGACACCGGCGTCAGCGACGACCCGTACGACCCGGGGTACGACGAGTACTACGACTACGACTACGGCTACTTCGACGAGTTCTACGTCGAGGAGCTGGCCGACTAGTTGTTGCAGCCTGGGACGTTGTTGACGTCCGTTGAGTGAGTGGGCCCCTGGGCGAGTGTGGAGCTGTCGAACGCACCGCACGAACCCAGGAGGCCCGTCGTGCACCGTAACGCTCCGCTCACTCCCGAAGGCCGGCTGCGGTTGTGCCGGCGGATCCTGGATGGTTGGACCGTGGCCGCGGCCGCGGAGTCGATGAACATCTCCCGTCAGTGCGCGCACAAGTGGTGGCGCCGCTACCGGGCCGAAGGCCCCTCGGGGCTCGTGGACCGTTCCAGTCGCCCGCACCGCTGCCCGCACCAGACCCCGGCCCGGGTCGAGCGGCGGATCGTGGCGTTGCGCCGGTCCCGCAAGCTCGGGCCCGCCCGCCTGGCCGGCATCGTGGGCGTGCCGGCCTCGACGGTGCACCGGGTCCTGGTCCGCCACGGCATCAACCGGCTCCGGTGGATGGACCGGCCCACCGGCCGGGTCGTGCGCCGTATCGAGACCGGCCGCTGCGGCGAACTGGTCCACATCGATGTCAAGAAACTCGCCCGCGTCCCGACCGGCGGCGGTCACCGCATGCTCGGACGCACCAGCGAGACCAAGCGGCGCAGCCGAGCCCGCGGCGGCTACAGCCACATTCACACCGCCATCGACGCCTACTCGCGGCTCGCCTACAGCGAGTTCGCCGGCCCCGAGACCGCCGACAACTGCACCGGGTTCTTGGGCCGGGCGGTCGCCTGGTTCACCGCCCAGGGCATCACCATCGAGCGGATCCTCACCGACAACGGCGTCGGCTACCGCAGCCACACCTGGGCTCGACGCTGCGCCGAGCTGGGCATCCGCCACACCCGCACCCGCCCCTACCGGCCCGCCACCAATGGCAAGGCGGAGCGTTTCAACCGCACCCTCACAGACGAGTGGGCGTACGCGCGCTTGTGGACCTCAGACGCCCGCCGGGCCCGTGCCCTGGACCCCTGGCTCCACCGCTACAACAATCACCGCCACCACACCGCCATCGGCGGACCACCCGCCAGCCGAGTCACCAACCTCGCAGGGCACAACAACTAG
>DATFRN010000053.1:0-2818 GCA_035263165.1 Acidimicrobiales bacterium | reverse complement strand
CCCCGGCCGGGCGACCACCCAGAGCCGCGGACCGGACATCGGGCCATGATCGCAGGGTTACGGCGCGCGATAGGCCCGCAGGGCGTCGTTGGTGGCCCCGGCCGAGTTCCAGACCGACAGGAACGACCCGAGCACGACGACCGCCACGCTCGTCCACAGCGGGAGGAACACCCAGTGCCGACCGGCCAGCCGGACGTCGCCGACCGACGGCCCACCGACGGACAGCACCGCCAGGTAGATCCCCCCGCCGCCGGCGACGATGCGCGTCCAGACCTCCGAGCGGTGCCAGCGGGCCAGCAGCCGGCGGCTGTCGTGCACCAGGAACCACGGCTGCATCGCCCGGCAGAACAGCAGCAGGCCGACCGCGACCACGGCCCAGACGGGTGAGGAGTCCCCGGGGTCGATCATGTCGGGGTGCCGGAGCGTGGCCACGACGAGCACGACCGTCGCGACGATCGCCACCGCGACACAGGCCCGCAGGTAGCGGGCGACCACGTCGGTGGTCGCCCGCTGCAAGCGCACGAGCCAGAACAGGACCACCAGGGCGAGGACGATGCCGCCGATCGCAGGAAGGCCGGAGATGCGCACGCTGCCGACCACGATCCACCAGAACCACGCTCGGCACAGCGCGTTGAACGCCCGGCCGAACGCGACGACCTCGTCACCAGGGTCGACCACCCCCGCCGTCCCGTCCCCCATGCCGCCAGCATGACACGGAGGAGGGGGCGTAGTTGAGTGGGCCGGGGTGGATTCGAACCACCGTAGGCTGTGCCGGCAGATTTACAGTCTGCTCCCTTTGGCCGCTCGGGCACCGACCCTGGGATGGGACACGCTAGCGCCTGTCCCGGGCCGCTCACCACACGCGAAACCCACGCCGGGCGGGTCGGGGGGCGGCGGTAGCCTCCGGCCGTGCCGTACCCCAACCTGGAGGGCAAGCACGCCCACGACTCGCTGGTGTCGGCCGAGGACTTCGTGCGGTACTGGGTGTCCCAGGGGCGGCTGCCCGCGGAGTTCACCGCCCCGACCGGGGTGATCATGCTGTGGCAGCGGCCCCTGTACGAGCGGGTGCTGCGGGGCGACGACGTGACCGCCTTCTCCCCCACCCCCCGGGACCAGGCCCGCGACACGGCGTTCCTCGGCCTCCACACGTTCGACGCCACCGAGGGCACCGTCGGGGTGATCGGCGGTTTCGGGATCGGGGCGCCGGCCGCCACCGTCGTGCTGGAGTCGCTGGCCGCCCTGGGCGTGCGCCACTTCGTCGGCGTCGGCACCGCGGGCGCGCTGCAGCCCGGCCTCGAGGCCGGCGACGTCATCGTGTGCTCGCGGGCGGTGCGGGACGAAGGCGTGTCGCACCACTACCTCCCGCCCGGCCGCTGGGCCGAGCCGTCGCCGGCCCTGACCGATCGGCTGACCGCGGCGCTGGCGGCGGCGGGGCTCGACCCGGCCCCCGGCGCCAGCTGGACCGTCGACGCCCCCTACCGCGAGACGGTGGTCGAGGCCGAGCACTACGCCGCCGAGGGCGCGGCCGTGGTGGAGATGGAGGCGGCCGCGCTCTACAGCGTCGGCCAGGTGCGGGGCGTCGACGTGGCGTCGGCCTTCGCGGTGAGCGACTCGCTCGCCGGCGGCGAGTGGGTGCCCAACTTCGCCCACGGGCGGCTCCGCGACCGGCTGGGGCGCCTGGTACCGGCGGCCGTGGACGCGCTGGTCGCCATGGCCTCCGGTTAGCCTCGATCCATGCCCACCTTCGACGTCGTGTCCGAGATCGACATGCAGGAAGTGCGCAACGCGGTCGACCAGGCCAGCCGGGAGATCGCCAACCGCTACGACTTCAAGGGCACCAACAGCGGGGTCGAGCTCGGCGAGACCGAGATCACGCTGCGCAGCGTGAGCGAGGACCGGCTCGACGCGGTCCGCCAGGTGCTGGAGGAGAAGCTGGTCCGGCGCAAGGTGTCGCTCAAGGCCCTCGACTACGGCAAGGTCGAGGAGGCGTCGGGCGGCACGGCCCGCCAGCACGTCGGCCTGGTGGCCGGCATCTCCCGGGACAAGGCGACCGAGATCAACAAGTTCCTCAAGGGCCTCGGGATCAAGGGCGTGCAGAGCCAGGTCCAGGGCGAGCAGCTGCGGGTGAGCTCGAAGAAGCGCGACGACCTCCAGTCGGCGATCGCCGCGCTCCGGGAGCAGGACTTCGGGATCCCGCTCCAGTTCTCGAACTTCCGCGACTAGCGGCCCCGGGCTACCAGGCCTGGCGCCACTCGCCGCCCCGCAGGCGGGCGACGCGGTCCTCGGTGGCCGGGTGGGTGCGCCACAGGTTCTTGAAGCTCATCTTGCGCCCCGACAGCGGGTTGACGATGAACGCCGAGGCGTGGGCGGGGTCGATGTCCATGGGGATGCGCTTGGCGCCGATCTCCAGCTTCTGGAGCGCCCGGGCCAGCGGCTCGCCGTCGCCGATCAGGCGGGCGCCCGAGCGGTCGGCCTCGAACTCGCGGCTGCGGCTGATCGCCATCTGCAGCAGGCCGGCCGCCAGGGGGGCGAGGATGGCCAGGGCCAGCAGGGCGATGGGGTTGGAGTCGTCGTCGCGGTTGCCGCCGCCGAAGATGGCGGCGAAGCGCAGCCAGGTGGCCAGCAGCGTGATGCCCATGGCGATGGCGGCGGCCACCGAGCCGATGAGGATGTCGCGGTTGCCGACGTGGCTGATCTCGTGGGCCAGGACGCCCCGCAGCTCGTCCCAGTCGAGGATCTGGAGGATGCCGGCGGTCACGGCCACCGCGGCGTGCTCGGGGTTGCGGCCGGTGGCGAAGGCGTTGGGCTGCTGGTCGGG
>DATFRN010000052.1:0-12685 GCA_035263165.1 Acidimicrobiales bacterium | reverse complement strand
CAGTGTCAGGTCCTTGGCGTCGCAGTGCTCCATGTCGAAGTTGACGAACGCCCCGTGCTCGCGGGCCAGGCGCAGCAGCGGCCGCAGCCGCTCCTTGGCCCCGGCCAGCCCCACGTCGGCGGACAGCGGCTCGTAGTGGGTGGCCAGCGCGGTGGGCTTGACGCTGACGTTGACCCGGGCCAGCGGCCCGAGGTCGTCGCGCTCGAGGTGGTCGTCGGGCGCCCACACCGCGCCCTCGGTGGCCAGCGCCGCCATCAGGTCGGCCACCCGGGCCGCGTAGCGGTCGGCCTCCGCGCCGACCACGGTCTTCTCCCCCAGGACGTCGACCGTGTAGGCCGTGCCGGTGCGCCACAGCCGGTGCAGGCCGGCGACCGCCTCGGCCGGCGTGGTGCCCACGATGAACTGGCGGGCCATGCGGCCGATGTTGCGGCGGGCGATCCGGGCCTCGAGGCGTGACCCCAGCGGCAGCCGGTCGGCCACGCCGATGCCGCTGCGCAGCACCCGGGGGATGCCGGTGCCGGCGAAGTACTCGCCGATGTGGCGGGCGACGTCGCCGTCGTCGGACAGCGCCGGGAACACGTCGACGAACCGGAACAGCTGGGTCTTGAACGCGGGGCGCGCCATCGCCCAGTCCATGACCCGCTCGCTCCACCACGACGTCGACCGGCCGGCCGAGCGCTCGCTCTCCCCGAGCGCCGCGAGGCGGCGGGCGAGGGCCACCGTCTCCCGCTCGATGTCGGGCGTCATCGCCTCACGCTACGACGGCCGCAGTGGCAAAGCGCGCAGTTCGGGTCGTGACGGCGTAGCCTCGGGGCCGCAACGGCCGACGCACGAAGCTCGCCCGGCCGCGTACACCAACAGATAGGCAGAGTCAGCATGGCAGTCGGCACGGTCAAGTTCTTCAACGCGGAGAAGGGTTACGGCTTCATCTCCCGCGACGGAGCAGACGACCTGTTCGTCCACTATTCGAACATCCAGGGATCGGGCTACCGCTCGCTCGAGGCCGGCCAGCAGGTCGAGTTCGAGGTCGGTGCGGGGCGCAAGGGCGACGAAGCCCAGAACGTCAGGGTGGTCTGAGCAGGCGTGTCACGGCGGCGTACCACCTTCGGCAAACTCCAGCGGGACCGCGACAAGCAGGCCAAGGCCCAGGCCAAGCTCGAGCGGCGCCAGGAGCGGGCCGAGCAGGGTGACGGCGACGTCGACGGTCAGGACGCGGCGCCGGAGGCCGACCAGGCCACCGTGCTGGCCCAGCTCGCCGATCTCCACGCCGCGTTCGACGACGGCCGGATCAGCTTCGACGACTTCGAGGTCCGCCGGCAGGAGCTGACGAGCCAGCTGCGGGTCGACTGACCGCCGCGGGGCAGCTCGCGGCGGACCGGGGCGCGCCATGCGCTCCGGACGGCGTCGCGCCCTGGATCAGTCCGTGACGATCTGCACCGCGGCGCGCTCGGCCAGCACCGGCTGGATGAGCCGCTCGATGATCGAGCGGTGGGTCGGGTGCTCGCGGTAGGTGCGGTAGTCCTCGGCCGACACGAAGTCGGCCACCACCGCGAACTCCCAGTTGCTCTCGACCAGCCCCGCGTCGCTGCCCACCGTGTAGGAGGCGATCTCGGGGATCACGGTCGGCAGCCCCCGCAGCTCGCGGGCGATCTCCTCCCGCTGGTCGTCGCCGGTCCCGTCCCGGAACCGGAACACCACCACGTGGCGTACGCCCATGTCGTCGTCCTTTCGCGTCGGCCTACTGGAGCCCGGGGTACCCGCCGCCGTCGACCAGCAGCGCCGTCCCGGTGATGAACCGCGCCTGGGCGGAGCACAGGAAGGCGACCGCCGCCCCGAAGTCGTCGGGGTCACCGACCACGCCGGTCGGCACCGCCGCACCCAACGCGGCCGGGTCGCCGCCGTGCAGCTTCCTCAGGCGGTCCGTGGCGTGCAGCCCCGGCTGCACCGAGTTCACGGTCACGCCCCGCCCGGCCACCTCGGTCGCCAGCGTCTTGAGGAAGGCCGTGGCCCCGGCCCGGGCGGTGTTGGAGAGGATCAGCGTGGCCGCCGGCTGGCGCACCGTCGCCGAGGTGATCGCCACCACCCGGCCCCAGCCCCGGTCGGCCATGGCCGGCACGGCCGCCTGGCACATGGCCACGGTCGACAGCAGGTTGAGGCGCAGCGCCGGCAGGTAGGCCTCGAGGTCGGTCGAGGCGAACGTGCCGGGCGGCGGGCCGCCGGCGTTCGTGACGAGGATGTCGAGCCCGCCGAGCGCCCCGGCGGCCCGCTCGACGAAGCCCGCGGCGCCCTCGGGCGTGGCCACGTCGGCCACCAGCCCCTCGACCTGGCCGGCGCCCGGCTCGTCGCGCAGCGACCGGACTGCATCCCCGACCCGGTCGGCGTCGCGCCCGCAGACGGCGACGGCGACGCCCTCGCGCGCCAGGGCGCGGGCGCAGCCGAGGCCGAGGCCGGCGGAGGCGGCGGCGACGGCGGCGCGGCGGCCGGAGATGCCCAGGTCCATGGCCCCGCAACCTACCGGTGCGGACAAATACGTGTAGCCCCGCCCACGCCGGGGAAGCTGTGCGTGCACAAGCCCCACGTGTCACCACGGAGGCACCCGTGCACACCAGGATGACCACCGCCACCAGCGAGAGCCCCGCGCCGACCGATCCCGAGCGCCATACCCGGGATCTCGAGCGCTTCCGCCGCTACCGGGCGACCGGCGAGCGGGCGCTGCGCAACCAGCTGATCGAGGACCACCGCTGGCTGGCCCTGCACTGCGCCAAGCGCTTCGCCAACAAGGGCGAGCCGCTCGACGACCTCATCCAGGTCGCCCTGCTCGGCGTGCTCAAGGCCGTCGAGCGCTACGACCCCGAGTACGGTGCGACCTTCGCCACCTTCGCCGTGCCCACCATCACCGGCGAGCTGCGGCGCCACTTCCGCGACACGACCTGGGCGGTCCACGTGCCCCGCCGGGCCAAGGACCTGCAGCACACGGTCAAGGTCGCGGTCAACGAGCTGGGCCAGATCCTCGGCCGCTCCCCCACCGTCGACGAGATCGCCGATCACACCGGCGTGGCCGTCGAGGACGTGCTGGAGGCGCTGGAGGCGGCCCGCTGCTACCGCAAGACGCCGATCTCCGGGGCGGCCGACGACGGCGACGGCCCCGCCGACGACCTGGCCAACCTCGGCTCGATCGACCGGGGCCTGGAGGCCGTGGACGCCGAGGCGACCGTGGCCCGCCTGCTCGACACGCTGCCCGCCCGCGAGCGCCGCATCGTCGAGCTGCGGTTCATGGGTGGCCTGACCCAGTCGCAGATCGCCGACCTCGTGGGCGTGAGCCAGGTCCAGGTGTCCCGGCTCCTGCGGGCCAGCCTGGGCCGCCTCAACGACGCCCTCACCGACCCCGCCGCCTCGTGCGCGATCTAGCGGAGGCAGTCACATGGCCGTCTGCCAGCTCATCTCCGTGGACGAGAGCCCCCAGCGGGTGCTGCTCGACCTCATCCCCCTCGAGTCGCTCGAGGTTGACGGGCTCGTCATCCCGCGGGGCCTGCCGCTGTCGATGAGCTTCCAGCCCAGCGACGACCCGGTCCAGCACGACGAGATGATCTCGCTCTTCGACCGGTGGGTCGGCCGGGACGGGATGCTCGAGCTCGACATCGCCACCGCCGGCGAGATCGGCGGCTTCCGCTACGTGTTCACGCACGACAACGAGCAGCTGGTCCTCGACGTCCAGGCCTGATCCCGCGCGATGCGGTAGAACCACCGCGTGACGTGGGCCGCGCAGACCAGCTACGCCCTGGACGGCGGCGTCGTGATCCGGCTCATGGCCGCCGCCGTCCTCGGCGGCCTGGTCGGGGTCGAGCGCGAGGTGAGCGAGCAGCCCGCCGGGCTGCGGACCCACATCGCGGTGGCCCTCGGGGCGTCGCTGTTCGGCGTGATCTCGACGCTGGGTTTCCTGGAGTACGACCAGCTGCGGGCCAACTCGACCGTGCAGGTCGACGTCAGCCGGGTGGCGTCCAACGTGGTGGTCGGCATCGGCTTCCTCGGCGCCGGGGTGATCTTCCGCCAGGGCAACACGGTCCGGAACCTCACCACCGCGGCCAGCCTCTGGACCGTGGCCGCCATCGGCCTGGCCTGCGGCGTCGGCGACGTCACCACCGGCGCCATCGCCGCGGTGGTGCTGCTCGGCAGCCTGGTGCTGCTGCGCCCGTTGCGGACGTTCGTCCGCCGCCGGGGCTCGCCCAGCGCCACGACGGTGCGGGTGGCCCTGCGGCCCGGAGCGAGCCCCGACGCCGTGCTCGCCCACCTGGCGGGCGAGGAGGACGAGGGGCTGGTCCTGTCCCGCTTCGCCATCCACCGCGTCGAGGAGTCGTTGGTGCTGGTGAGCGACGTGGCCGGCCCACCCGGTCACCTGCGGCGGTGGATGGCCGAGCTGGCCGCGTCCGAGGACGTCGAGTCGGTCAGCGAGGATTGAGGACCGATCACGGCGGCCGTGGCAGCATGTGTCCACGCCATCCCGACATGAGAACGGGGAGATCCCATGAGCGATCCGCAGGAGCCGATCACCGTCACGACCCGGTTCGACCAGGGCGCGGCGCTGATCGAGCTGACCGGCGAGCTCGACCTCCACTCGTCCGGGGTGCTGGGCGAGGCGATGGACGAGGTGCTCGCCGCCTCCCCCGCGCCGTCGGCGATCGACGTCGACGCCAGCGGGCTGTCGTTCGCCGACTCGGCCGGCCTGCGCGCGCTGCTCCTGGCCCGCAACGATGCCAGCGACCGCGGCATCGGCTTCCGGGTCAGCCGCGTCTCCGAGCCGCTCGGGCGGCTGCTGGAGATGACGGGCCTGCGCGAGATCCTGGGTGTGACGGTCAGCTGACCGTCAGCCGACGCCCCGGCCCCGCACCAGCTTGCGGGCGCTGAACGAGACCCGGCCCTCGGCCTGGAACAGGTCGTGGCCGTCGGTCACCACGTCGAGGATCTGGCGGCTGAGCGCCAGGCGCTCCTCGTCGATGGCCTCGCGCCGGCTGGCGGCCGTCGTCGCCACCACCTCCAGCGTGTCCGACCCCAGGTCGAAGGCCAGGCGGACCGGCTGGCCGTCGCCCATCTCCATGAGCGTGGCGCACAGCTCGTCGACCGCGATGCGGAAGTCCTCGACCTCCTCGAGGGGCAGGCCGCAGGTGGTCGCCACCCCGCTCGCCATGAGGCGGGCCAGCCGCATGTAGCGGCTGTCCGGCGGGAGGGAGAGCTCGATGCGTCCGCCGAGGGGGTCCATGGTCCTTCTTTCGGGCGTCGCGTCGTTGTTACCCGGGCCGTCCGGGGCGTACACGCCGTCGCCGGGGCCGGGCGTCATCCGGCCACCAGCACCAGCACGGCGCCGCCGCCGGGCAGCGGGTGGACCGCGGTGTCGCCGGCCCCGCTGCCGTCGCCCCCGTCGCCCCCGCCGCCCCCGCCGTCGAGCTGGGCGGACAGGCGGTCGTAGAGGTCGTCGGGCACCACCGACGACAGGGGCTTGCCCACCGCCGCGCCCTCCCAGCGCTCGGCGGCCGCCCGGCTGAGGGCCCGCACGCGGCGCTCGTCGTCGACCACGACGACCGGGGTGTCGCCCATGCCCAGCAGGACGTCGACCAGGCTCTCGAGCTCGTCGTGCGCGGCCCGGCGGTGGATCAGCTCTGCGGTCAGCTCGTCCATCTGGCTCGTGGCGGCCTCCACCCGGGCGCGCAGCTCGGCGATGAGCGTGGTGGCTTCGTCGGCGTCGGTCATCGGCAGGTGCAGGCGATCCTAGGTCCCGGGATGAGAGCAGCCCTACCCCGGCCGCGCCTCCGCCAGCCAGGGGTTAGGGCCGGGAGCCGCGGGGAACGGATGTCGGGTGACGACGGCCGAGCTCCGCAGCGAGATGCGCCGGGCCCGCCGGGCCCTGGTCGCCTCCCACGAGGCCTCCGACCGGGCCCGATCCCTGCTCACCGTGCCCGCCGACCGGGTCGAGCGGCACTGGCTGGCCGGGGCGTCCGACCGGCCGGCGGTCGACACCCGGCTGTGGGCCGTGCACGTGCGCTACGCCCGCGACCGGGACGAGGCGGCGCTGGCCACCCTGGTCGAGCGCTACCGGCCCCACGCCGAGTCGCAGGCCCGCCGCCACTACCGGCGGGGCGAGCCGGTCGACGACCTGACCCAGGTGGCGCTCGAGGCCCTGCTGCTGGCGCTGCGCCGGTTCGACCCCGAGCGGAGCAAGCCGTTCCTCGCCTTCGCCAAGCCGACCATCGTCGGCTCGCTGCGGCGCCACTTCCGCGACGCCGGCTGGGCCATCCGCGTCCCCCGCCGGGTCCACGAGCTGGCCGCCCCCGTGCGCGACGCCCACGAGCTGCTGATGCACGACCTGGGCCGGGCGCCGACGACGCCGGAGATCGCCGACTTCATCGGCGTGCCGGTGTCGGAGGTGTTGGAGGCGCTGACCGCCGAGGACGCCCGGGCCACCGCGAGCCTCGACGCGCCCGACCCGGCCGGCGGCCTGCGGGCCGAGCAGGTGGTCGGCCGCCTCGACCGGGGCTTCGTCGGCATCGAGAACCGCACCGCCCTGCTCCAGAGCATCGACGTCCTCTCCGACGACGACCGCAACCTGCTCCAGATGTACTTCATGGAGGAGCGCACGCAGTCCCAGATCGCCGAGGTCCTCGGGTGCAGCCAGATGCAGGTCTCCCGCCTGCTGCGGCGGGCGGTGCGCGAGCTGCGGCGCCGCATGCTCGACGACTGACGGCGAAATGGTGCGTTAGGCGCCCCGTCGCCGGGGTAGCTAGCGGGCGTCCGACCGTACGCACATGGGGAGCCGATCAGATGGCCTGGATCACCACCCGAGAGCGCACCACCTACGCGTGGCAGGACGCCCCTGCGGACGTCGTGCCGAGCGATCGGGAGATGAAGTCCGCGCTGGTCCATCGGCTCAAGGAGAACCTGTTCACGGCCGACGCCTCGATCAAGGTCGAGGTGGACCGCCGGGTGATCGTCCTGACCGGCGAGGTCGACTCGCCGACGGTCCGGCGGGCCGCCGGCGACGACGCCTGGGACACGCCGGGCGTGATGGACGTCAGCAACCAGCTCGTGGTGGCCCGGGGCCGCCACTGACCCGCGCAGGGGCGCAGTGCACGCGGCGCCGCGTCCGGGCCACCCCAGCAGTCCGGGTGCGGCGCCGCTGCGCGACCGGGCGCGCCATGACGCGGCGCGTCAGCGCCAGGGGCGGCCGAGGTGGCCGAGCGGCTCGGCCACCATCGAGATCAGCATCCACGTCGACACGGCCAGCAGGGCCACCGCCAGCGCCAGCTGGCCCGCGGCCCGGGCCACGCGCCGGTAGCGCGGCGGGCGCAACGGGGCGACGAGCGCCTCGAAGGCCGCGTCCCAGTCGAGCGCCCCCTCGTCGAACTCCCGGCCGAGCTCCATGCGTCACCCCCCGACGTTCTGTGTCGTGCGTCACACTAGCGCACGATGCCACACTGATTACCTGAGACAAGCAATCGGGGACGGGAGGGGACCTCGGACATGACCGAGATGCGGCGCTCCAGCCGCGACCACGCCACGCTGCGCGCCGGCCTGGAGGCCTGGCTGGCAGGGCGGCTCCCCGCCGGCGCCGAGCCCCGCATCGAGGGCCTCGAGGGCACGGCGTCCAACGGCATGTCGAGCGAGACCGTGCTGTTCGACGCCGCCTGGGCGGAGCCCGACGGGCCCCGGCGCGAGCGGCTGGTGGCCCGGCTGGCCCCCGACGCCGCCGACGTCCCGGTCTTCCCGTCCTACGACCTCGGCCGCCAGTTCGAGGTCATCCGGCTGGTCGGCGCCCACACCTCGGTGCCGGTGCCGCCGGTGTGGTGGTGCGAGCCCGATCCGGCCCCCGTCGGGGCGCCGTTCTTCGTCATGGGCCGGGTCGACGGCCGGGTGCCCCCCGACGTCATGCCCTACAGCTTCGGCGACAACTGGCTGCACGACGCCGACGCCGCCGACCAGCGCCGGCTCCAGGACGCCACCGTCGACGTGATCGCCGACCTGCACGGCTTCGCCGACCCCGAGGGCCGCTGCGGCTTCCTGGCCGGCGACGCCCCCGGCGCCACCCCGCTGCGCCGCCGGGTGGCCCAGACCCGGGCCTGGTACGAGTTCGCCGCCGCCGACGGGTTCCGCTCGCCGCTGGTCGAGCGCACCTTCGCCTGGCTCGACGACCACTGGCCCGCCGAGGAGGCCGAGACGGTCCTGTGCTGGGGCGACTCCCGCATCGGCAACGTCCTCTACCAGGGCTTCGAACCTGCGGCGGTGCTCGACTGGGAGATGGCCTGCCTCGGCCCCCGCGACCTGGACCTGGCCTGGCTGATCTACGCCCACCGCATCTTCGACGACCTGGCCGGCCAGCTCGGCCTGCCCGGCATGCCCCACTTCCTGCGGGCCGCCGACGTGGCCGCACGCTACGAGGCCGCCACCGGCCACGCCCTGCGCGACCTGCGGTTCTTCGGGACCTACGCCGCGGTGCAGTACGCCATCGTGTTCCTGCGCACCGGGGCCCGGTCCGTCCACTTCGGCGAGGCCGAGATGCCCGCCACCGTCGACGAGCTGATCATGAACGGCCCCCAGCTCGACGCCATGCTCGCGGGCCGCTACTGGGACCAGGAGTAGACCCGTGCACCCCGTGCCCCTCGACGAGTACCCCCTCCACCAGACCTCGCTGTCGCTCCGCTACGTCGGCTCCAGCGACCGCAACTTCTACGACCGCTGCTACTTCAACGCCCACGACCGCACCGGCGACGTCATGTTCGTCACCGGGCTCGGCGTCTACCCCAACCTCGGCGTCACCGACGCCTATGCCACCGTCCGCCGGGGCGACCGGCAGTGGACGGTGCGGTGCTCGGACGCCCTCGGCGACGACCGCCTCTCCCCCGCCGTCGGCCCCTACCGCATCGAGGTGCAGGAGCCGCTGTCCCGCCTGCGCCTGGTGTGCGACGGCGACGACCACGGGCTCGGCTTCGACCTCGTGTGGGAGGGCTCGTTCCCGGCGGTGATGGAGCAGCACCACGTCATGCGGCGGGGCGCCCGGCCCATCCTCGACGCCTCCCGGTTCGCCCAGGTGGGCACGTGGGCCGGCGAGCTGCGGGTGGACGGCGAGACCATGGCCGTGTCGCCCGACGTGTGGCTCGGCACCCGCGACCGCTCGTGGGGCATCCGGCCCGTGGGCGAGGGCGAGCCCGCGGGGCGCCCGGCCGACGACCCCACCGAGGGGCTGTGGTGGCTGTACGTGCCGCTGCGGTTCGACGAGTTCGCCGTGATCGTGATCGTCCAGGAGCAGCCCGACGGCTACCGCACGCTCAACGACGCCACCCGGGTCTGGCCCGACGGGCGGGTCGAGCAGCTGGGCTGGCCGGAGATCGACATGGTCTACGCGCCCGGCACCCGGATCCCGGAGCGCTGCACGCTGCACCTGCGGGAGCGGGGCGGCAAGGCGCTCACGGTCGAGGTCACCTCGCTCGGCTACGTCGCCCTCCACGTCGGGGCCGGCTACGGCGGCGACCCCGACTGGGGCCACGGCCAGTGGCGGGGCCGGGGCTGGGTCGAGGGCGCGGTCTACGACCTGACCGACCCGGCCGTCGCCGGGCGCATCCCCTTCGGCGTGATCGACCACGTGGGCCGGGGCACCTGCGACGGGCAGGAGGGCTGGGGGCTGTTCGAGCACGGGACACTGGGCCGCCACGACCCCTCCGGCTTCGCCGACTGGACCGACGTCGCGCCCTGACCCCCGGCGCAGCCTCTCTAGCCGCCCAGCTGGGCCAGGGCGGCGGCGTCCACGATGCGCACCCGCCCCCGGGCCAGCTCGACCAGCCCCTGCCGCTCGGCCCGGCGCAGGGCGCGGTTGACCGTCGGGCGGGTGGTGCCGGCGAGTGCGGCCAGCTCCCCCTGGCTGAGGTCGAGCCAGCCGGGGCGGGCGCCGTCGCCCACCGCCTCGGCGAAGGCCATCAGCCGGCGGTAGACCCGCTCCTGGACCGGCGTGAACACCAGCTCCATGAGCTTGTCGTTGAGCCGGCGGTTGCGGTCGGCCAGCACGGCCACCAGCAGGCGGTCGACCTTGGGCTCGCGCCGGCGGAGCTCCTCGAAGTCACCCCGGGTCAGCATCAGCGTGGACGCGGCCCGCAGGGCCACCACCGTGGCCGAGCGCCGGTAGGTCTCGGTCAGCAGGGCCAGCTCGCCGAACACCATGCCCTCGCACAGGACGTTGACCGCCACCACGTCGCCCCGCGGCGACGAGCTGCGGGCCAGGAACACGCCGGAGGTGACGACGTGCAGCGCGTCGCCGGGGTCGCCCTCGTGGAACACGACCTCGCCGCGGGCGAAGCGCCGCCGCACCGCCACCTTGAGCACGCCCGCCCGCGGGGCCGGATCGAGGGCGGCGAGCAGCGACTCCACGCCTTCATGGCACCACAGATCGTGCGCTCGTGCCCGGCCGATTGCGGGCGCACGCCAGCCGACGGCGACGCCTATCGGCGCCGCCTCTCAGCTGGCCGGGGCCAGGTCGGCCAGCGCCGGCTCCTGGCGCAGGCGGGCCAGGATGCGCTGGCGGGTGGGGCCGATGCTGCCCACCGGCCGGCCGACCAGGGTGGCCACGGTCCGGTAGTCGGGCCGGTCCTCGGCCACCAGCAGCTCGATCAGCCGCCGCTCCCGGGGCGCCAGGCCGGCCAGCGCGGTCCGCACCGCCACCCGGGCCTCGCCGTGGCCGGCCCGGCGCAGGCCGGTCTCCTCGGTGTCGTCCAGCGCGGCCTGGTCCTCGACGTCGGCGACCAGGTCCGCCCGGGGCGCCTTGCGCTGGACCCGCCAGGCCGCGTGGGTGGCGACCCGCACGAGCCACGCCCGGGTCGAGGCCGGCGACTCGATCCGGTGGAGGTGGCGGGTGAAGGCCAGCCACACCTCCTGAGCCACGTCGTCGATGTCCGAGGGCCGGCG
This sequence comes from Acidimicrobiales bacterium, assembly GCA_035263165.1. Classification (GTDB taxonomy): domain Bacteria; phylum Actinomycetota; class Acidimicrobiia; order Acidimicrobiales; family VFJN01; genus ZC4RG19. The sequence goes on along the minus strand of DATFRN010000052.1, from coordinate 1,747 downwards.
CAGGTAGCGCCGGGCCACGCCCCGGACCATCGGCGTGCACCGGTCGATCAGGGCCGCCAGCGCCCGCTGGTCGCCGGTCCGGGCCCGGTCGACCAGCCCGGCGATGACGGCGGCGTCGTCGCCGCTCCCCTCGTCGGGGCCGGCCGACCCGGTGCCCCCGCCGCCACCGCCGCCCTGCCTGTCGCACAGATGTCCCGCCATACCTGGCACGACACCACGACGGGCGCACGAGTTCGCTGCCCGCCGGCACGGTCGGTGCGTGTCGGCGCGCACACAACGTCACGGGCGGCGCAACCTCTAGGCCCCGGCGCCCGCCCGCATGTCGCACACCAGCCGGGGCAGCAGGTCGGCCAGGAGCCGGCGGTCGGCCTCGGGCCACGCCGCCAGCACCGTGGCCAGCTCGTCGTGCATCGCCGCCTGGATGCTGGCCCGTGCCGCCCGGCCCCGGGCCGTGGCCACGAACCGGCTGGCCCGGCCGTCGGTGGGGTCGGCCTGCCGGGCGACGAGGCCCTCGGCCTGGAGCCGCTGGAGCGCCCGGCTGGTGACGGGCAGGCTGAGGTCGAGCAGCTCGGCCAGCTGCGACACCCGGATCGGGCCCAGGTCGTCGACCCGGCGCAGGAACTCCCAGCCCGACCGGGACAGCTCCGTGCCGCTGCGCTGCTGCCGGGCGCGGTGCAGGCGCCGGCTGCCCGCCAGGCGGAACAGGTCGGTGATCGCCGCCTCGACGGCGCCCACCTGGTCGGCCAGCTCGCCGGCGGCTGACGGGGTCGGGAGGCTCATCCGTGCGGATCGTAACGGAGCGTGCGGGCACGGCCCCCGAAACCACGCGGGTCGTGGTCATCCCCGGCGGTACGGTCCGGACCATGACCCCCTCTCCCGGGCCGGAGTTCGCCCCCGGCCAGATCGTCACCGTGTTCCGGTCCCGGCTGCGGGACGACGCCGGGCCCGGCTACGCCGAGCGGGCCGACGAGATGGCCCGCCTCGTGCAGACCATGCCGGGGCTGGTCGACGTCAAGCACTTCGTGGCCGACGACGGCGAGCGGGTCACGCTGGCCACCTTCCGGGACGGCGAGGCGCAGGCCGCCTGGCGCGAGCACCCCGACCACCGGGTGGCCCAGCAGGAGGGCCGCGACCGCTGGTACGCCGAGTACTCGATCCAGGTGTGCGAGACGGTCCGGGCCCGCCGCTTCGGGGCCGGCGCCGGCTAGGTCGTTTGACACATTCCGATATAGGCATATGATGCCGCCATGGCACGAGCGGCGACGACATCGGATGCGTTCAACGCCATCGCCGAGCCGCAGCGGCGGGAGATCCTGGTGCTGCTGCGGGGCGGCGAGCGGCCGGTGACCGAGCTGGCGCGGGACCTGGGGATGAGCCAGCCGCAGGCGTCCAAGCACCTGCGGGTCCTCCGGGAGGTCAGGCTGGTGCGGGTCCGCGGGGCGGGCAGGCAGCGGCTCTACGGCGTGGACGCGCGCGGGCTGCGGCCGGTCCACGAGTGGGTGGGCGGCTTCGAGCGGTTCTGGAGCGAGAGCTTCGACAGGCTCGGCGAGTACGTGGAGGAGTTGCAGCAGGCACGGCAGGAGGGACCACACGATGGCGACGACCGGTAGCGCGGACCGCGAGATCGTGGTCTCCCGGGTGATCGGCGCCCCGCGGGAGCTGGTGTTCGAGGCGTTCACGCGAGTCCGGCACCTGTCGCGGTGGTGGGGGCCCGACGGGTTCACGACCACGACGCGGTCGTTCGAGT
>DATFRN010000051.1:0-8675 GCA_035263165.1 Acidimicrobiales bacterium | reverse complement strand
GTGTCCCGCCGCGTCGATGACGGCGCGCCCGCCCCCGCGGCGCCCGCGGTGGGCGAGCCGGTCGAGCTGCCCGCCCCGGCGCCGGCGGCCGACGCCCCCGCGGGCGAGGGCGGCTTCCGCCCGCGGCCCGGCGGCCTGGGCCCGCCGCTGGAGGTCCGGCCCGTGGGCCCGCCGGCGCTCCAGCGCTCGCCGGACCCGACGGCCACCCCGCCCCCGGCCGCCGACCCGGTCGCGGGACCGGCACCGTTGCCGCCTGCCGACCTGCCGGTCCCGACCCGCCCGGCCGGCCTGGGCCCCGGCGGCCTGGAGCCGCCCATCGTCAGCCGCCGCCTCGACCGCAGCGCCCCCGCCCCGACCCCCGCCGCGCCCGAGGCGCCGACGGTGTCCCGCCGGCTCGACGACGACGCCGCCCCGACCCCGGACCCCGACCCGGTGCCCGAGCCCGGGTCCGAGCCCGAGGTGCGCGCCACGCTCGGCCTCGACGGCGGCCTGGCCCCGTCGGCCGGCCCCGACCCGGAGCCCGAGGCCAGCACGCCCGCACCGACCGCCGCGACGCCGGTGCCCGACCTGGCCCTGCCGATCCCGGCCGGCCCGGAGGCGGCGCCCGCGGGCGGCGACCCGAGCGTGGTCCCCAGCACCGCGCCCGCCGCGACCAGCCCGGCGGCACCGGCGGCCCCGACCGCCGCACCGGTGGCGCCGGCCCGGCCCGCCGTGCAGCGCCGCCTCGACGTGGTGGCCCCGGCCCCGGCGGTGCCCGCCGCCGTCCCCGCGACCCGCGGGGCGCTGCCGCTGGTGGTGTCCCGGACGGTCACCCCGGCCCCGCCGGCCCCGGCCCCCGCAGCGGGCGGCTCGCCCGCCGGGACAGCCGGGTCGCCGGGCGACGCCCCGCTCCCCGCGCTCGACCTTGCCCCGCCCCGGTCCGTGGCCCCGGCCTCCGCCCCCGCGGCGGCGCCGGCGCCCGCCCCGGTCCCGCTCACGGCCCAGCGGTCGCTGGCGGCCCCGGCCCCGCTGACACCGGCCCTGGCGGTGGCGGTCAGGCCCACCCCGGCGGAGGCGGCGTCCGCCGCTCCGGCGACGCCGGTGGTCCCCACGTGGCCCGCGACCCCGGCCCCGCCTGCGCCCACGATCCAGCGCTGGCCCGATCTCGGCAGCCTGCGGGACAAGGCCCCCTCGCTGCCCAGTGCCCCGTCGCTGCCGAGCATGCCGTCGATGCCCTCGCTGCCCAGCCTGCCCGGGGCCCCGTCGCTGCCCGGCATGCCCTCCGTGCCCTCGCTGCCCGACATGCCGGTGCCCCAGCTCCCCTCGCTGCCCGGCGGCGGGTCGCTGCCCGCCGTCCCCGGGCTCGGCGCCCTCCAGTCCCTGCCCGGCGCCGACGCGCTCGGATCGCTCGCCAAGGTGCCCTCGCCGGGGGACCTGCCGGCGGCGGCCGGCGGCGACGTGCCGATGCAGGAGATCACCTTCCCCCAGCCCGCGAGCGAGGCGACGACGGCCGGCGCCACGCCGGCGGCCGTCCCGGCCGGCGGCGGGGGCGGCGGCGGCGGGGGTGCCGGCGGCGGCGCCAGCGCCGACGGCCACGAGCTCGACGAGCTCGCCCACAAGCTCTACGACCGCATCCGCTGGCGGCTCCGCTCGGAGCTCCGCCTCGACATGGAGCGGTCCGGACTCGGCGCCGGGGTGCGCCGTTAGGAGACGACATGGCTGCGCAGATGTCCCAGACCGTGCAGGCAGACCCCGCGGTCGCCTACATGTTCAAGGTCAAGATCGACGGCAAGGACCTGGGCCTGTGGAACGCCTTCGAGGGCCTCGGCATGGAGACCGTCATCGAGACCCGCGAGGAGGGCGGCAACAACCAGTTCATCCACCAGCTCCCCGGCCGGCTCAAGTACACCAACGTCAAGATCACCCGGCCGGTCGGCCCCGACAGCGCCACGGTGGCCAAGTGGCTGTCGGACATGGCGACGATGGTCGTGCGCACGACGGCGCACATCACCGCCCTCGGGCCCGACAACCAGCCGATCGTCTCCTGGAGCCTCGACGGCGTGGTCCCCGTCCGCTGGACCGGCCCGGCCTTCAACGTCGAGAACGCCAAGGTGGCGACCGAGACGCTGGAGCTGGCGTACCACGGGTTCCTCCAAGCGGCCGCACCGGCCGCCGGGGGCTGAGGAGCACGCCGTGCCCTCCGCCCGCGAGTCCATGGCCAGGGCCTCGATCAGCGTCCTCCAGCCCAAGGTCGGCGGCGGCGCCTCCGAGCTCGACCACATCGAGTTCCCCTTCAACCCGAAGGAGTGGGCGATCACCCACACCGCGGAGTGGAAGACCGAGACCACCAAGAAGGAGGTGGCGCCCCCCGAGTTCAAGGGCCCCAAGCCGGCCTCGGCCTCCGTCGAGATCTTCCTCGACGAGTCCGAGAAGAAGGGCGGCGACATCTCCACGACCGTGAAGCGGCTCAAGGCCCTGGTCGCCCCGGAGGAGGCCAGCGTCAGCGGGAACAAGCCGTCGGCCCCCCACGTCCTGTTCGAGTGGGGCAAGGCCATCCGGTTCAAGGGCTACGTCGACTCGGTGGCCGTGAAGTACACGATGTTCCGGGGCGAGGGCACGCCGATCCGGGGCACGGTCACGGTGGCGATGAAGGAGTTCCCCCAGACCAAGTCCAAGCAGAACCCCACCTCGGGCGGCGTCGCGGGGCACCGCACCCACCGGGTGGTCGCCGGCGACACGCTCGCCTCGGTGGCCTACGCCGAGTACGGCGACCCGACCGCGTGGCGGCGCCTGGCCGAGGCCAACGACATCGACGACCCCCTGCGGGTGCGCGACGGCGCCGTCCTCGCCGTGCCGCCCGCCTGACCCGGACCGGACCCCGCCATGGCCGACGACATCCGCCAGCACAGCTCCTCGACCTTCTCGGTGAAGGTGGACGGCACCCCGTTGCCCGCCGACATGGAGACCGCGATGGGCTACGTGATCGTCGAGGACAACCTCAACCTGCCGGACATGTTCTACCTGGCGTTCCTCGACCCCGACCGGGCGGCGATCGGCAAGTGCGGGTTCAAGATCGCCTCCAAGGTCGAGATCTCCGTGCGGTCCGAGGCCAACACCGCGGGCGACCCGCTGTTCTCCGGCGAGGTCACGGCCATGGAGGTCGAGTTCGACGGGGGCAAGACCCGGACCGTGGTGCGGGGCTTCGACAAGGCCAACCGGCTCTACCGGGGCCGCAAGACCCGGGCGTTCAAGGACGTGAAGTACTCCGACGTCGTGAAGCAGGTCGCCCAGGGCGCCGGCCTCGAGCTGGGCAAGATCGAGACCCCCCAGGGCCGCCCCCAGGAGCACATCGCCCAGGCCAACATGACCGACGCCGAGCTGCTCACCTCGCTGGCCGGCGAGGTCGGCTACGTGCTGGCGGTCGAGGACGGCAAGGTCAACTTCCACCCGCCGCCCGAGTCGGCGGACGCGCCCTCCGAGGGCGACCTGGCGGCCAGCGACCCGCTCCAGCTGGTCCAGGGCGACAACCTGCTGCGGTTCAACGCCACGGTCACCGCCGACTCGCAGGTGAAGGACGTGAGCGTGCGGGGCTGGGACATCACCCAGAAGAAGGCCGTGGTGGGCACGACCCCGGCCAAGACCACCAGCGCCGAGGTGGGCATCAAGCCCGCCGAGCTGGCGTCGAAGTTCGGTGACCCGAGCTTCGTGTCGACCGACGTGCCCTACGGCGAGACCGAGCAGGTCGAGGCGGCCAGCAAGGCGCTGGCCGAGCAGATCGCCTCGGTCCACGCCCAGATCGAGGGCATCGCCCGGGGCAACCCCAAGATCCGGGCCGGCAAGGCCATCAGCCTGGGCGTCGCCGGCGACCCGTTCGAGGGCAAGTACACGGTGACGGTCAGCCGCCACGTGTTCGACAACGGTGAGTACCTCACCCACTTCAGCTCGACCGGGCGCCACGAGCGCTCGCTCATGGGCATGACCTCCGCCGGCGGCGCGTCGGGCACCGCCACCAGCCCGGCCTCGGTCACCGCCCCGATCCCCTCGGTCGTCAGCGCCATCGTCACCAACGTCAAGGACGACGAGGAGCTGGGCCGGGTCAAGGTCAAGGTCCCCCGGTGGGACGACACCTTCGACACCGGCTGGTTGCGGGTGGCCCAGCCCGGCGCCGGCAACGGGCGGGGCGCGCTGGTGCTGCCCGAGGTCGACGACGAGGTGCTGGTCGCCTTCGAGAACGGCGACGTCCGCCGGGGCTACGTGATCGGGGGCCTGTACAACGGCGTCGACAAGCCCAGCCAGCCCGAGGCCGCGGGGACCGTCGGCTCGGACGGCACGGTCACCCGGCGCACGTTCACCTCCCGCAAGGGCCACTTCCTGATCTTCTCGGACAAGGACGGCGACGAGTTCGTCGAGGCCGCCAGCAAGGACCACAAGTTCTCGCTCAAGCTGGCCCAGGACGCCGAGGGCGGCGCCGTGCTGGTGACCAGCAAGAACCTGGTCAAGATCACCGCCGACGGCGACGTGACCATCACGTCCAAGGGCAACGTCAGCGTCGAGGCCAGCGGCAACCTGTCGCTCAAGGGCCGGGCGGTGAAGATCGAGGCGACCACGTCGCTCGAGATGAAGGGCCAGACGGCCAAGCTCAACGGCACCGGCCAGACCGAGGTGTCGGGGGCCCAGACCAAGGTCGGCGCCACCGCCAGCCTGGACCTCGACGGCGGGGCCCAGGCGAGCCTGCACGCCGGCGTCGTGAGGATCAACTGATGCGCGCCGACGACCACGTGAGGACCAACTGATGGCAGCTGAATTCGTCGGCTCCGGCCTCGCCTTCCCCGTGCGCATCGACCCCACCGGGTCGGTGCAACTGGTCTCGGACCACGCGGAGATCCGTGAGTCCATCCGCCTCATCCTGGGCACCGCCTACGGCGAGCGGCCCATGCGCCCCGAGTTCGGATGCGGCATCCACGACCTCGTGTTCGCGCCGGCCAACTCCCGCACCGCGGGCCGGGCCGCCTACGAGGTCGAGGCGTCGCTGGCCCGCTGGGAGCCCCGGATCACCGTCCAGGACATCGAGGTCACGTTCGAGGAGGGGGGCATCGGGATCATGTACATCTCGGTGACCTACTCCATCCGGGGCACCAACGACCCCCGCAACCTCGTGTTCCCCTTCTACACGCTGCCCGCGGAGGAGTAGCCGTGCCGCTGCCCGCCCCCCACCTCGACGATCGTACGTTCCAGTCGCTGGTCGACGACGCCAAGCGGCTCGTCCAGCAGCGCTGCCCCGAGTGGACCGACCACAACGTCCACGACCCCGGGGTGACGCTCATCGAGACGTTCGCCTACATGACCGACCAGATCCTGTGGCGGCTCAACCGGGTGCCCGAGCGCACCTATGTGAAGTTCCTCGACCTGCTCGGCATCCGCCTGCGGCCGCCCACCGCGGCCCGGGCCCCGGTCACGTTCTGGCTGGCCGCGGCCCAGGAGAACACGCTCACGGTCCCGGCCGGCTCGCAGGTGGCGACGCCCCGCACCGAGGCCGAGCCCGTCGTGTTCACCACGCTGGAGGACCTGGACATCGTGCCGAGCGAGGTGCAGGTGGTGGCCACCTCGGTCGGTGGCCAGCAGAACGACGTCACGGCCACGGTCGACCACGGCGACGGGTTCTTCGCCTTCGGCGACCCGCCGCACGTGCCCGAGCAGGACGACTGCTTCTACGTCGGCCTGTCCACGGCCGTGCCCCGGTGCGCCGTGACGCTGCGCTTCGAGTGCCCCACCTCCGGCGTCGGCATCGACCCCCGCTACCCGCCGCTGCGCTGGGAGGCGTGGGACGGCGAGCGCTGGGTCGGCTGCGAGGTCGACAAGGACGACACGGGCGGCTTCAACTGGTCGGGCGACATCGTCCTGCACGTGCCGGCCGGCCACCGGGCCCACGCCGCCATCGTGTCCCAGGCCGCCGGCTGGCTGCGGTGCCGGGTCATCGCCGCCGAGACCTGGCAGCCGGCCTACGAGACGTCGCCCCGCATCACCCGGCTGACGGCGTTCACCAGCGGCGGCACCATCGACGCCGTCAACGCCGAGATCGTCAGCGACGAGATCGTGGGCGAGGCCGAGGGCGTGGCCGCCCAGCGCTTCCTCCTGCGCAACCGGCCGGTGGTGCCGGGCGAGCGGCCGCTCGACCACATCATCGACACCAGCAGCCCCGAGGGCTGGGTCCCGTGGGCCGAGGTCGAGGACTTCGCCAGCTCGGGGCCCGACGACCGCCACGTGGTGCTGGACGCCACCGCGGGCGAGATCATCTTCGGCCCCGCGGTGCGGGAGCACGACGGCCAGTTCCGCCGGTACGGCGCCGTGCCGCCCAAGGGTGCGGCGGTGCGCATCCGGGCCTACCGCACGGGCGGCGGCCAGCGGGGCAACGTGGCCCGGGCCGGCATCTCGGTGCTGAAGAGCTCGGTGCCGTTCGTGGCCTCGGTGACCAACCGGCGACCGGCGATCGGGGGCACCGACGGCGAGGACGTCGAGAACGCCAAGCTGCGCGGCCCGCTGCTCCTGCGCACCCGCCAGCGGGCGGTCACGGCCGAGGACTACGAGAACCTGGCCCGCTCGGCGGCCCCCGACATCGCCCGGGTCCACTGCGTGCCGGTCGAGGACCCCCAGGGCGTGGGCGGCGTGCGGGTGCTGGTGGTGCCGGCCGTCGACGACGGCGAGCACAACAGCCTCGAGTTCCACCAGCTCATGCTGGGCGACGACGTCTACCAGCGGGTGGTCGAGTACCTCGACGAGCGGCGGACGATCGGCGCCCGGGTGCTGATCCAGCCGCCCGACTACGTGGGCGTGACCGTGGTCACGCGGCTGCGGGCCCGGGCCAAGGCCGACCCCCGGGTGCTCGAGCGGGACGCGCTGGCCGCCCTCTACGCCTACTTCCACCCGGTGCGGGGCGGCCCCGACGGCGACGGCTGGCCCTTCGGCCGCACGGTCGTGGGCGGCGAGGTCTACTCCGTGCTCCAGCGGCTGCCCGGCGTCGACTTCGTCGAGGAGGTGCGGCTGTTCCCGGCCGACCCGGTCGAGCGCAGCCGCGAGCCCCAGGTCGACCGGCTCGACCTCGGCCCCCACGACCTCGTCTTCTCCTGGGGCCACCACGTGATGGTGCAGACGACGTGAGGGGCACCGTCGACGGCCTGGCGACGCCCCACCCGCTGGGCTTCCTCCTGCCCGCGCTCTACCACGACAACGACATCGCCCAGCGGTTCACGGGCGCGCTCGACGTCGTGCTGGCGCCGGTGCTGGCCACGCTCGACTCCAGCGACGCCTACGTCGACCCCCGGCTGGCGCCGCTCGACTTCGTCGAGTGGCTCGCCGACTGGGTCGGGGTCGAGCTGGACGCGTCGTGGCCCGAGGAGCGTCAGCGGGCGCTCGTGGCCCGGGCGGCCGACCTGTTCGCCTGGCGGGGCACCGTGCGGGGTGTGGCCGAGGCCGTGGCCATCTACGCCGGCGTGGTGCCCGAGATCCTCGAGACCGGCGCCACCGCGTGGACCGGCACGCCCCCGCCCTCGGGAGCGCTGCCGGGGTCGCCCGCCGGCCAGCTCGTCGTGCGGGTGCGGGTGCCGCCCGGCGAGGCCGAGCGCATCGACCTGGCCCGGCTGGACCGCCTGGTGGAGGCGGCCAAGCCCGCGCACATCGCCCACCGGGTCGAGGTGCACGAGACCGCGCCGCCGCCCCGGCCCCGGCGGGGCAGCCGGGCCGCGGTGGCGGCCGCGCCCGAGCCGATCGCGGCGCTCGACGCCAGCACCGTCGTCGCCGGCGACCTCGACGGCGACTGGCCCGAGGACCACGTGCCGCCGGGCCGCCCCGACGTCACGCCGACCACGACCGGGCGCCAGCCCGTGCTGCTCGACCCGACCGAGTCCGAGGCGCCGGGCGAGGGCCTCGACGGGCCGGAGCCCGAGCCGGAGCCGCCCGAGCCGCCCGAGCCCGAGCCCCCGGCCGGGGACGGGGGCTGACGTGCCCCCCGGGCCGGCGCTGCGGGCCGGCGACATGTGCGTGTGCCCGCTGGTCGACGGGCTCAAGCCTCACGTGGGCGGGCCCATCACCCCGGCGGCCACGGTGCCGACCGTGCTGATCGGCAGCATGCCGGCGGCGGTGGCCAACAACATCCCCGGCGGGATCGTGTGCGTCTCGCCGGCCCCCAACGGCATCGCCGTGGGCAGCGCCACCGTCATGATCGGCAACTTCCCCGCCGCCCGGCTGAGCGACATGAGCATGCACGGCACCCCGATCGCCCCGGGGCCGGGCTGCCCCACGGTGATCATCGGCGGCTAGTAAGAGGTCGACTTCGACGACGTCAGGCCGATGTTGTTGGTGGCCACGACCACCACGCTGCCCCGGATGTTGCCCGGCTTGCGGTTGGCGATCGAGCAGCCGATGCCGGCGGTGAAGGTGCCGCTCGACCCGTTGCGGTCGAACACCTGGGGCCCGGGGTCCTCCTGGCCCCCCTGGTCGCCCTCGCAGAAGTACTGGTAGTTGATCGTCACGTGCAGCGACCGCACGCCGGACTGCGGGTCGTTGGCGCTCACGCTGACCGTGATGTCCGCGCCGTTGAGGCCCACCCGGACGACGCTGACCCCGCCGATCGTGATGTTCGGCCCGGTGCGGTCCCGCGTGGTGGGCGGCTGCGTCGGCTGCGGCGTCGGGGCGGGGGTGGG
>DATFRN010000050.1:0-14597 GCA_035263165.1 Acidimicrobiales bacterium | reverse complement strand
CGCCCCAGGACTACGACATGCTGCGGTCCGCCGGGGTGGCCGCCATCTTCGGTCCCGGCACCAACATCCCCGCCGCCTACCGCCTCCAGCGCCTCGATCAGCTGGGGGACCAGGGTCTTGTGGCCTGCCGCCTGGCTCGACACACCGACCACGTGCACGTCGTTGTCCACGGCGTCTCGCGCCGCCTCGGCGGGCGTCTGGAACAGCGGCCCGATGTCGACGTCGAAGCCCAGGTCGGCGAACGCGGTGGCGATCACCTTGGCGCCCCGGTCATGGCCGTCCTGGCCCATCTTGACGACGAGCATCCGAGGGCGGCGCCCCTCCTCCCGGCCGAACGCCTCGACCTCCGCCTGCACCTCGGCGAAGGCCGGATCCCCCTCGTACACGGACCCGTAGACGCCGTGGATCGAACGGATCTCGGCCTTGTGCCGCCCGAAGACCTTCTCCATGGCGTCGCTCATCTCGCCCACGGTCGCCCGGGCCCGGGCGGCCTCGATGCACAGCGCCAGGAGGTTGCCGTCGCCGGCGGCGCCCTCGGTCACCCGCTCCAGCGCCGCCCGGCACGCCGCCTCGTCCCGCGTCGCCCGCACCCGCTCCAGCCGGGCGATCTGGCCCCGGCGGACCTCGGCGTTGTCGATCGACAGCACGTCGACGTGCTCGGGGTCGGCCCCCTGGTACTTGTTGACGCCGACGATGACCTCCTCGCCCCGGTCGACGGCGGCCTGGCGCCGGGCGGCCGACTCCTCGATGCGCAGCTTGGGCATGCCCGACGCCACCGCCTTGGTCATGCCGCCCAGCTCCTCCACCTCCTCGACGAGCGCCCAGGCGGCGTCGACCAGCGCCTGGGTCAGCGCCTCGACGTAGTACGACCCGGCCAGCGGGTCGATCACCCGGGGGATGCCGGTCTCCTCGGCCAGGATCAGCTGGGTGTTGCGGGCGATGCGGGCCGAGAAGTCGGTGGGCAGGCCCAGCGCCTCGTCGAAGCTGTTGGTGTGCAGGCTCTGCGTGCCGCCCAGCACGGCCGCCATGGCCTCGACCGCGGTGCGCACCACGTTGTTGTAGGGGTCCTGCTCGGTGAGCGACACGCCGCTGGTCTGGCAGTGGGTGCGCAGCATGGCCGACCGGGGGTCCTTGGGGTCGAACTGGCTGATGACCCGGTGCCACAGGACCCGGGCCGCCCGCAGCTTGGCCACCTCCATGAAGAAGTTCATGCCGATGGCGAAGAAGAACGACAGCCGCCCGGCGAACCGGTCGATGCCGAGGCCCCGGTCGAGCGCGTGGCGCACGTACTCCAGGCCGTCGGCGATCGTGAAGGCCAACTCCTGGACCGCCGTCGCCCCCGCCTCCTGCATGTGGTAGCCGGAGATCGAGATCGAGTTGAACCGGGGCATGTGCTCGGCCGTGTACTCGATGATGTCGGCCACGATCCGCATGCTCGGCTCGGGCGGGTAGATGTACGTGTTGCGGACCATGAACTCCTTGAGGATGTCGTTCTGGATGGTCCCGCTGAGCTGGGCCTGGTCCACGCCCTGCTCCTCGCCGGCGACCACGAAGGCGGCCAGCGTGGGCAGCACGGCGCCGTTCATGGTCATCGAGACCGACATCTTCTCGAGGGGGATCCGGTCGAAGAGGATCTTCATGTCCTCGACCGAGTCGATGGCCACGCCGGCCTTGCCCACGTCGCCCTCGACCCGGGGGTGGTCCGAGTCGTAGCCGCGGTGGGTGGCGAGGTCGAAGGCGACCGACAGGCCCATCTGCCCGGCGGCCAGGTTGCGCCGGTAGAAGGCGTTGGACTCCTCGGCCGTGGAGAACCCCGCGTACTGGCGGATCGTCCAGGGCCGGTTGGCGTACATGGTCGCCCGCACGCCCCGGGTGAAGGGGGCGAAGCCGGGCAGCGAGTCGAGGCCCTCGACGCCGGCCAGGTCGGCGGCCGTGTACAGCGGCCGGACGTCGATGCCCTCGGGGGTGTGCCAGATCAGCGCGTCGGGGTCCTCGCCCTTGAGGTCCTTGGCCGCCAGGGCCCGCCAGTCGTCGATGCTCGGCTGATCGGTCACGCCGTCAATTTACGGACCGCCGCGACCGGGCGCCCAAGTCACCCGCTGCGGCAGGTCGTGTCGCGGCTGCCCATCTCCCGCCAGGGGATCTGGTAGTAGGTGCCGTCGGGGCAGTCGAGGTGCGGGTTCTGCTCGTGGAACACGCCGTAGCGGTTGGCGTAGCCCGGCGCCGTCCACACGTGGACCATGTAGTTGGTCAGGCCCATCCACGTGCCGCCCACGGTCGTGCACATGGCCGGGGTGACGTCGGCGTCGGCGCCGAAGGGGGCGTCGATGGCGCCGTCGGCCCGGGTCCGGAGGCACACGCTGTCGTGGTAGTGCCAGTGGTCGTTGGGCCCGGCGAAGCCCTCCGGCTGGGGGACCGAGGCGTCGGCCGTGAACGAGATGTACATGAACCCGGCCAGCGGCGAGTCGGGCTCGCTGCCGTCGAAGATCAGCACGGGGTGGAGCAGCTCGTCCCGGTCCATCGCCCCCGTGACGCCGCTCGTGTGGTCGGGGTCGACGTAGTGGGTGCCGAGCCCGGGCGTGAAGGCGCCGTAGCGGTGGAAGCCGGCGGCCTCGGCGACGGCCACGGTCGGGTACTGCTCGGCCAGCCGGCGGGTGACCGCCAGTTGGGCGTCGAGGCGCCGCTGCGTGGCGGCGTCCAGCGGCATGTCGGGCCCCATGGCGTGGCGGTGGCCGTTCATGAGCAGGGAGAAGCCCTTGTCGTCCGCCGGCGCCTCTGCGGTGTGGCGGGCACCAGGGGAGGCCACGACCGCGGCGGTGAGGGCGACGATCGCGGCCGTCGCCACGACCGCCCCCGCCACCAGCGCCCGGCGTCGGCGGCCGCCGGCCGGTCGGCGATCCCCCGGTGCCGGAGCGGCCTCGTCGGCGGGCGGGCGCGGCAGGACGTCTGTCATCGAACTGACCTCCGGGGCTGCCGGCGATACCTACGCCAAGTAGGTATCGCGGATCGTCACCTGTCAACTCCGACTTGGCTGGCTGTGTCACGAATGGTCCCCGGGGGCCCACCCACTACGATGCCGACGTGACCGTGGCTGGAGGTCCACTCCGTGGCTGATCCCCGTCCCTGCCTGTCCGTCGTCGTCCCCTGCTACAACGAGCGGGCGACCATCGCGACCGTCGTCGACCAGGTCCTGGCCTCGCCCTGGACGGCCGAGGTCGTGATCGTCGACGACGGCTCGACCGACGGCACCCGCGACATCCTCGCCCGCCTCGACGACCCCCGGGTCCGTGTCCTCCTGCAGCCCCACAACCAGGGCAAGGGCGCGGCGCTGCGCCGCGGGTTCGCCGAGGCCACGGCCGACTACGTGGTCGTCCAGGACGCCGACCTCGAGTACGACCCCGCCGAGTACGGCGCCCTGCTCCAACCCCTGGTCGACGGTCTGGCCGACGTGGTCTACGGGTCGCGCTTCGCCGCCGGCCGGCCCCACCGGGTCCTGTACTACTGGCACTCGGTCGGCAACCGCTTCCTCACCACGCTGTCCAACATGTTCACCAACCTGAACCTCACCGACATGGAGACCTGCTACAAGGCCTTCCGCCGCGAGGTGATCCAGTCGATCGTGGTCGAGGAGGACCGCTTCGGCTTCGAGCCCGAGGTCACGGCCAAGGTGGCCCGGGGCGGCTGGCGGGTCTACGAGCTGGGCATCGGCTACAACGGCCGCACCTACGCCGAGGGCAAGAAGATCGGCTGGCGGGACGGGGTGCGGGCGGTGTGGTGCATCGTGAAGTTCAGCTCGACCGGCGAGCGGCTGCGGACCACCCTCGGCGACGCCCCGCCCGGCGCGCCCGCGGGCGACGGGTCAGGGTCCGTGCCGCCGTCGAGCAACGGCGCGCACCGAGGCGAACCTGACCGCACCCGCAGCTGACGGCGCGGGGCTGTTCGAGCTCCGCTCGGTCGGCCTGGAGATCGACGGCGCCACCATCCTCGACGGCGTCGACCTCACCATCCAGGACGGGGGCATCACAGTCGTGGTCGGCCCCTCGGGCGCGGGCAAGACGATGCTGCTGCGCCTGCTCAACCGGCTGGAGGTGCCCACGGCCGGCGAGGTGAGCTACCGGGGCCGCCCGCTGGACGAGCTCGACCCCCTGGCCCTGCGCCGGGAGGTGGGGATGGTGTTCCAGCGTCCGGCCCCGTTCCCGGGCACGGTCCGGGACAACCTGCTGGTGGCCGACCCCGACGCCGGCGAGGACGAGCTGGTGGCGGCGCTGCGCAGCGCCGGGCTCGAGGCCCGCTTCCTCGACCGCTCCGCCGACGAGCTGTCGGGCGGCGAGTCCCAGCGCATGTGCCTGGCCCGCACGCTCGTGACCCAGCCGGCGGCCCTGCTCATGGACGAGCCGACCTCGGCGCTCGACCCGGACGTCCGGCGGCGGCTGGAGCACACGGCCCGCCGCCTGGCCGACGACGGCCGCCCGCTGGTCTGGGTCACCCACGACCTCGACCAGTGCGCCCGGCTGGCCGACGCCGTGGTGGTCATGATCGCCGGGGGCGTGGCGACCGGCGAGGACCGGGACCGGTTCCTGGCCGGCGACTCCGAGACCGGCGGCGACGACGACGAGGACGACGACGAGGACGAGGAGGCACGCCGTGGATAGCTCCGCGATCGGTTGGAGCGGGCTGGCCCTGTCGCTGACCCTGGTGGCGGTGGCCGTCGGGCTGTCGCTCTGGCGGGGCCTGCGGCTGGAGAAGGACATGCTGTGGGCCACCGGCCGGGCGCTGGTCCAGCTGCTGGCCGTCGGCTACCTGCTGGTCTTCGTGGTCGACCCCGACACGCCCGTGGCCTGGGCCTGGGTGTGGGTGGTGGTCATGGTGGGGGTGGCGTCGCTCACCGCCCGGCGCCGGGCGCCGGAGGTGCCGGGCATCCTCGGCCTGACGCTGGCCGCCACGTCGACGTCCGCGGCGCTCAGCCTGTTCGTCGTGTTCGGGCTGGGCGTGTACCCGGTCGTGGGCCGCGCGGTCGTCCCCATCGCCGGGATGATGATCGGCAACTCGATCGGCAGCATCGTCGTCGCCTGCCGGCGCGTGATCGGCGAGATGGCCGACCACCGGGCCGAGGTCGAGGCCCGCCTGGCGCTGGGCCAGCCGTGGCAGGACGCATCCAAGCCGTTCGTGCGCGTCGCCCTGCGCACGGCGATGACCTCCCAGATCGAGAACACCAAGGCCGTGGGCCTGGTGTTCCTGCCGGGCGCCATGACCGGCCTCATCCTGGCGGGCGCCGACCCCGTCGACGCCGTGCTGGTGCAGGCGGCGATCATGTACCTGATCCTCGGGTGCGTGGCCACCAACGTGGTCATCATCGGGCTGGGGCTGAGCCGGCGGCTGTTCACCCCCGACCACCGCCTGGTGCGCCTGGCCCGCGCCGCGGCCTGACCCCGTCCGTCAGATCTCCCGGAGGCGGGACCGCAGCCGCATCCCCACGATCCCGACGACGACGGCGGTGGCCACGGCCAGGAAGCCGACCCAGACCCAGCCGACGTCGACCACCTGGAGCAGGCCGATGAAGGCCAGCACCATGACCAGCAGCAGCTCCCGCAGCTCCTTGGTGACCTGGTCCTTGCGGCTGGCCCGGACCCGGACGACGGCGAGGTGGTGCTCGCCGACGCCCAGCTCGCTGCGCAGGGTGCGGTCGATGAAGATCCAGGGCAGGTCGGGGTGGACGCCGAGGGCGTCGCGGGCGGCCGGGAAGCGGTGCTGGAAGCCGCCGCCGCTCACCCGCTCCCGGCGGCTGATCGTGTCGTCGGGCGCCTCGAAGGCCCGCACGGTGACCGTGCGCAGCGGCCCGCCGGGCGTGGCCGGCAGCCCCTCGATCACCACCCGGTCGCCCGACTCGACCCCGACCAGCTCCAGCGCCAGCCGGCTGAGCAGGGCGGCCCGCCGCTCGGCGGTGACCAGCTCGGCCTGCTGGACCCGGCACAGCAGCGAGTTGGGCGTGCTGAGGGTGACGTCGGCCAGCCGATGGTGGGCGACCCCGGTCGGCGTCAGCGTCACGTACTCGCCGATCTCGATGCCGAGGCCGTTGCGGATGGCCTGGTCGACCTGGGCCTCGCCGCCGGTGTCGCCCGGGACGGCCCGCCCGGCGGCCGGGGCGGTCGGCGGCTCCATGCACGAGGTCACGACCACATGCGTCGGCCGGCCCATCGCCTCCCACCGGGGCGTGTCGACGACCACGGTGGGCTCGCCCCGGCGGTCGACCTCGTCGGGGGAGGGGGCCACCCGGACGGCGTCGGGCACCCCGTCGGGGCCCGGCAGGCCGGCCCGGGCGGCGCCGTAGGTCTCGGGGTCGCCGGCCACGCTGGGGCCGGCCCAGGGCGCGACCACGATGCCGGGCGAGGAGGTGAGCACCCTGGCCAGCTCCTCGCGCCGGCCGGCGTCGGCGGCCGCCGTGCTCACGAAGACGTCGGGGTCCCGGGCCAGGCGGCGCAGCGGGCGGGACCGGGCCAGCAGGTCCTCCAGCAGCGCCCGCTGGGTGGCCGGCATGTCCATCGGCGGGCCGCCCTCGCCCGGCTCGGCGAGCACGCCGGCGCGGCTGACGTAGATGCCGCAGCCGGCCAGGCGCTCGCCGGACTCCAGGCACACCCGGGCGCCGGCGTCGCCGTCGGCCAGCAGGCGGCGCTCGTAGCCGACCTCGGTCTCGTCCAGCGCCTCCAGCTGCTCGGGGTCGAGCCAGTTGACCGCCAGGCGGGCGGTCACCTCCGCCTCGAACACCGGCGCGGCGGGGACGTAGCCCCAGCGGCTGATCATGGCCGCCACGCCGACCCGGACCCCGGTGACGTCGGCCCAGGTCAGCGGCATGACGGCCGAGATGCCGGCCGCCTGGAACTTGAGCTGCATCTGGGCCAGCGAGGCGTTGGAGCCCACGGCCAGCACCGGCACCCGGGCCTCGATGGGCACCGCGTTGAGGATGAGCAGGGCGTAGCCGAGCGTCACCCGCGACCCGGCGGCGGCCAGCGCTGCGGGCCGGTCGTCGCCCAGGATCACCCGGGCCTGGGCCAGCCGCCGGCGCCGCAGGCGCTCGAAGGGCAGGAACGTGCCCCCGGTCATCAGCCCCGACGCCTCGGGCGCGGGGCCCGGGTAGGTGAGCGGCTGCTCGCGGGGCGAGGGGCCGAAGGTCGGCATGGGGGGTGAGGCTAGAGCGCGACCGCCGTACCCTGGAGCTATGCCCATGCACTTCGTCATCGTCGGGGGCGGCCCGGCCGGCAACACCGCCGCCACGACGGCCGCCCGCATGGGCGCCGAGGTGACGATGATCGAGCGTGACATCGTCGGCGGCGCCGCCCACCTGCTCGACTGCATCCCGTCCAAGGCGATGATCGCCACGGCCGGCCACATGGGCGACGTGGACGCCAGCGCGGGCATGGGCGTGACCGTGGCCGACGCCCAGCTCGACCTGGAGGGCCTGCGCCAGCGGATCAAGGCCATCGAGGCCCGGCTGGAGCACAACATCGTCGACCTGCTGAACAGCCAGGACGTGGCCATGATGCACGGCACCGGGCGGCTGGTCGGGCCGCACGAAGTCGAGATCACCACCGCCGAGGGCGTGCGGGAGATCGAGGCCGACGCCGTGCTGCTGTCCACCGGCAGCCGCCCCCGCATCCCGGACTGGGCCGCGCCCGACGGCGACCGCATCCTCACGACCCGCGATGCCTACCCGCCCAACGAGCTGCCCGAGCACCTGGTGGTGATCGGGTCGGGCGTGACCGGCGTCGAGTTCGTCCACATGTTCTCGTCGCTCGGCAGCGAGGTGACGCTGATCGTCAGCCGCCAGCAGGTGCTGCCCCAGAAGGACCCCGAGGTGGCGGCCGCCCTCGAGGCCGAGCTGCTGCGGCGGGGCGTGCACCTGCTGAAGGGGGCGCGGGCCGAGGGCATCGACCGGACCGACGACGGCGGGGTGGCGGTGCGCTGCTCCGACGGCCGGGTGGCGACCGGCAGCCACGCCCTGCTGGCCATCGGGTCGATTCCCAACAGCGACGGGCTGGGGCTGGAGGCGGCGGGGGTCGACGTCGACGCGTCGGGCTACGTGCCCGTCAACCACCACTGCGTGACCAACGTGCCCCACATCTACGCGGCGGGGGACCTGTCCGGGAAGCTGCCGCTGTCGTCGGTGGCGGCCATGCAGGGCCGCAAGATCGCCGAGCACGTGATGGGCCTGCACACCCGGGTGCACCGCCACCTCGACTACGACAAGGCGGCCTCGGCCATCTTCACCGAGCCCGAGATCGCCGACGTGGGCCTGGCCGAGGCCGACGCCTTCGCCGAGGGCCGCAAGCTGCGGGTGACCAAGGTGCCGTTCTCGGCGTCGGCCAAGGCGCTGATCAACAACGAGACCCAGGGCTTCGTGAAGATCCTGTCCGACCCGGCCACGGGCGTGGTGCTGGGCGGCTCGATCGTGGGCCGCCACGCGGCCGAGCTCATCTCGGTCCTGGCGGTGGCGGTGACCAACAACCTGAAGGTCAACGACATCGTCGAGAGCCTCCTGGTCCACCCGTCCCTGGCCGAAGCCCTGGCCGACGCGGCCGAGTGACGCCGGTCAGCAGGCGATGACCCGGCCGCCGGCGCCGTAGAACCCGATCGCGCTGACACCGGGGCGGAGGTCGCGGGCCCACACGCTGGCGACGCGCAGATCCGTGTCCGGGACGTCGTGGAGCGTGAGCGGCGTCTCCGGGCCGCCCGGGACGGGCCGCACCGTCACCCGGGCGACGCCGGGCGTGGCCCAGGCGGCCACCAGGGTCTCGCCGCCGAGCGGCCCGCCGAAGGTCACCGAGTCGGCGAGGCAGTCCCCGGGGCCGGGGGCGACCACGCTGGACATGCCCCACGGCGAGCCCGCCCCGGTGCGGGTCTCGATCGTCAGGTAGCGGCCGCCGTCGCCCCGGCCGGCGGCCAGGCGGTACTGCCCGCCGGCGCGCTCGCCCGCCAGGACGGTGCGGGCGTTGCGGTCGGGGTAGACCGAGGGCCGCACCCGGTAGGTCAGCTGCCGGCCGTCGTGGCCGGTCAGCGTCAGGGTTCGGTCCGCGATCGTCCAGGCGACCTCGCCCGCTGTCGTGGCGACGAACTCGTCCTCGAGGGTGGCCGCCTGGCCGGTGCAGGCCATGGCGGTGCTGCCGACGCCCGGCCCGAACCTCACTCGCCCGGAGCCGACCGCGCCGTCGCCCCCGGGATAGAGGGCGGCGTCGCCGCCCATGTAGTTGCAGGCGCGGGCCGACCAGCGGCCCTGGCCGTCGAAGCGCAGCGTCGCGTCGGCCTCGGCGTTCACCGCCACCGTCCGGCCGCCCGGCCCCCGGTACGACGTGAGCTGCCACTCGGTGCCCACGAGCGGCGGGCCCTGCTCGCTGCCGGCCGTGGCATCCGAGCCGCAGCCCGCGGCGGCGACGAGCGCGACCGCCGCGAGCGCCAGGGTCGTCCTGACGAGATGCATGCCGGTTGGACGCCCGCCGCCCGGCGTGCGGTTCCGGTTACTCGATGACCACGACGACGTCACCCGACCCGACCGACTGGCCGGCGGCCACCTTGACCTCCTTGACCGTGCCCGAGCGGTCGGCGGCGATGTTGTTCTCCATCTTCATCGCCTCCAGCACGCACACGGTCTGGCCCTCCTCGACGGCGTCGCCCGCCGCCACCAGGACCTTCACGATCGTGCCCTGCATGGGCACGGCCACGTTGCCGCTGCCGGCGGCGGCGGCCGACTGGCCGCCCGAGCGCCGGGGCCGGGGCGCGGCCTTGGCACCGCCCGCGCCGGCGACCGCCACGGCGGCGGCCTGCGACTCGGGCACCCACACGGTCACGCCGAAGCGGCGGCCGTCGACCTCGACGTCCACGTCCCGCCGCACCTTCGGCTCGGCCGCCTCGCCCTCGGCGCCGTCGAGCGCCGCCGGAGCGGCGGTGGCCGACAGGTCGAGGCGGTCCTCGACCCAGCGGGTCGAGTGCTCCCCGGCGACGAAGTCGGGGTGGCGGAGGATGGCCAGGTCGGCGGGGATGGTGGTGGCGACGCCGGCGATCTCGAACTCCTCCAGCGCCCGGATCGTGCGGGCGATGGCGACGTCCCGGCTCTCGCCCCAGCAGATCAGCTTGCCGATCAGGTTGTCGTAGAACTGCGAAACCTCGTCGCCGGCCTCGTAGCCGCCATCCCAGCGCACGCCGTAGCCGTTGGGGACGTGCAGCTTGGTGATCGGGCCGGGCGAGGGCAGGAAGCGCCCGCCCGCCGGGTCCTCGGCGTTGATGCGCACCTCGATGGCGTGGCCCCGGTGGGTGATCTCGTCCTGGGTGAACGACAGCGGCTCGCCCGACGCCACCCGGATCTGCTCGGCGACGAGGTCGTGACCCGTCACCCACTCGGTCACCGGGTGCTCGACCTGGAGCCGGGTGTTCATCTCCAGGAAGTAGAAGTCGCCGTCCTGGTAGAGGAACTCGACGGTGCCGGCGTTGACGTAGCCGCAGCCCTTGGTCACCCGGACGGCCGCCTCGCCCATGGCCTGGCGGATCTCGTCGGGGAAGCGGGGCGCCGGGCTCTCCTCGATGAGCTTCTGGTGGCGGCGTTGGGACGAGCAGTCGCGCTCGCCGAGCCAGACGGCGTTGCCGTGGGTGTCGGCGAACACCTGCATCTCGATGTGGCGGGGCCAGGTCAGATAGCGCTCGACGTAGCACTCGGCCCGACCGAAGCCCTTGAGCGCCTCGGACTGGGCCGACTCCAGGGCGGCGTGGGCCTCGGCCGCGCTGTTGACCACCCGCATGCCCCGGCCGCCGCCGCCGAACGCGGCCTTGATGGCCACGGGCCAGCCGTGCTCCTCGCCGAACGCCACGACCTCGTCGCCGGACGAGAGGAACTCGGTGGTGCCGGGCACGCCGGCCACCCCGGCCCCTTGGGCGGCGATGCGGGACGACACCTTGTCGCCCATGACCTCGATCGCCTCGGGGGGCGGGCCGATGAACGTGACGCCCCGGGACGTGATGGCCCGGGCGAAGTCGGTGTTCTCGCTGAAGAAGCCGTAGCCGGGGTGGACCCCGTCGGCGCCCGACCGCTCGATGACGGCGAGGATCTTCTCCGTGTCCAGGTAGCTCTCGGCCGCGGTCTGGCCGCCGAGCGAGTAGGCCTCGTCGGCCAGCCGCACGTGCAGGCTGTCCCGGTCGAGGTCCGAGTAGACAGCGACGGTGGGGATGCCGAGGTCGCGGCAGGCCCGGATCACCCGGACCGCGATCTCGCCCCGGTTGGCGACCAAGATCTTGGAGAGCACGCCTTATGTTTACGGGCATGCCGGAGGGCCGTGCCAGATCCGAGGGCGAGCGCGCCCGCGATGCCCTGGCCGGCGGCCGGTTCGCGGACGTCCGCTGGGTGGCCGAGACCGGCTCCACCAACAGCGACGCGCTGGCCCTCGCCCGCCAGGGCGAGCCCGAGGGCATCGTCGTCGTGGCGGACCACCAGAGCGCCGGGCGGGGCCGGCGCAGCCGCACCTGGGTGGCGCCCCCGGGCGGGTCGCTGCTGCTGTCGGTGCTGCTGCGGCCGCCGGCGGCGGTGGCCGGGGCGGCGACGATGGCGACGGCGGTGGCCCTGGCCGAGGCGGTCGAGCGGGTGGCCGGGGTCCGCCCGGGGCTCAAGTGGCCGAACGACCTGGTGGTGGGGCCCGACGACCGCAAGCTGGCCGGCATCCTGGCCGAGGCCGACTGGCCGGCGGGCAGCACGATCTCCGGCGGCTACCGGGCGCCCGAGCCCCACGAGCGGGCCGTGGTGGTGGTCGGGGTGGGGATCAACGTGACCTGGCCCGACCCCGATGCCCTGGGTGGCCTGCTGGCCGAGCTGTCGGCCACGGCGGTCGCCCTCAACTGGGTCGCGCCGCTGGTGGACCGGGTGGACCTGCTGGTGGGCTTTCTGCGGGCGCTGGAGGGCCGCTACGCCGGCCTGGTGGCCGACGGCCCGGCGGCCACGCTGGCCGAGTGGCGCACCCGCTCGGCGACCCTCGGCCGCCGGGTCCGGGTCGACCTCGGCGCCGACGACGTCGAGGGCCGCGCCGTCGACGTGACCGACGAGGGCCACCTGGTGGTCGAGACGACCGAGGGCACCCGCCGCACCCTCGCCGTCGGCGACGTGGTCCACCTGCGGCCGCTGTGACGCAGACGCTGGGGCCCTACGGCTCCATCGTCCGGGCCTGGAGCGCGGCGATGGCCGCCATGGCCCGGCGGGCCCAGGGGCCGTCCACGCCGGGGAGGGGGCGGCCGTCGAGCATGCGGAGGGGCTGGACGTCCCTCGTCGTCGACGTGAGCAGCACCTCGTCGGCCTCGGCCAGGGCCGCCAGCGGGATCCGGTCCTCGTCGGCCTCGGGGAGCTCCTCCAGCACCAGCGCCCGGGTCACGCCGGGCAGGCAGCCGGCCAGGAGCGGCGGCGTGACCAGGTCGCCGTCCCGGGCCACGAACACGTTGGTGCCCGTGCCCTCGCACAGGTCGCCCGCCGTGTTGGGCATCAGCGCCTCGCCGGCGCCCACCTTGCGGGCCTCGGCCAGCGCCACCACGTTCTCGGCGTAGGACGTCGTCTTGACCCCGGCCAGCGCCGAGCGCTCGTTGCGGGGCCAGGGGACCGTCACCGCCGTCGTCTCCGCCGGGAACGGCGCCAGCGGTCCGGCCGCCACCACCAGCGTCGGCGCCTCCGACCCCCGGCCCGAGCCCAGCGGCGTGACCCCGGCGGTCAGCGTGATGCGCAGCCGGGCCGACGCCAGCCCGGCCGCCGCCACCACCTCGTCGACCACGGCCCGCAGCCGCCGGTCGCCCAGCGGCACGCCGAGCCCCAGGGCGGCCGCCGACCGGCCCAGCCGGTCGAGGTGGCGCCCGAGGGCGAACGGCCGCCCGCCCATCACCTTCACGGTCTCGAACACCCCGTCGCCCACCGTGAACCCGTGGTCGAACACCGACACCCGGGCCTCGCCCGGCGCCACCAGGCCGCCATCGACCCACACCGCCCCGGTGGGCCCGAGGTCGGCCTCGCCCGCGGTCACCGGCCCACCAGGCTCGCCACCGGGCGCCCGGCCGCCACGGCCAGCAGTCGGCGGGCCTTGAGCTCGGTCTCGGCCCACTCGCCGGCCGGCGTCGAGCCCCAGGTGATGCCGCCGCCCGTGCCGAGGTGGAGGCGGCCGTCCTCGACCCAGAAGGTGCGGATGGCCACGTTGAGCTCCCCCCGCCGCGCCCCGGCGTCGACCCAGCCCACGGCCCCGCAGTAGACGCCCCGGGGCGCGGTCTCCAGCCGGGCGATGTGGGCCAGGGCCGCCTCCTTGGGCGCCCCGGTCACCGACCCCGGCGGGAAGGTCGCCCCCACGATGTCGCCCCAGGTCACGCCCGGGCGCAGCCGGCCGGTCACCGTCGACACCAGGTGGGCCAGCCCCGGGTGCTCCTCCACGGCGCACAGCGCCGGCACCGCCACCGAGCCCCACTCGCACACCCGCCCCAGGTCGTTGCGCACCAGGTCGACGATCATCACGTTCTCGGCCCGGTCCTTCGGCAGGAAGCCGGACGGGTCGGCGGCGGTGCCCTTGATCGGCGACGACGCCACCCGGTCGCCGTCCCGGCGCAGGAACCGCTCGGGCGACGCCGAGGCCACATGGCAGCCCACCGACGGCAGCCGCACCACCGCCGAGTAGGGCGCCGGGTTGCCCTGCCCCAGGGCCGCGCCCAGGGCGGCCACGTCGGCCCCCGCCGGCAGCGGCGCCGACAGCCGGCGGGTGAGGTTGACCTGGTAGACGTCCCCGGCGGCGATCGAGTCGCGGATGGCGGAGACCCGGGCACAGAACCCGTCCCGGTCGAGCGAGGAGGCCCACGCGCCCGGCGCCGGCCCCCGCCACCGCGGCCCCGGCCACGGGCGGGCCGGCCGGGACTCGGCGAAGCGGGCCAGCACCGGCTCGCCGTCGAACGGCAGCACGACGGCCCACGTCCCGGCGCCGTCGAGTGCGGCCAGGTCGGAGGTCACGTCCTCCAGGCCGGTCAGCAGCCGGCCCCCGACGACCGCGAGCGGGTGCACGCGCGGAGGATAGGTCGGCCCTCCCGCCGTACCATCGCCGGTAATGCACGTGGAGTTCACCGACGAGCAGGACGCCCTGCGCAAGCTGGTCCGCGATTTCGCCGAGGGCGAGATCGCCCCCCACGCCGAGCGCTGGGACGCCGAGCACACGTTCCCGACCGACGTCGTCCGCCAGATGGGCGACCTGGGCCTGTTCGGCATCCCCTTCCCCGAGGAGTACGGGGGCGGGGGCGCCGACCTGACCACCCTCTGCATCGCCATCGAGGAGTTGGGCCGGGTCGACCAGTCGCTGGCCATCACGCTGGAGGCCGCGGTCGGCCTGGGCGCCAACCCGATCTTCCACTTCGGCCGGGAGGACCAGCGCCAGGAGTGGCTGCCCGACCTGTGCGCGGGCCGCGCCCTCGGCGCTTTCGGCCTGACCGAGCCCGACGCCGGCAGCGACGCCGGCGGCACCCGGACCGCCGCCCGCCTGGACGGCGGCGAGTGGGTCGTCGACGGCGAGAAGGCGTTCATCACCAACTCCGGCACCGACATGACCGCCCTGGTCACG